>VGHO01000135.1 GCA_016868175.1 Betaproteobacteria bacterium
AAGAGGCAATATGGTTAGATCGGTGCCGCCGGGTACCGTTGCCAGCCGATCCGGAAGTGGAAAGCGTCGCAGGTATGGACCGTTCGCCACCCCGAAAATAGGTGGGTACGGTCGCCAACCCTTCGAGGCGCCCATGCTCACCGATACCCAGTGCCGCGCGGCCCGCCCGCGCGAGACGGCCTACAAGCTCGCCGGCGGCGGCGGCCTGGTGCTGGAGGTCAAGCCCAACGGCGTGAAGGCCTGGCGCTACCGCTTCAAGCTCACCACCAACGGGGTGACGAAGGGGAGCATGTTCGCCATCGGCGACGACGCCGTGGCGCCCCGGGGCGAGACGCCCGAACAGGCCAAGGCCCGCCGCGACGGCGGCAGCTTCACCCTGGCCGAGGCGCGCGACGAGCGCATGCGGGCGCGTGACCTCGTCAAGCTGCCGGCCGGATGTGGTGCTGTTCGTCAACGGGCTTTAGCTGGGCGTGCTGGAGTTCGAGAACGCCGCCACCGGGAACGTCACCATCTGGAGCGCCTTCCAGCAACTGCAGACTTATCAGGCGGAGCTGCCAACCCTGTTCGGAGTGAACGCGCTTCTCGCGGTGTCAGACGGCGTTGAAGCCCGGGTGGGCACACTCTTCGCAGGCCGCGGGTGGCTAAAAGCCCTGGCGCACCGTGGCCGGCGACATGGGGGAGCGTGCCCACCTGCCCGAGCGGCAGGCGCTGATCGAGGGCCTGCGCGCGCCGATATCACCCCTTGGGATCGATGGGCTCCAGACCCTCTTCCTCTGCCTTGGCCGCCTGCGCGGCTTGTGCAAGCTGCAGTTGTTCAAGCGCCGAGGTGGTGGCAACTGCCGGCATTCCAACTTGGTGCCGGGCCGCTTCTTCGCGAGCCCCTGCCCGCTTGATGGCTTCGTCGCGTCGCGCCTTGTCCTCTGGCGACATCTTTTTTTCATAGCCCACGGCCTTGAGACCGGCGTCGACCACATCGCTTGAGGCCTCGGCAATCAGGCCCACCGAGACAACCGCAAGCGCGATGATCAATACACTCCCCGCCCACTCGAAGGGATTGAAGGGAATCTCGGCGGCAAAGCCGAGGTTCGGGGTGAGTGACAGGGCCACCCCGGCACTCAAAGTGCCGATCTGGACGAGAGACTTTTTCATCGGACCGAAAATTAGCAGTAATTCGGCCACGCGGTACATACTTTGGTTCAGGATACGGATATTATTCGCTTAGTTGCATTTCCTTACACTCAAAGCTCCAGAAGAACCCGCGAATCAGGCAAAAAAACAACTGCGGCTCCGTTCCTACCCTCATCCGCGGATCCTGCAGCGGGTGGTTCGCATCGTGTGGGGATACCCTGGATTCACGAGAGTTGGCGGGCAGGCACGCCTGCCCGCGCCTTGAGCAACGCAGGCTTCGCGCGGTTTGCCGAAAAGCCAAGCAGCAAGGCCTGCTGTGAACTGCTCTGGCTCCCGAGAATCAGGCCGCGCGCCTCAAGCTCACCCCGCGCCGCCACCTCGGCCAGGTGGGTAACAGGCAGCTCCTGCGTATACTCGGCTCGCGCATTCATCGTCCACGCCGTTGGGTTGTCCTCCAGGTGGACCCGTAACGATTCCTCCATCACGCGCTTTTTCACGGCGGGATCCAGGATTGGAAACGCCACCTCCACCCTTCTGCGAAGATTGCGCTGCATCCAGTCGGCCGACGACAACCAGATGTCGTGGGCGCCGTCGTTAAGGAAGTAATAGACGCGACTGTGCTCGAGAAAGCGCCCGATCACCGATCGGACTGTGATGTTCTCGGAGAATCCCTTCACACCAGGCCTGAGCGCGCAGACCCCGCGCACGATGAGATCGATCTTCACGCCACTCCGGTTGGCGTCGTAGAGAGCCTCAATCACCTGTGGATCAATCAGGGCATTGAGCTTGGCACGGATCAACGCCTTGCGGCCAGCACGCGCGTGCTGGGCTTCACGCTCGATCGCCTCGAGCACCATCGGCATCAGGGTGAAGGGCGCCTGCGCGAGGTGCTTGAGTTGGCCCGCCTGACCCAGCCCTGTCAGGCGCCTGAAGACCTCGTGCACATCCGCACACATCCCCGGGTGCGCGGTGAGCAGGCCGAAGTCCTCGTAGATGCGAGCGGTACGGGGATGGTAGTTGCCGGTGCCCAGGTGCACATAGCGCACCAGCCGCTTTCCCTCGCGGCGAACCACCATTGCCATCTTTGCATGGGTCTTGTGACCCACCACCCCATACACAACCAGCGCGCCCACCGATTCGAGACGTGAGGCCCACTGCATGTTGGTCTCCTCGTCGAACCTGGCCATGAGCTCAAGGACGACAGTGACCTCCTTTCCCCTCCTTGCGGCCTCGATGAGCGACTCCATCACCCCGGAGTCGGCACCGGTCCTGTACACCGTCTGCTTGATGGCAACCACCGCCGGGTCGCTTGCTGCGCTGCTCAGAAAGCGCTGGACGGGCTCGAAACTCTCATACGGATGGTGGAGCAGGATATCTGCGGCGCGAATACGGTCGAAGAGTTCGTTGCGCGACGCGCTGAGCGCCGAAGGCCAGGCAGGGACGAAGCCTGCGAACTTCAGATCCGGCCGGTCAACAAGGTCGATCACCTGTTGGAGCCTCACAAGATTCACCGGGCCATCCACCGGGTAGACGTCGTCTTCTTCGAGCGAGAACTCGCGTCGCAACCGCTTGCAAAGGACCTCGGGGCAGGAGGAGGAGACTTCGATCCGCACCGCGTCGCCGAAATGACGCTGGACCAGTTCGTCGCGCAGCGCTGCCTTGAGGTCGGTGACCTCTTCATCGTCCACGTAAAGGTCGCTGTTGCGTGTTACCCGAAACTGATGCGAACTCACCACTTCGAGCCCCGGAAAGAGCACATGCATGAAGCCCTGCACCACCGAGGTAAGCAGCATCAGGCCATGGGGTTGACCCGACACTTCCGGCGGAACACTCAGCACCCGCGGGAGCGAGCGGGGCGCCTGAACGATCGCGATATGCACATCGCGGCCGAAGGCGTCGCGGCCATCGAGATCCACAACAAAGTTGAGCGACTTGTTCAGCACCCTGGGAAATGGGTGCACCGGATCCAGCGCGATGGGAGTGAGAAGCGGCTCAACCTCGCTGTGGAAGAACTGCTCGGCCCATTGGCGCAGTGCCGGCGTCCAGTGTTCGCTCAGGTGAATCACCACGCCCTCGGCCTGCAGCGCAGGCAGCAGTTCGCGGTTGAGAAGCGCGTACTGGCGTCGGACCAGCGCGCCAGCCCTCTTGCGCACCGCCTTGAGAACCCGGATCGCGTCGGCATTCTCCTGGTGACCCTCGGCTAACTGCTTCAGTTCTGCCACCCGTATCTCGAAGAATTCGTCGAGGTTGTTCGAAACGATCGTGAGGTAGCGCAGACGCTCGAGGGGGGGAACCCGCGGGTCTTCGGCTTGTGCCAGCACCCTCTCATTGAAGGCGAGCAGCGCGAGTTCACGGTTCACGAAGGGGTCGGAGGCCGAACCGTGCCAGTGCTCATCGGCCGGAGCCTCTGGTGGATCATCGGCCGGAGCCTCCGGTCGATCTTCGGCGACAGATTTGCCCGATCGGCTCGCAGCCGCTAGCCTTGCGCGTTTCGCTGGCTTCGCCCTGACGGAAGCCTTGCGATGTGCATCCCCTGCGGGGGCCGCCTCTTCGTCGTTCACGATCACCTTTTCAGTCCTCATGGCAGAGATGAACGCATCCGAACTGCTCGCCGCAGTTGACCTCGGCTCCAACAGCTTCAGACTGCTCATCGGGAGAGTACGGCAATCGGCGCTCGGCGCACAGATTCTCCCCCTCGACATCCTGAAAGAGACTGTGCGTCTGGCCGCCGGACTGCAGCCTGACGGTCATCTCGACGCCGAATCTCAACAAAGAGCAATCCTTGCACTCAACCGCTTTGCCGAGCGGCTGCGCTCCTTCGGACCCAACCGGGTCCGCGCGGTGGCCACGAATACTTTTCGCGTAGCTACAAACGCCAGGCATTTTCTCCTCGGTGCGGAGGCGGCGCTCGGCTTTCCGATCGAGGTGATCTCTGGGGTTGAGGAAGCCCGGCTCATCTACGAGGGCGCAGCGCACGAGTTACCCAGCGATGGCGAGCGGCGTCTGGTGGTGGACATCGGCGGCGGTTCAACGGAGTGCATCCTGGGGACCGATCAGCAGCCTGAGCGACTTGAGTCCTGCTACGTGGGTTGTGTGAGCTGGACCCGACGTTACTTTCCCGACGGAGCCGTGACCCGCGAATCCATCGAAGAGGCTGTTGCACACGCGCGGGCCGCACTGGGAGCGGTTGGAGTGCAGTTTCGCGCCAGAGGTTGGCGCTACGCCGTGGGCACCTCGGGCACCGCGAAGGCGCTCTCGCACCTGGCGAACCTGAGTTTCCAGCGTGAGGTTCTCGACCGGCACGCACTGGCCGAACTGCAGCGCCTGCTTGTCCGGGCAGGTCACGTGGAAAGGCTCGATGTCAAGGGGCTTCGGGCCGACCGCAGGCCCGTGATCGCAGGCGGTATCGCAGTGATGCGCGCAGTCTTCGAAGAATTCGGACTCGAATCCATGCGCTACTGCCCAGCCGCCTTGCGCGAGGGCGTGCTCTACGACCTTCTGGGCCGCGAGACTGGTCAGGATATGCGCGCAATCACCGTTGACGCGCTCCAGCGCCGTTACGGCGTGGACACAGTGCATGCCGACCGTGTGGCGGAAACCGCAATGGCGCTCTTCGATCAGGCTGCCCGGGGGGTTCGCGAGGAGTTGCAGAGCGAACGCACCGTACTGGGCTGGGCCGCGCGCCTTGGCGAAGTGGGCTTTTCAATCGCCCAGGCCGACTACCACAAGCACTCGGGCTACATCCTGTTGCACTCGGAGATGCCTGGGTTTTCCCTCAGCGAGAAGACTCGCCTCGCCAATCTGGCGCTCGGGCAAACCGGGTCGCTCCGCAAGCTTCAGGGCCTGTTGCATCGGGAAAGAGACTGGTTGATGGTGCTGAGTCTGCGCATCGCAGTGATTCTGCACCGTCGAAGGGACAACTCGGAGGTGCTGCTGCCGGCTCTGTTTGCCCGGCAGCGCGAAGTACGCATTGAATTGTCTGCGGCGTGGCTTGCTCAGCATCCCCTCAGTCATGCGAGCCTTCGCGCCGAGATCGACGCCTGGCGGGCAGTGCGCGTGTTCGACGCGATCGCGCTGGTGGCGATCTGAGCACCTGCCCCCCTTTCACCGCGCGTTTCACTGGTTGGTCGCCGGCCGACCGTCAGGCAGGCGCCGACGCGTCGCGGCTCAGGAGCCGGTCAGGCGCAGCGTAGCCCTCGGCAAGTGGGCACCTGATTGCCGGTCAGTCGTTGCCTGCTCCGTGCTCGCCCTGCTCGCCCTGCTTCGCGAGTTTGCGCGAGAGCCACTGCGCAGCGACAGCCGGAACAAAAGCTGTGTAGTCGCCGCCCATCCGCGCAATTTCCCGGACGAGAGTTCCCGATAGATGCGCGGTCTCGGCGGAGGGAAGAAGAAAGATGGTTTCCATCGTGGGCATCATTCGGCGGTTCATCGCTGCCATCGGCGTTTCGTAGTCGAAGTCGCTCAGGGACCTGACTCCACGGATCGCTACGGTGGCACCCTGTTCGCGCATCGCATCAACGAGTAATCCGCTGAAGGCAATGACCCGCACGCGGGCTTCGCCGGAAAACACTTCGCGCGCAATCTGCATGCGCTCCTCGAGATCAAAGAGCGTTGACTTGGAACGGCTTCGTGCGACCGCAAGCACCACCGTGTCAAAGAGCGCAACCGCGCGGACCACGATGTCTTCATGCCCGCGGGTAAGCGGATCGAAAGTGCCCGGATAGATCGCGACTGCCATCTTGCCCTCCCTCTTATGGCCCCGTTTCGGACCGCTCGCGCAGCGGGTTGTTCGCCAGGGCCTTGCGCTTTCTCAAGCCCGATGCTGCAGCAAATGGTAGTGCACCCCGCCCGCACGCGCTTGCCGCAGCACGCTGAAGTCCGTCGGAGCCTGCCCTGGATGAAGGCTCTCCCAGGATCGGGCCGCCTCGAGGTAGACGAGCCCGTGCGGTGCGAGACAGCGCGCGGCTCGCTCAAGCGCCGGAAGAATCAGGCCGCTCGCGAAGGGTGGATCGAGGAACACAAGGTCGAAGCGATCGCCCCGCACTGCCACCGCATCCATGAAGTGCAGCGCATCGGCTGCGTGGACGCACACTTGGGTCGCATCGAGCAGTGCCTTGGCGTGCCTCAGCGAGGCCAGTGCGCGCGGGTGGTTCTCCAGCAAGTGCACTTCAGAGGCTCCGCGCGAAGCTGCCTCGAAGCCAAGTGCGCCGCAACCGGCAAAAGCGTCCAGGATCCGCGTGCCGCTAAGGCTTTGCCACCGGCCCGACCCGAGATGACCGAGCCAGTCAAACACCGTTTGCCGCACGCGGTCCGGGGTGGGCCGCAGACCCGCAATCGCGGGCACCGGAATCTGCCGCGAGCGCCAGACTCCGCCAATGATCCGTACCCGACCGCGGGCCTGTGGTGCGGCTGCCCTCAATGCTGCCTCGCTGTTCCGGCGTCGGATTCAAGGTCGACTCGTACAATTCGGAGCGTCCCGAACCCGCGCATCTCCGCCGATCTTCCCACTCCCCAAGGCACACCACAAATGTTTGGCTTCTTCAGGCGCAAGAAACCCGAGGCTGAAGAAGCGCCGCCGCCTGCTCCGGAAGGCAAGACTGCGGGCTCCGGGCTATGGTCGTTCATCAAGGGGCTAACAAGGGATTCGACAGCCGAGCAGGCGTCGCAGTCACGGGAGATAGCGCACGAGGATCAGCCTGCCCTGCCTGCCCAACAGGCCCACCCTGCTCCTCCTGCTCAAGCCGCTCCAACGGGCCCAACGGCCGCTCTGGTTCCGTCTGGCGCGACCACGCTGTCGCCAGAACATGCTGCTTCAGTCAGTCCGACAGCACCGGCCCTAGCGCCAGCGCACTCTGGTTCCGAGGATGCCGCGCCCTCTGCCGCCCAGGAACAAGGCGGAGGCTGGCTTGCGCGACTCAAGCGAGGACTCAGCAAGACTCGGGGGCAGCTCGCGGGTTTCTTTGGGCTGGTGGAGATCGATGAGGCTCTCCTTGAGGACCTCGAAGCTGCGATGATCTGCGCGGATGTGGGAGTTGCCGCGTCGCAATCGTTGATCGCCGAATTGCGCGCACGCATCAAGTCGCTCAAACTTCGCGACGGGGAATCGGTGCGTCGATGCCTGCGACAGATCCTGGTCGAGCGTCTGAGGGTTCTTGAAGGCGGAATCGACCTTGATCGGGTGACCCCGTTGGTCATCATGATTGCCGGGGTAAACGGCGCCGGGAAGACCACGTCGATCGGCAAGCTCGCGCGCCATGTGCAGCGGGAGGGTAAGACAGTGCTCCTTGCCGCTGGCGATACCTTCAGGGCAGCAGCCCGAGAGCAGCTCACGATCTGGG
>VGHO01000136.1 GCA_016868175.1 Betaproteobacteria bacterium
CGCGAAGCACCCCTCGCAACGCGTGGCAACCCCTGCGACAGCCTGCTGGAAGCGCTCGAGCCCGGGTCGTTTGCAAGCGGCACCTACGCCCAGCTGCCCTCCACCCAGCGTCGCGACCTCGCCCTGCGCGATGCACTCGGCCAACTCGACCGGGCACTTGGCACCGGTCTCGGGATGCTTGCGTCGATCGCATCCACCGCGCCCTTCGTGGGACTTTTCGGAACGGTCTGGGGGATCTTCGAGGCGCTCACCGCCATCGCCGACGCGGGTGAGGGATCGATCCAGCAGGTGGCTGCGCCGATGGGCGAGGCGCTTCTGATGACGGCTGCGGGCATTGTGGTGGCCCTGCCGGCCGTGATCGCCTACAACCGCTTCTCGCGCGAACGGGCGCATCTCGCCGAGGCCCTCTGGAACATGGCCGACGATCTTCGCCGGATCGACGATGCCCGCTTCTCAACCGCTGCGGCAACCCGCGGATAACGCCAGCCTGCGCGGCACTTCAATCGCCGTGAACGCCGCAGGCCCCCACGGGAGCACTCCGAGCCGGGACAGCCCGCTGAAACGCCCGGGCACCTATCCGGGAGGTGAGGCGCTCGAGGGGCGCGACGCCATCCGTGACATCAACGTCACGCCGTTTGTGGATGTGATGCTGGTGCTGCTGGTGATTTTCATGGTCACCACCCCAGCGCTGCTTCCACGCATGAAGATGGAATTGCCCGAGGCGACTGCGGCGGTGGCCAATGCCGCCGCCGAGCCCGAAGCGCAAGGGGAAGAGCCGGTTCTGCTCGAGATCGATCGGGAGGGCCGCCTTCGATTTGCAGGCGAGCCCCTCGCGCGCCGGGAAGACCTAGCTGCGCTCCTGCGCGAGGCTGCACAGCGCAGGCCCCAGCCCGAGTTGCAGTTGCGCGCCGACGCTGCCCTGGCCTACCGCGAGATCACGTTCCTGATCGGCGCCGCCCAGGAGGCCGGCCTGCGCCGCATCGGCCTGGTCACCGATCAACGCCCGAGCGAAGCAACTGCGTCGCGCACCAGACCGTAGGTGAGTACCTCGGGAAGTACCAGCGGCTCGCGCCCCTGACGCAACACCAGGTACATGGGTACTCCCCGCCTGCCGTAGCGCTGAAGCTCCTGCGTGATCTCGGGATCCTGGCGGGTCCAGTCAGCACGAAAGCTGTGTACCCCTGCCGTACTGAAGAGCTCACTCACCCGCTGAGTTCCCAGCACGAGCTGTTTGTTGGCCTGGCAACTCACGCACCAGGCTGCGGTGAAATCCACGAACACAATGCGATCTGCGTTGAGGGAAGCCTCCACCGCCGACCTCGACCACGGTGCCCACGCCGCAGTTGCGGCCGGACCGGGTTGGGACGCTGGCGCAGTGGCCAGCGCGGTGACCGGCGTTGCGCTGCGCAGACTGCCCGGCGCTTCGCCCACGCGCGAAGGCTCCAGGGGCTCCTCGGGCGCGAGCGCTGCGAGCGGCGCAAGAACCGCAAGGGCAAGCAGCAAGGCGCTCAGCCCGGCGCTCACGCTGCGGGGCTCCGAGCGCATCAGACCCGGCTGGACATGGCTTCCGTAGAGCCAGCAGGCGGCAAAGAGCAGCACGGAGGAAAGTCCGAGCCAGAGAACCGACTGGCTCGTGGTCTGCAACACAAAGACCCAGGCAAGCCAGACCGCCGCAAGGAACATGGGAAAGGCGAGCCCCTTGCGCATCCAGTCCATCCACGCCCCCGGCCTTGGCAAGCGGCGGATCAGTCCCGGCCTGAACACCAGGATCAGGTAGGGCGAGGTCATGCCAAGCGCAAGCGCGGTGAACACCGCCATCGCTTCGATCGGCCCCTGACCCAGGCTCACACCAAGCGCCACCCCCATGAAGGGAGCGGTGCAGGGCGTGGCCACGATCACGGCAAGTACCCCGGAGCCGAAGGCTCCGAACTGGGGCGCCGATGCCCAGCGCATCGCGCCCCCGCCCACCTCGAAAAGGCCCATCAGATTGGCACCGATCAGGAGAAAGAGCAGGAACATTGCCAACACGAAGCCCGGTTGCTGCAACTGAAAACCCCACCCGACAGCCTGGCCCGCCGATTGCAGCAGCACAACCAGCAGTCCGAGAAGCCAGAAGCTCCACACCACACCGGCGCCGTAGAGCAGTGCCGACTTCCGGACCAAGCCATCTTCCCCACGCGCTGTGCCACCCTCCGCGCGCGCCGTGCCACCCTCCGCGCGCCTGTGCCACCCTCCGCGCGGGCCGTGCCACCCTCGGCGCGCGCTGTGCCACCCCCCGTGCACGCCGTGGCCCCCGCATGGCTCGGGACGAGGCTGAGCAGCTTCAGGCTGATCACCGGAAAGACGCAGGGCATCAGGTTGAGGATCAGGCCCCCGGCCAGCGCCATCAGCACCAGCAGGCCGAGCGAGGGATCCGCTGCACCGGAAGGCGCAACCCTCGGCAGGGATGCCTTCTGCTGCTCTGTGGCGCCCGGCGGCAGATCGCCTGCCGCGCCTGGCGCATCAACGCTACTGCGCGGATCGACCGGGGCGCCTGGAGGCCGTATCCGGTAGCTCACCTCGCCAACGCGCAAGTAGCCGCGCGGGTCGATGGCTTCCGTGAATCCTGCTTCCCGGGCCAGCGAGAGCCACCACGCCCCCTGCGGATCCGTCCTGAATTCCTGCGGTGCAGCGTTGACCATCCAGCCAGCCTGCTCCGGGAAATAGGCGACCGCAGGCACCTTGGCCGGCATGTCGCCCGGGGGCCTTGCAAGCTTCAGAATCACGCGCTCACCCTGCACTTCGGCCTTCGCCTCGATCTCTTGCTGCGGCACCGCCTGTAGCGCCTGCTTCAGCGCCGCGAGCGCCGGCTCGACCCGCGACGGTGTGCCCTGCGCGGCACCGAGCTCGAGGTTCAGGGCGAGGTCTGCACCGCCCGGAATGCAGACATCGCTGCACATCAGCCAGTTGATCCGCGCCTTGAGCGTGTAGTTTCCGGCTCCCGCCGAAGCCGGGATCTGCAGCCGCAGCGGCACCCAGAGGTCGCCCTCGTAACCGAAATTCATCAGGGGACCCACCGCGATCCGCTCAGGCATTGGCCACGAGGGAACAGGCTCCGGCCACGCCCGAGGCAGTTCCCAGGCAAAAGAGGTGGGCAGACCCGAGTCGCCAGGGTTGATCCAGTAGGTGTGCCAGCCTGGAAGGTGTCGCAGTTGCAATCCCAGCCAGATCGCCGCACCCGGCGAAGCTGGCGCCTGATCCCGGTGCAGGCTTGCCTCCACCGGCTCCGGCGCTGCGGTCAGTCCGGCAAGCAGTCCGGACGACCGCGGACTGGTGAGCGCGGCCGGATGAATCAAGGCCAGAACCAGCGCAAGGAGAACAGCAAACGCGGCGCCCCAGGCGCGAGCGGGATGAGGGGCCGCAGCCGGTCGAGCGCGCTGCACACCCGTGTCGCGCTGCTCAAGTTGCCTTAGACACTGCATGCGGGATATTCTCCCCGATTTGGAGCTATCCCTTCCCCGCCGTGTGTACTTGTCCTCTCCAGGGCACATTTTTTCCGATCGATCTTCAAGCGCCGGCTGCGTGGCGCGAAACCGGGTGCCAGCATGAACGTCAGGATCGAGGCTCTAGAGGCCCTTGAAGCCATCGAAGATCGTGTGGAAAAGCTCATCGCCCTGAATGCCGGCCTGCGCGGGGAGGCCAGAGACCTGCGCAAAGAGGCTGGGGACCTGCGCGAGGAAGCGACAGGCCTTCGCGAAGAGGCCGAAACGCTGCGTGAGCGTCTCAGCGCCGGCGAGGAGATCCTCACCGAGCAGGAGCACCTGATCGGCGAGCAGGAGGCATCCATCGCAAGCCAGGCTCAGGCGATCGCGGAGCACCATGCAAGGTTGGCGCTGCAGGCGCAGGCCATGGCCCACCACGAACACCTCCTTGCCGAGCGCGACCGTTGGATCGCCGAGCGCGATCGCCAGTTGGGCGAGTACCGCCACGGCCTGCTCGAGCACCAGCAGGCCCTGAGGGAACGCGACCGGCAGATCGACGAGCTGCGTCACAGAATGGCGCAAGCGCAGCAGAGGGTGCGCAAGGCGCTTGAGGTATTGCCACCCCAAACTCCTGATCTGTTTGAATTTTCTGATTCATCGCAGAACTAGTCCGAAGTGGCTGCTGCACGCCCGAACCGATGGAGTGATGGCCGAGATGAGTGAGTCTTCCGAAACCTCACCGCAGCCAGCGGTTGCGGCAGTCCCGGTTCCCGCCGGAGCAAGAACAGCAGTCAACATCCGCCTGCTCGAGAGGGACTACCGCATTGCCGTCAGCGAGGCAGAGCGCGAGGACTTCATCGCCGCCGCCGCGCGGCTCGATGCACGCATGCGGGACATCCGCGAGCAGGGCAAGGTGCTCGCTGCCGACCGGATCGCGGTGATGGCCGCGCTCGAGTCTTCGCTCGAAGCGGTCAAGCTCGCGCAGGCGGCCGCAGCCTCGAGGGCCGCTGGAGTCGCGCACGCGGAGCAGGCTGAGCAGGCCGCCCTGGTGCCCCGAGCGGCCGATCCAGCCGAGCACGCCTTTCTCGCCCGCTTGCATGCCCTGAGCGAACGGCTCGATCAGGCCCTGCACCCGGGCGCAGTCTGAGGCAGGATTTCCTTGCCCCGGGGCGCAGAGTACACTCGGGCGTGTCCTGCGGTGTTCGTCAAGGTCATACATTCCTTGAACCAATGCGAAAGTGCATCCAGGTCGTGGTAGTTCGTGCACTGCTGTTGTGAGCGTCCCCCGTCGGACGAACCTGATGCGGTGCCCACCATGGCCGATCTGAACCCTCGGTTCAGGATGCCGGCCTGACGGCATCTGCGGGACACCCCACCCTGTGAAGTTCCAAGGTTTCGAAGACCCGGGCCTGCATGCATCGGGGCCATGCCCGGAGGGCTTTCAGGCATCGGGGCCGTGCCCGGAGGGCTTGCAGACACCCGCGTCACACGCGGTGCGCACCCAACCGGGGGTATCAACGCCGCAAGGCTTGCAACGCTCCGGAAACCGCCTGGCGCGTGCGCGGGTGGTGGACCCTTAGATTCCGGCGATGCAACTGCTCGGCATCGACCTTGCCCAGATCGCAGGACTCCTCGGTCTTGGCGTTTGTACAGGGCTGCTCTCCGGACTGCTCGGCATTGGCGGCGGCATGATCATGGTGCCTTTCGTGGATGCCTTTCTCGCGCATCGTGGGCTCCCGCCCGAACACAGCCTGCGCATGGCGATCGCAACCTCGCTCGCCACCATCGCCTTCACCTCGATCTCGAGCATGCGCGCGCACCACCGGCGTGGCGGCGTGCGTTGGGATATCGCGCGCCGAATGACGCCCGGCATTCTCGGCGGGAGCGCGCTTGGGGCTGTGGTGGCTGCACATTTGCGCACACCCTTGCTGCTCGCGTGGTTCGGTCTCTTTCTCGCCGTCACTGCCTCGCAGATGCTCATTGACCGCAAGCCCCGCGCAGAACGTCAACTGCCCGGACGCGCCGGACTCATCGCGGTGGGATCGGTGATCGGCGCGCTGTCGTCGGTGGTGGGTGCTGGCGGGGCGTTCATCACGGTGCCCTTTCTCGTCTGGAGCCGCATCGCTCCCGCAGTCGCGATCGGCACGAGTGCCGCCTGCGGATTCCCGATTGCGATTGCAGGCACGAGCGCCTACATCGTCTCCGGATGGTCGCTCCACATGCCCATGAGTCTGGGCTACCTGCATGTGCCAGCGCTGCTCACCATTTCCACCGCAAGCATGCTCTCGGCCCCGCGCGGCGCGGCGCTTGCCCACCGCTTGCCCACCGTTCTCCTTCGGCGGATCTTCGCGTTTTTCCTGATCCTTCTCGCAGCCTACATGCTCTGGCGGGCGGTGCACGCCTGAGGCCCTGGCAGCACCCGAAACAGCGCACACCTCCATCCCCCTTCAAGCCAGGTCCACCACATCGAGGAGACCCCAGCATGGCAAGCGACATCGAGATCGCCCAGTCGGCACGGATGCTGCCGATCGTGCAACTCGCCGAGGAGCGACTCGGCATTGCGGAAGAGTTTCTGGAACCCTACGGTCGCTACAAGGCGAAGGTGGCACTGAACTACCTCAGCACGCTCGATCAGCGGCCGCAAGGCAAGCTCATCCTTGTCACGGCCATCAACCCCACCCCGGCGGGCGAAGGCAAGACCACCACAACGGTGGGCCTCGGTGATGCGCTGAACTGGATCGGCAAGAAAGCCATGATCTGCTTGCGCGAGCCCTCGCTCGGCCCGGTGTTTGGGGTGAAGGGCGGTGCTGCTGGAGGCGGCCACGCCCAGATCGTGCCGATGGAAGACATCAACCTGCACTTCACAGGCGACTTCTCGGCCGTTGCGCTGGCCAACAACCTTCTGGCCGCCATGATCGACAACCATATCCATCATGGCAACGAACTCGACATCGATCCGCGGCGGATTCAGTGGCGGCGGGTGGTTGACATGAACGACCGCGCGCTGCGCGACATCGTCCAGTCGCTCGGCGGAGCGGCCAATGGCTATCCGCGGGAGGACGGCTTCGACATCGTGGTGGCCTCGGAAGTGATGGCGATCCTCTGTCTCGCCACCTCGCTCGAGGACCTCCGGCACCGTCTGGGCAACATCGTGATTGGCCCCACCCGCGCGCAGCGACCGGTCCGTGCGCGCGACCTTCTGGCGCACGGCGCCATGACCGTGCTGCTGCGGGATGCGCTTGCCCCCAATCTCGTTCAGACGCTGGAGAACAACCCTGCCTTTGTACACGGGGGCCCCTTCGCCAACATCGCGCACGGCTGCAACACCGTGATCGCCACTCAATCGGCGCTTCGCCTCGCCGACTATGTGGTGACCGAGGCAGGATTCGGTGCCGATCTTGGCGCCGAGAAATTTCTCGACATCAAGTGCCGGAAGTCGGGACTCAGGCCCTCGGCCGCAGTGATCGTGGCCACCGTGCGAGCGCTCAAGTACCACGGTGGAGCCAACCTCGCATCGCTGACGGCAGAGGATCTCGAGAGCCTCGATCGCGGCATGGTGAACCTCGAGCGGCATGTGGAGAATGTTGCAAAGCTCTACGCGATACCCTGCATCGTGTCGATCAACCGCTTCAGCGCCGACACCCAGGCTGAGCTCGATCGGATCCGCGATCGCCTCCACCAACTGGGGGTACAGGTGGTGGTGGCCGACCACTGGGCCAAAGGCGGTCGCGGCGCAGCCGAGTTGGCTCGGCGCGTGGTGGAGCTTTGCGACCAGCCCTCGAGCCCAACCTTCGTCTACCGCGACGAGGATTCGCTGTGGGACAAGATCGGCGCAATTGCCCGGCGCGTCTACCGCGCCGACGAAGTTGTGGCCGATGCGAAGGTGAAGGCACAGATTCGTGCGCTGCAAGACGATGGCTACGGTCACTATCCGGTTTGTGTGGCGAAAACGCAGTATTCTTTCTCCAC
>VGHO01000137.1 GCA_016868175.1 Betaproteobacteria bacterium
CGATCTCACCGGCCTTGATGTTTCTTATCCGGTGATGGAGTCCATCTACCACCAGCACTATCAGGAGCCGCGTTTCAGGCCCTCGGTGATCGCCGCGCAGAGGAAGGCTGCGGGCCTGTTTGGCCGGAAGGCCTCTGCCGGGTTCTACACCTATGTGGATGGCAGGAAGATCGAGCCCGCGTGGCCCAGCGTGGAACCGTTGAACGGACCGGAAAGACGGTTGCAATCGGCTGATCGCGGAGTGGGGGCAGTTTCCGAATCCGCGCCCGAATCAGCACCCGGGTCCGCACCGGAATCCGCGCCCGGATCAGCACCCGAATCCGCACCCGGGTCCGCACCCGAATCCGCGCCCGACCGAGCGCCCCAACCCGCACCGGAGCTCTCCGCCGCTGCCGCGGAAGAGCCCAACCTTTCCGATCTGCGTGTGTGGATTGCGCCCCTGCCGCCCGAGCACCCCGATTCGGTCCTCGCCGAGCTTGTGGACTACCTTGCGCAGGCCGGCGTAGCGGTTTCGGGAGCAGGCGCAAGCGAGCCTGCGCACGCCTCAAACCCGGCAGCGAGCGCAGCGCAACAAAGCACCGGCGGAGTTCCCCCTTCCAATGCGCTGATCGTGTTGTGTCCTCTTGGCGAGGATGCATCGGCGATGGCTGCCCGGCTGGGGCTGGATGCAACGCGCGCAATCGCGCTCGACACGCTCTTTGCCTTCGGCTGGAGGCGCTGCAAGCTGCGCAGCCTCATGTCAACGGTAACAACCTCCGCAGTCATGCAGCGGGTAGCTTGCCGGCTGTTCAGCCTTGACGGTGCGTCAATCGCACTGCTCAACGACAGCCCGGGCTTCGTCACCCAGCGAGTCCTCGCGATGATCGTTGCGATTGCCTGCGACATGGCGCAGCAGGCGGTGGGAAGTCCCCAGGATATCGACGATGCGGTCCGCATCGGACTGGGTTATCCGGCGGGGCCGCTGAGCATCGGGGACGCCCTTGGACCCGCGCGCATCCATGCTGTGCTCAAGGCCATGCATGCCTGCACCGGCGACCCTCGCTACCGACCCAGCGTCTGGCTGCGCCGACGCGCCGATCTTCGCCTCGCGCTTCGGGGAGCAACATGAGTTCCGCACAAGACTGGGACGCCTACCTGGTCCCGAGCCGCAGGCGGATCGTCCTCATGCGTCATGCCAGCGTTTCCTACTACACCGATGAAGGCGCGCCGGTGGATGCCGAGAACGTCAGGCTCAACCACGCCGGGATCAGACAGGCGGGCGAGGCGGCCGAACTCCTCGCGCGCCACGGCGTGGAATTCGACCGGGTACTCACTTCGAACCTTCCGCGCACCGTACAAACTGCCGACATCATCCTGGAGCGCCTGAACCTCGAGATACCGCGCCAACCGTACGCAGCGCTTGCCGAGATTCGCAAGGGCGACTATGCGCATGCGCGGGGCCGGCAACTCCACGATGCCTTTCTCGGACCCTTTCGCGCGAGCCCGCCCCTCGGTACCCGCTTCCAGTTTGGCGAGTCGCTTGGCGAAGTCTTTGACCGTTTGGTACCTGTTGTGGAAGACGAACTGGCCAACCCGCAATGGCGCAGCGCGCTGTGGGTACTCCACGGGGGCATCAACCGCGCCCTCTTGAGCTGGTGGCTGTGCGGCGAGCGCCGCTGGCTCGGAAACCTCCTGCAGCAGCCCGCGTGCATCAATCTTGTTGACGTGGCGCAAAACCCCGGCGACACCATCGTGCGTGCCATCAACCTCTGGGCCCCCGATCTGGTGCAAAACGACAGCCGCATCTCCACCGTGGAAGCGCAACTTGTCGAGTTCGAGCGAGGGCTTGTACAAGCCTCCCGCCATCGCGCATGAGCGAAGCCGGACAGCATTCGAAGTTCTGCGGAACGATGCCGGTGGCCGAGCGCAACCGCTTCGATGTGGCTGCGCTCGAAACCTGGATGAAGCACCGGGTCGAAGGCTTCGCGGGACCCCTCAGCGTCCACCAGTTTCGCGGGGGGCAGTCGAACCCGAGTTTCAGCCTTTCCACTCCCGGACACCGCTACGTCATGCGTTCCAAGCCCGGCCCGGTGGCGAAGCTGCTGCCTTCGGCGCATGCCATCGAGCGCGAGTACCGGGTACTCGCCGCAATCGCGGGCTCGAAGGTCCCGGTGCCCCGGGTGCTCGGGCTGTGCGAGGACGAGTCGGTGATCGGTCGCGCGTTTTATGTGATGGAGTTTGTGGAGGGGCAGGTGCACTGGGATCAGGGTCTGAGCGGAATGACGCCTGCGCAGCGGCGCGCGATCTACCTCGCAATGAACCAGACCATTGCCGAGCTTCACCGGATCGACCCTGCGCAGGTGGGGCTGGCCGACTTCGGCAAGCCGGGCAACTACTTTGCCCGTCAGATCAACCGTTGGACACGCCAGTATCTCAGTTCCGAGACCGAGCCGATCGCCTCGATGCACGAGCTTATCGCCTGGCTGCCAGACAACATCCCCCCTGACGAGGAAAGTTGCCTGGTGCACGGCGACTTTCGGCTCGACAACCTCATCTTTGCCCCGATCGCCACGCCCGCAGCCAGTGCGGCTTCGGGCCACGATCCGCCAGCGGCCAGGGTTTGCGCGGTGCTGGACTGGGAACTGTCCACCCTTGGGCACCCGCTCGCGGACTTCTCCTACCACTGCATGTCGTGGCACATTCCTCCGGGCACTTTCCGAGGGATCGCCGGGCTCGACCTCGCCGCGCTGGGTATCCCCGAGGAGTCCGAGTACCTCGCACTCTATTGCGCACAGACGCAGCGCGAGGTCGGCGCACTGATGCAACACTGGAACTTCTACCTCGCCTACAACATGTTTCGACTCGCCGGGATTCTCCAGGGAATCATGAAGCGGATTGTGGACGGCACAGCCGCAAGCGACGAGGCGCGCGAGTCGGGCGAGCGGGCGCGGCCCATGGCCGACATGGGATGGGAAATGGCTTGCCGGATTCCCTGAGCTGCGCCGTCCTCACCCCCCCTCGATCCTCCTTTCCCCTCCCGATCCTCCTTACCCCTCCCGATCCTCCTCTCCCCCCCGATCCTTCCTGACCTCCCGATCCTCCTTTCCCCCTGATCGTTCCTTCCTTCCACCCGACCGGTTCCGTCCGGCACACGGAGATCACCATGGAATTCGACTACAGCCCCCGGGTTCAGCAGATGCGCGAACGCCTGCTCACCTTCATGCAGGAACACATCTACCCCAACGAGGAGGCGTTTCACCACGAGATCGACGCCAATCGCCGAAACGGAAATCCATGGATCCCCACGCGCCTCGTGGAGTCGCTCAAGCCAAAGGCGCGCGAGGCCGGGCTCTGGAACCTGTTTCTGCCGCGTTCCGCCCGGGTGCCCGAGGGACTGAGCAATCTTGAATACGCGCCGCTTTGCGAAATCATGGGGCGCGTGCATTTCGCGCCCGAGGTCTTCAACTGCTCCGCACCCGACACCGGAAATATGGAGACCCTGGAGCGCTATGCCAGTGAAGCGATCAAGCGCGAATGGCTCGACCCGCTGCTTCGCGGGGAGATCCGTTCGGCCTTTGCGATGACCGAACCTGACGTGGCCTCGTCCGACGCCACCAACATCCAGTGCCGGATCGCATCACAGGGGGGGCACTATCTGATCAACGGCCGCAAGTGGTGGACCTCCGGTGCCGGCGATCCGCGTTGCAAGGTATTCATTCTGATGGGCAAAACCAACCCCGACGCTGGTCGCCACGAGCAGCAGTCGATGATCGTGGTGCCGCGCGACACGCCGGGAATCACCGTGAAACGGCCGCTCAGTGTTTACGGCTATGACGATGCCCCCCATGGCCACTGCGAGGTGCTCTTCGAGGACGTGCGGGTACCCGCCGAAAACATCCTGCTCGGTGAGGGGCGCGGTTTCGAAATCGCCCAGGGCCGGCTGGGACCGGGGCGCATCCACCACTGCATGCGCTCGATCGGGGCTGCCGAGCGCGCGCTCGAAGCCATGTGCCGGCGGCTCAACAGCCGTGTTGCCTTCGGCAAGGTGATTGCCACGCAAACAGTGTGGCAGGAGCGCATCGCCGAGGCGCGGATCATGATCGATCAGGCACGCCTGCTCACCTTGAAGGCTGCCTACATGATGGACACCGTGGGCAACAAGACGGCCCGGACCGAGATCGCCATGATCAAGGTGGTGGCACCGAACATGGCATGCCAGATCATCGACTGGGCAATCCAGGCCCACGGCGCCGGCGGGGTGTGCCAGGACTTTCCGCTCGCCTACATGTATGCGCATCAACGCACGCTGCGGCTGGCCGACGGTCCCGACGAGGTGCACCGCAATGCGATTGCCAAGCTCGAGATCGCCAAATACCTCGAGGTGCCGGGAGCGCGGGAGCGGGTAGAAATGCCGGTAACGCGAGGCGCCTGAAATCGTTGGGTGCAGGGCCGGGTTACTGAAGCTGCCCCTTGAACGCCACCGGCAAGGGAAAGCTCACCACATCAATGCCTTCTTCGGCAAGCAACTGCGCCTCCTCTGCAGTGGTCTGGCCTCGAATACCGCGTTCCGGCGCCTCGCGGTAGTGGATCCGGCGCGCCTCCTCGGCAAACTGTGAGCCAACGTCTTGCGTGTTTTCAACCACATGACGCACAAGTTTCAACCACAGCGCCTGTGCAAGCGCCTGCTCTGGCGTGGGGTGTACAAAGCCCTCGCAGGCGCTGTCGCCCATGCTGCCGCGTTGGGATTCGGATTCGCCAACGAGCGCAACCCCGCGATTGATGCGCGGCGCCGAGAGAAGTCTTTCGATGTGCCTGCTTGCGCACACCGGGCACTCCACAAGGCCACGCCCGAGTTGGTCGTCAAAGGAGGCATGGCTCGCAAACCAGCCTTCGAAGCGATGCCCAAATTCGCATCGGAGATTGAACACGATCATCTGCGGAGTGTAACGAGTCCGTCCTGATCATGGCCCAACAACCCCTTGGTACCGGGCGTCTTCATCGATGAAGGAACCTCTTCACCTTGCTGCAGCCGATTGCTTCGCGCTGGCCCATGCAGATCACACGCAGGAGCTCTGGGGCAAAGCTCATGTGATCGATGCGCGCAGTCCGGGGGAGTTTGAGGAAGACCATCTCCCCAGCGCAGTGAACTGGCCTGTACTCAACAACGCGCAACGCATTCTCGTTGGGACGCTCCACCGCGCGGAGGGTGCCTTTGCCGCGCGGCGGACGGGCGCGGCGCTGGTTGCGCGCAACATTGCAACCCTGCTTGAAACCCATGCCAACGCGCTCGATCCGCGTTTGCCTCTGCTGGTGTATTGCTGGCGCGGCGGGCAGCGCTCCGGTGCCCTCGCCACCGTCCTCGCGCGGATCGGCTACCGGGTCGCAGTGCTTGAGGGCGGATACAAGGGTTTCCGCCGCGAGGTGATCCGCCAGCTGCCGCTGCTCGCAGCGCGCCTGCGCTTCAGGGTGGTGGCAGGTCGCACCGGTTCGGGCAAGACCGCGCTCCTGGCCCAGCTGCGCAGCCACGGACAGCAGGTGCTCGACCTCGAGGCGATTGCCTGCCATCGCGGCTCGGTGTTGGGGGCCGACCCGCTCAGCCCGCAGCCGAGTCAGCGCGCCTTCGAAACCGGTCTCTGGTCTGCGCTGCGCCGGTTCGATGCTCGAGTCCCGGTCTGGGTGGAAGCCGAGAGCAAGCGGATCGGTCTGTGTACCCTTCCTGACCCGCTGGCGGATGCAATGCGCGGTTCGCCGTGCTTGCTCCTCGCTGTGGCGGTTGAGGTACGCACAAACTTTCTTCTCCAGGAGTATCCCTTCTGGATCGAAAACGCCCAGGCGCTGCACGCGGCACTGCTTCGACTGCAACCGCTCCTCGGGAGCGCAACGCTCCAGGCTCTGCAGGCGATGCTTGCGTGCCACGCCTACCAGGACTTTGTGCGGCGCCTCCTGCAGGTGCACTACGACCCGCTCTACGACCGCGCGCTCAAGCGCAACTATCCTGCCCACGCCCTCAGGGTGCTGAGCCTCGAGCAGCTCGACGCCGCAACGCTTTCGCGCACCGCGCAGGAACTCGGCGCCTGGGACCCCTTGCCAGCTTCAGCGCTGGGCACTGAGCCGGGTGGGAAAAGTCTCCACCTTGACCCGGCTGCGCAAGGCGCGCACGAAGGCATCGGCCATGACGCCACCTTCGAGTGAGGCGAGCTGCGGCGCAACCGCCTTGCTCACCGCGTCCACCGCTCCGGCATCGGCGGCCACCACCGACAGCAGGACCAGCACCCGATAACCCTGCCCCGGCACCTGCAACCCGGCGGCACGGGGCTTTTGCCCCGGCTCGGCGGGAATCCTGAAGACCTCGTTGAGCGATCCAGGGTCGAGGCCTGCACCGCGCTGACGTGCAACCCGCTGGACAGCGGAAAAGCCCGCAGCCTGCAAAGCCCGGGCATCCGCAGGGGCGTCGTTGATCTGGCGGACGAGCAGCTCACCGTCCTTTTGCGCCATCGCCATGGCGAGTTCTTCGGCGTGGTCGCCAACCACCCGCTCCCGTACCTCGTTGAGCGCTGGTATTCGAGCCGCGCGATACTGATCCGTCCGCACCGAAACCAGGGTGCCCGGCGCGGACTCAAGCGCCTCGGTGTTGCGCCGCTGCTTGATCGCGTCCTCGGCAAACGCCGCGCGGAGTATGCGGGGACTCAACGCGACCCGCTCTGCGCCCGCTCCCTTCGCGAGGCTGCCGTCGGCCCGAACCCCTTCAAGACGGGTGATCGAGAGTCCGAACTTGTCTGCAGCCGGCTTGAGGCTGTCGCTTTGCTCGTAGACGATGTTGGAGAACGACTCGGCAAGCTCTGCAAAGCGCTTCTGGGCCAGTTCGCGCCTGAACTGCGCTGCGATCTCGCCGCGCACCTGCTCCAGCGGCTTCACCCTGCCCGGCCGCACCTCCTGCAATCGGATGATATGAACACCAAACTCGCTCTCGACCGGATCCGAGATGTCGCCAGCCTTCAGGGAAAAGGCTGCGTCCGCAAAACTCCGCACCATTGCCTCGCGGGCGAAGAACCCCAGGTCGCCGCCCTGCGACGCGGATCCCGAGTCCTTCGAGTACTGACGGGCGAGCGCTCCGAAGTCGGCACCCTTGCGGAGCGATTGCACAAGTTCCCGCGCCTGCGCAAGCACTTTCTCCCGAGCCAACTCGCGCTCCTTCGTGTCGCTCGCGGCGGGAAGATCCAGGAGGATGTGGCTTGCGCGCCGCTGCTCAGGCTCGCCGAAACGCTGCTGATTCTGCTCGTAGTAGGCCTTGATCGCCGCATCATCGTCCTGCATCGAAGCCTCGAGCGCCGATA
>VGHO01000138.1 GCA_016868175.1 Betaproteobacteria bacterium
GCGCCTGCACCCATGCCAGCGCCGCCCCAATGCCCCCGATCGACACCAGCACCACCAGGCCCAGGCCGATCGCGGTCTCGACCACGACGGCACCGCGCTGGCGGCACGCTTCACTGGGGCGCATGGAGCCTCCACTGGAGCTTTGCGGACACTGCCGGAGAAAGCGTATGTGCGGGGAAGACGAGCGCCACCTCCACCCACTCGGGGCCGATGCGCCCGCAGCCCTGGATCTGCGGGGTTGCCGGATGACTGTGGAGTTGCGCGGCAACCACCGCGCAGCGACCGTTGACTTCCCGGTCGAGCCACTGCGCATCCACCAGCGAGGCAGGATCCACCTCGGCGATGTAGCGCACTGCCGCCGAGGCGGTTTCGTGGACTTGCCATTCGCGAAGCATCGACTGCGCCTTCGACAAGGCGGTCAGCATGAGCGGAACGATGACCGCCAGCACGAGCGCGAGTTCCACAAGGGTAAAGCCGTGCTGAGCCCTGCGGGGCGCGCAGAAGCGGCAGGAACTCACGATGCGCTCACCTCGAGCCTGCGACCGATGGCCGGGGTGGCCACCTCGGAGGCATCGCGTGAAGCAAGGCAAGGTCCGCCAAGCCGCGCAGCCGCGCCCCACCATAGCACCCGATCACGATCCACCGACACGCACTGCCATTGCTCGAGGGCCACCGGCGCCGAGGGTTGCTCACAGTCGATCAGGGGGGCAAGGCCCACCTCGCCGGCAGGCGAAACCGGCGCTGTTGGCATGGTCTCGCTGCCCCGCAAACGCTCGAGTTCGCAGCGGTCGGCAGGCTGGCGAAGCAGCCGTAGTGCATCCCGCGAGACGCCACCACCCACCTCCGGCGGCACTCTGCAAAGAGCCACCCCGAGCGCACAGCGCGTTGCCGCCGGCACTGCCTGGGCATGCGCCACCTGACTTCCCGCAGAGCCGGCCGGAAGCTTCAGGCCCACGCCTCGCTGGATCGGGGCAGCGCATTGCTGTGCGATCGCCGAGTCACGCGCCCACGCCTGATTCGACTCGAAGGAGTGCTGATGCACGCACTGCGCTGCCTGGTGCTCGGCCTTCATCACACCAAGGGGCAAAGCGAACCCGTCCACCAGCGCTAGCGCAAGACTCGCCCAGAGCCCGAGCAGGGCGATCAGCACGGCGATCATCGCAAACACTCCTGGTGCCGGCGCTCGCCGTCGTAGACTTCGATGCAGCGCGGTTTGCGCACCGCAATCTGCTTTGCAGGGATTACTGCTTGCAGAGTACCCGGCAACGACCCTCCCGCCGCCACGGAAGGCTGCGCAGCCAGCGGGGTCTGTTCGGTCTGCCTTGTCTGGATCGTCTGGGTCGACTGTGTCGGCTTGTCGCTCGGGCCTGGTCTGTGCGGAGCCGTAGCGTCTTCGCTTTCAAGGCGGGCGTTTGTTGCGTTGGACTGCGTTGCCTGCCTCTCGGATCCGACCAGGGTGGGAGCAACCGCCGGGGCAACCGTCGCAATCGCCGGAACCGCCGCCGGAACCGCCGCCGGAACCGCCGGAACCGCCGCCGCAACCTCCGGAGCAACCGTCGGAACCGCCACCGTAACCTCCGGAGCAAACGCCGGAGCAATCGCATCCAACGCGGCGGCCGTACGTGAAGTCGGCGTGAGGCTCGGGCGTGTGGTGGAGGGCAACGAAGCACCCCGTGGATGAGGCACCACCCCAGCGTGCACACGATTCAAGCCCTCGCGAAGGCTCGCACGGGTCTCGCCTCGGCTGCTCCACGGCGCACGGTCGCCGTCGGCACGAAGAATCAGGCTCACCGTGCCGGCATTTCGGGCATGTTCGAGGCGTTCGGCATCCTGCGGCGCAAGTTCGAGGGTCACGACTGCGGTTTGCCGGGGCTTGGCCTGCTCAGCGCTTGCCTCGCGGTCAACCGCAAGCACGAGCAGATCCTGCAGCACCGTAAACGACACCGCTTCCTCGTTGCGCGCGAGCGCACCGAGGCTCGGAGCCCCTTGGCCGGGCAGGTGCGCAATCACGTCCACCCGGTGCCCGGGTTGGATGAATCCGTTCACGCCCGATGCCTCGTTTACTTTCACGCTCAGTGCGCGGTGACCGGGCCGCAGACGCTGCACAAGCCCTGTCATCGCTCCCACCGGCGCAAGCTTGCCGATCACGATCGGCTCGCCCGGCTGCAGCGACGCTGAAAGTACCCGACCCTCGAGACCGGAGGCCTCGAGAATCGCGCCTTCGGGCACCGATTCGCTCGGCCAGTTCACGCTACGCCAGTCGAAGCCCCCGAGCGCGCTCCCCTGGTCGAGGGCGTGTCGGGCAACCACGATTGCAGTGGTACTGATTTCGCGTTCGCGCTGCAGCCGGGTCTCAAACCAGTGCTGCAGACCAAACCCTCCCCCGAGGAGGAGGGCAAGGCCCGCAGCGGCCATGGGAAGACTTCGGCGAGGCCTTGCGCCAGCGTGCGCAGCACTCCGTGCTGCGCCCGGATCAGCCGGGGACATCGACCCGTGGTGCGGGAGCGCCGCAGCAGGCTCTGACCGAATGTACTCAGCCATGGTCTGATCCAGCTCAGATGCCGAGGCCAACGCCAAGCTGGTCAAGCTTGAGCTTGAGCGCTCCGCCCAGAGTGGTGATCGTTCCCACGATCACGAGTGCGATCAGGGCGGCGATCAGGCCGTATTCGATCGCACTCGCGCCAAGCTGACGGCTGCGGGATGCGAAGACCGAGAAGGCACGGTGGGAAGCGGCAGCTTTTTTCAGAACAACATTCGACATGACAAACTCCTGATGGATGAAAGGATGCGGCCACAGCACCGCCTGAGGTGCTCGGGTCTTTGCACCCAAAGCAGCAGAGCGGATACTGGAGAGCCAGGAAACTACGCGGATACCGCAGCGCAACTAAACAGCGCGTTGGTACTCAGATAGTCAGCAGCTTGTGGACTATCCTTACAGCGCAGTGCATACCGATGCTTGCGGTGAGCATCACCGAAGATCCATAGCCGGAGCAGGAAAGCGCAGCCCCGGGAATGGGGTCCTCGAAGCGCGCCTGCGCTGGGTGCGAACCACCCCCGGCGTCCGGCGGGAAATCCGAGGCCCGGCCTGCGGCAATGGCCGGCAACTGACCGCGCCGCGTCTCGACCGAGTACACAGCCCCCACCCCGAAGGACCTGCCCGCTTCGCGCGGAAATCCATGGTGCCGCCGCAGCTGGTTGCGGACCCGGGCGAGAAGAGGGTCCTGGGTTGTTGAGGCGAGATCCGCGTAGCGCAACGCAAGTGGATCGGTGCGCCCACCCGCAGCGCCACACACCACGAGGTGGATCGGCTTGCGCCGCAGGTGCGCGATCAGCGCAGCCTTCACCCTCGGCTGGTCGATCGCGTCGGCAACTCCGTCGCAGTCCTGCGGGACGCACTGATCGAGGTTGCCCGGAGTGAGAAAGGTGTCGTGCAGATCGAGTTCGACGCCGGGGCTGATATCGCGCAACCGCTGCGCCATGGCCTCGATCTTGGACATCCCGAGCGTGGAGTGCAGTGCATGCGCCTGGCGGTTGAGGTTCGAGAGCGCAACCTGGTCCATATCGATCAGGCTGAGCTTGCCCACCCCCGAACGCGCAAGCGCCTCGGCGACCCACGACCCCACCCCTCCGAGGCCTGCAACCACAACATGTGCCCGTTGCAGGCGCTCCAGAGCCCGATCACCGTAGAGGCGGGCCACGCCCGCGTACTGACGCTCTCCGTTGACGGCGAGCCCCGCGTTGAGGCCTGCGCCGCTCAGGGGATCAGGATGGTTGACCCTGTGGTCTTGCGCGCCTCGAGATCACGGTGCGCCTGCACCGCGTTGTCGAGCGCATAGCGCTGATCGATCTTGATGCTGACCTTTCCCGAACCCACCACCTCGAAGAGCCTGGCCGACATCGCCTCGAGCGTGGGCCGATGCGCGGTGTAGGCCATCAACGAAGGGCGGCACAGGAAGAGACTGCCCTTGAGCGCCGTGAGCGGTACCGGCGGCACCGGGCCCGAGGCATTGCCAAAGCTTACGAACATGCCAAAAGGCTCGAGGCAGTCGATCGAATCCTGGAAGGTGTCCTTGCCGATCGAGTCGTAGACAACCGGGACGCCCTTGCCCGAGGTGATGTCCATCACCCTCTGCTGGAAGTTCTCCCGTGTGTAGACGATCGGATGATCACAACCGTGTTGGCGCGCGAGTTCGGCCTTTTCGTCCGAGCCCACGGTGCCGATCACGGTGAGTCCCAGGGCCTTGGCCCACTGCATCGCAATCAGACCCACCCCTCCAGCGGCCGCGTGAAAAAGAATCGTCTGCCCGGGTCTGGCCGGGTAGGTACGGTGCAACAGATACTCCACCGTCATGCCTTTGAGCATCATGGCAGCGGCCGTGTCAAGGCCGATTGCGTCGGGCACTCTCACAACCGCCCTGGCCGGCATGTTGCGCGCCTGCGCATACGATCCGGGCGGCCGGTCGCAGTAAGCGACCCGATCGCCAACCTCGAAGGACGCGCCCTCACCCACTTCGGTTACCACCCCTGCACCCTCCAGGCCCACGCCTGCGGGCAGCGGCTGCGGATAAAGACCCGAGCGGAAGTACACGTCGATGTAGTTGAGGCCCACGGCCTCGTGGCGGATCTGCACCTCCCCGGGCCCCGGCGCCGGAAGATCCACATCCTCGAGCACCATCACTTCCGGTGCACCGGTTGACGCAAACCGGACCGCTCTGGTCCGCCGAATTTCGCTGCTCATCGTCGATGTCCTCTTGCTGAAAAGTCTGAAACGTCTGGGGGGTCTGATGGTCTGAAGGATCCTGAGCGTTCCCGTGCTCAAACGCGTCTGGGAAAGGTTGTGGAAGCCTAGAAAGTCCCCGGGTAGGCGCCGCCGTCGATCAGGAAATTCTGGCCGGTGATGTAGCCAGCCTGCGCACTGCAGAGATAGGCGCAGGCCTGCCCAAACTCGAAAGCATTGCCGAAGCGACCGGCCGGCACCGCCTTCAGCCGTTGTGCAGCCGATTCGTCTTCGCTGATGCCCTGCTGGATTGCCGCTGCGCGAATGGTGCTTCGCAGACGATCGGTATCGAAGGCCCCCGGGAGCAGGTTATTGAGGGTGACATTACGGGCGGCGGTCTTGCGTGCGAGGCCGGCAATGAAGCCGGTGAGGCCGCTGCGCGCGCCATTGGAGAGAGCAAGCACATCGATTGGCGCCTTCACCGACGAGGAGGTGATGTTTACGATGCGACCGAAACCGCGTTCGATCATGCCGTCGATGGAGCCCTTGATGAGTTCGATCGGAGTGAGCATGTTGGCCTCCACCGCCCGGATCCAGTCAACGCGGGTGAACTTGCGGAAGTCTCCTGGCGGGGGGCCGCCTGCATTGGTGATCAGGATGTCGATTTGAAGTGCCGCCTTGAGGCACTCGGCCTGGACGTCTGCGGAAGTGATATCGCCCGGCACCGCATGGACGGTCACGCCATAGAGCGAGGCAAGCCGCGTTGCCTGTTGCCTGAGGAGTTCCTCGCCGCGCGCGTTCATTACCAGATGCACACCTTCCGCCGCCAACGACTCGGCACAGCCCAGGCCAAGCCCTTTGCTCGAGGCGCAAACGAGCGCCCACCGCCCCTGCAATCCAAGATTCATTGCACGCCTTCCAGAAGTCCGACTCGCCTCTTTCCAAAGTATGCCAGCAGTGCGGACATCGCCCTGGCCTGCCTTGACGAGCCGTATTCCGAATCCCGCACGAAGGCCGGCATGGATGCAGCGACAGGCCCAGGGTTCTCAACCCCCCTGGGATGCGGCGGCGGGTCAGCGGCTTCGTCCAATCCCGCCTTATCCAGGTCATCCGAGAGTACTATCCACACGATTCGGGAAGTGGCCTGACCTCCTCATGCCAACCCCGATGCCCCTGGACCTGCCCTCCCATCCCGAAAAGCAAGCCTGACATCCATGTCCCCATCCGCCAGGTATCCGCGGGCACTGGTGGTGCTTCGCAGGGATCTTCGCCTGAGCGACCACGCAGCGCTGGCGCACGCATGCGCGCGCGCCGAGGAAGTGCACCTGCTGTTTGTCTTTGACCGGGCAATCCTCGATCCGCTGCAAGACCGCGCCGATCGAAGGGTGGATTTCATCTGGCAGTGTGTGCAGTCGATCCAGCAGGAACTGTCCGGAGCGGCCTCCCTCCTTTGCGCCCATGGCAACGCCCGGGAGGTTGTGCCGGCCGTCGCCTTCGCGCTGGAGGCAAACGTGGTGATGTTCAACCACGACGATGAGCCGCAGGCTCTCGAGCGCGACGCGGCAATCCGCAAGGCGCTTCATGCAGCAGGCATTGGCTGCATCGATTTCAAGGACCAGTCGGTCTTCGAACGCGCCGAGGTACTCACGCAGACGGGCAGGCCCTACACCGTCTTCACACCTTACCGTAACGCCTGGATGAAGAGGCTTGAGCTTCATCCGGAGGCTGCAGCCGAGCACGGGGTCAACCTGGAGAAACTGCGCTCACCGCCGGCAGCGGCACTGGAGCGGATCAGGAAATTCCTTGCCCAGCAGGGATCGCGCCTCTGGCTCGGGGCGCCGCCAAGCCTCGAAGAGATCGGCTTCCAGGGCACCGACCTCGATAGCCTCGGGGTTCGCGCGGGGCATCCTGGCGCAGCAGCGCTCCTCGAGGACTTCGCGCAACGTATCACAGCCTACGACACAGCGCGCGACTACCCGGCGCGGAAAGGTCCCTCGTACCTGTCGGTGCATCTGCGTTTCGGCACCCTGTCGATCCGGGCCGCATTGAGGCTCGCTCTTGGAAGCCGTGCGTCGGGAAGCGGCGCCTCGGTCTGGCTCAACGAACTCGTCTGGCGCGACTTCTACATGCAGATCCTGCACCATTACCCCCACGCGGCGAGCAGCGCCTTCAGGCCTGAGTACGACCGGATCCGATGGGAGACCGGCGAGCAGGCTGATCGCCACTTCGCGGCGTGGTGTGCGGGTTGCACTGGCTACCCGCTTGTGGATGCGGCGATGCGCCAGTTACTCCACAGCGGCTATATGCATAACCGCCTGAGGATGGTAACCGCATCGTTTCTTTGCAAGGACCTCGGCATCGACTGGCGACGGGGTGAGGCCTGGTTTGCGCGCAAACTGATCGACTTCGACCTCTCGGCCAACAATGGCGGCTGGCAGTGGGCTGCATCCAGCGGATGCGACGCCCAACCCTACTTCCGCATCTTCAATCCCGTGAGCCAGAGCGAGAAGTTCGATGCGCAGGGCGTTTTCATCCGTCGCTACGTTCCCGAACTGGCTGCCCTCAGCGACCGGGATATCCACGCCCC
>VGHO01000139.1 GCA_016868175.1 Betaproteobacteria bacterium
TGCCGGGGCGGCCCGGCCCGGTAAACTCGGCGCAGGCATTGCCCCGGAGGCTGATGCCGGGCCAATGCATGAATGAATCGCGGGGCGGGCGTATGCCCCGTTGTAGGGAGCCAAGCATGACCATCCGTTCGGAATTGACCGTCAAACCGCATGCGCGTTCGCGGCGCGCTGCGCTCGCAGCCGGGGCTTCGATGGCTGCGGCGGCCTGGTTGCCGGCGTATTCGCAGGAGCAGATTCGCATTCGTTTTGCCCACTCTCTTTCATCAACCGAGCCAGCGCATCTTGCCGCGGAGTTTTTTGCCAGGAATGTTGCCGCCCGGACCAACGGGCGGGTGCAGATCCAGGTTTTCCCCGGCGAGCAGCTGGGCCCTGGCAAGGAGATCAACGAAATGATCCGTCAGGGAGCAAACGTGATGAACATCACTGACCCTGGCTACCTTTCTGATTTCGTGCCCGACATCGGCGTGCTCAATGGTCCCTATCTGGTGAGGACTACCCAGGAGTACGAGAAACTGCTCGGATCCGATTGGTTCAGGGGTGTCGAGCGCCGCCTCGAACAGGCCGGCTTCAAGCTGATCATGGCCAATGGCTATTTTGGACAGCGGCACCTCATCGCTGACAAGCCCATTCGATCTCCGGCTGAGATGGCTGGCATGACCGTTCGTGTGCCGCCAAACACAATGTGGATCGAAACCTTCAAGGCAATGGGAGCACGGCCAACCACAGTGCAGTGGTCGGAGGTGTATGGGGCGCTTCAGCAGAATGTGGTGCAGGCTGCCGAGGCCCCCCTTGGTTCTCTCTGGGGCGCAAAGCTCCACGAGGTACGTAAAGTCATCTCCACGACAGGCCATTTCACTGCCTTCACCATGTGGCCGATGAATATCAACTTTTTCAATCGATTGCCGCCTGATGTGCAGCGGGTTCTACTGGAGGAAGGCCAGAAGGGTGGTGCGGAGCAGACGCGACTCACGCTGTCGCTCAACGACGATTTCATGGCCAAACTCAAGGGTGCGGGGGTGAGCTTCGTGGATGTTGACAACGCTGCCTTCCAAAGGGCCACTGCCCCGGTCTACAAGGCTTTCCCCAAGTGGACGCCGGGGCTTCACGACACGGTGATGGCAGCACTGAAAAAGTGACCCTCCGGCGCGGTCTTGCCACGGTGGTCGACTGCTTCGAGGAGATCGTGGCAGCGTCTGCGGTGGTGGTGATCATATTTTCAGTGGGCTGGGGTGTGATCACCCGCTATGTCACCTCTCAACCGGCCGCCTGGGCGAGCGAGGTCGCGACCCTTGGATTTGCCTGGGTGGTTTTCTTTGGTGCTGCGGCCTGTATCAAGTACAAACTTCACCCCTCCATCGATGTCCTGGTGGAGCGAATGCCCGAGGCTGCCCGGAGGATGGCTCGGGTGTTCAACCACGTCTTGCTGCTGGCGTTTTTCGGCGTCATGACCTGGTTTGGCACCCAGTTCGCCATTACCGCCTGGGACAGCCCAAGTCCGGTGTTGCGCATCCCCCAGACCTGGCTCTATGGGCCCGTCGCTCTGTGCTCGGGATTGATGGCCGTTCGGTATCTGCAGCGCCTTGGTGGTCGGGAGTGGCAACTCGACGCAGACCGGGAGACCCATGCTAGCTGATTGGCTGCCCTCGATCGTGATGGTGGTCCTTTTTGCGCTGGGTACGCCGATCGCCTTTTCGATCGCGATCAGTGCGTTGACTTTCTTCCTGATGGCCTCCAACGAAGTGCCGCTCACCATCTTTGTCCAGAAGATGGTGACGGTGACGGACTCCTATCCCCTCCTTGCGATTCCCTTCTTCGTGCTGGCCGGAGCGATCATGAACCGGGCAGGCATCACCCGGAAGTTGCTCGCACTTGCCGACACCATGGTGGGTCATCTGACCGGCGCACTCGCCCAGATGTGCACCGTGCTTGCCACCCTGCTGGGCGGATTGACCGCCTCCTCGAGCGCGGATGCAGCGATGCTCGCCAAGGTGATCGGACCGGAGATGACACGGCACGGTTACAGCGCAGCCTTCGCCGCAGTCATCACCTCGTGCGCGGCCATTATCACAGCGCTGATTCCGCCTTCGATCGGTCTCATCATCTACGGCTACATTGCCGACGCATCGATCGGAAAGCTTTTCGTCGGCGGTATCGTCCCGGGTCTGATGCTGGCTGCCTCCCTGATGATGGTGACTGCCGTCATTGCAAGGCGTCGGGGGTACCTGCCGCTTCGGTCGGTGCGAGCGGATCGGAGCGAATTTTTCAAGGCCTTGCGCGAGGCGCTTTGGGCGCTGTCCATCCCTGTCTTCATCATCACCGGTATTCGCTACGGTATCTTCACCCCAACCGAGGCCGGTGCTATGACGGTGCTCTACGTGATTCTGGTGGGCTTGTTCGCCTACAGGACACTTCGACTGTCGGATCTGCCAAGGCTCCTGCGCGAGACTGCGCTCGATACCGCGTCGGTGATGCTGATGATCTGCGCTGCGTCAGCCTTCGGGTTTTATCTCGCCTGGGAGCGCATCCCACCCCAGATGGCAGCTTGGCTGGTCTCGCTCACCAAGGACCCCACGCTGCTCCTGCTCCTGATCAATTTCATGCTGATCCTGCTCGGTACTGCGGTCGAGGGAACCTCGGCACTGATCATTCTCACGCCCATCTTTGTGCCGATCCTCGTGAAACTGGGTATCGACCCGGTGCACTTCGGAATCGTCCTGGTAACGAATCTCACGATCGCCGGAGTAACGCCGCCGGTTGGTCAGATGATGTTCATCAGTTCCCAGGTTCTCAAGGTACGGATGGACGACTACACGGTTGAGGTGTTGCCCTATCTGGGCGCAATGCTGGTTGTGTTGGGGATGCTCACCGTGTTCCCACAGCTCACCCTGTGGCTTCCGAACCTGATCTACGGTCCATGACGCAAGTCATCCGACCTTTCAGCGCCGGTCGGGCTCTCCTCCACCGCCGTAGCCCACCCCTTTCGGCCACGCCCGCTCCCGCTCTCGTCCACCCGCCGCCTATCCGTCCGCTAGTCGTCCGCTATCCGCCACCTATCCGTCCGCTATCCGCCAGCCACCCCTGGCCACCCCCGGCCCAGCTCTCTTCCTTATCCCGGCCGCTCGAGGAACCCTTTCCGCAGGCAAGACACCCCCTCCAGCACAGTTTGCACTTTGCAAAGTATTCGGGTAGTAGGCTATACTCGAGGGCTTGCCACGGTATCCTTCACTCCCGTTCGAGGTCGTTCCGGGGGGAAGTCTGGCGGCCTGGGAGAGCCTAGTAGCGGGCCTGGTAGCGGATTAAGCGGGTTAAGCGGTTGCTGTGGATCTTGCGCGCTATTGCCCTCGCGCTTGGGCCTTCGCGCTCCGTCGTTCGCGCTTCGTCGTTCGCGCTTGTACGTTCGCGGGATGTAACCGGGTGGTCGACCTTCCAGCCATTGCACCTCGCTCCCACGGGCTCTTCGCCTGCACGCTCCCCGTCAACGCAGTTTTCGCCCACGTATTTTTCGCCAACTGATTTTTTGCCAACTGACTCTTCGGCAACCGATTTTTCGCCAACCGATTTTTCGCCAACGAAGCACTCGCCAACGCAACCCCCCTGTTCATACCGCAGCACCGACCCACTCAGGAAGCAGCGCATGCCCACCATCAATCAACTGGTCCGACAAGGCCGCGAGACAGCGGTCGTGAAAAGCAAGAGTCCTGCGCTCGAGGACTGTCCGCAACGGCGTGGCGTGTGCACCCGGGTCTACACCACCACCCCGAAGAAGCCGAATTCAGCCTTGCGCAAGGTTGCGAAGGTGCGTCTCACCAACGGATTCGAGGTGATTTCCTACATTGGCGGAGAGGGGCACAACCTGCAGGAGCACTCGGTGGTACTGATTCGAGGCGGCCGGGTCAAGGACCTGCCGGGTGTGCGCTATCACATGGTGCGGGGTTCGCTCGACCTTCAGGGCGTGAAGAACCGCAAGCAGTCGCGTTCAAAGTACGGTGCCAAGAGGCCGAAGAAAGCCTGAACGCGCACGAGAGTTTTGTCAGTCACGCGAGGCTTGCGCCCGACGTGAAGGTTTCTGGGACCCCCAGACCGTCAGAGGACTGCATGCCTGGCATGCAGCGTAGTCCGAAACGGACCCGGGGATTTTGGTCTCCGCGCAGCGATGCCGCGGAGAGAGTAAGCGGGTTGCCCGGCCATGCAGGAGCGCGTGGAAGTACGCGTGAGTACGCGTGAGTACGCGAGAGCACACAGAAGCACACAGGAGTGCTCGGAAGTACACGCGAACTCGCATGGTTCAGGTGGCATCCCCGGTGCGCTTTACGAGCCTTGCCGAGGCGGTGGAAGCGTGCACCAGCTGAACAGAGGATAAGTCGATGCCACGTCGTCGCGAAGTACCCAAACGCCTGATCCTGCCCGATCCGCTCTACCACAGCGTGGACGTATCGAAATTTGTGAATGTGCTCATGCTCGATGGCAAGAAGGCGGTGGCTGAGCGGATGCTCTACGGCGCACTCGGACAGATCCGTTCGAAGTCGGGCCGCGACCCCATCGAGGTGTTCGTTCTTGCCTTGCAAAACACCCGCCCTGTCGTGGAAGTGAAGAGTCGCCGCGTAGGCGGTGCGAACTACCAGGTACCGGTGGAGGTGCGACCGATCCGCAGGACCGCGCTCGCGATGCGCTGGCTGAGGGAAGCGGCCAAGAAGCGCGGCGAGAAGTCGATGGGCCTGCGGCTGGCCAACGAATTGCTCGAAGCCTCGGAGAACCGGGGCGGCGCAGTGAAGAAGCGCGACGAGGTGCACCGGATGGCCGAGGCCAACAAGGCGTTTTCGCACTTCCGCTTCTGATCGCGCGGCTCGGTTCGAGGCCTGCGCGGCTCCGCCCGGCGCGGCGGCCCGACCGGTTGCATCAAGGCATTCCATCCCACGCAGCAGGACACCATCATGGCGCGCAAAACCCCCATCGATCGCTACCGCAACATCGGCATCTCGGCGCATATCGACGCCGGCAAGACCACCACCACCGAGCGCATCCTGTTCTACACCGGCGTCAACCACAAGATCGGCGAGGTGCACGACGGCGCAGCCACCATGGACTGGATGGAGCAGGAGCAGGAGCGCGGCATCACGATCACTTCGGCTGCCACCACCTGCTTCTGGAAGGGCATGGGGAGCAACTACCCCGAGCACCGCATCAACATCATCGACACCCCGGGACACGTGGATTTCACAATCGAGGTGGAACGCTCGATGCGGGTACTCGACGGTGCATGCATGGTGTATTGCGCGGTGGGCGGGGTGCAGCCTCAATCGGAGACCGTGTGGCGCCAGGCCACCAAGTACGGTGTTCCGCGTCTGGCCTTCGTGAACAAGATGGATCGCACCGGCGCAAACTTCTTCAAGGTGCACGACCAGATGCGCCTGCGTCTGCGTGCCAATCCGATACCGATCCAGGTGCCGATCGGTGCCGAGGAGCACTTCCGCGGCGTGATCGATCTGGTCAAGCGCAAGGCGGTGGTGTGGGAGGAGAGTTCGCAGGGCACCAAGTTTCACTACGAGGATATCCCCGAAGACCTCGAACCCGTGGTGGCGGAATGGCGCGAGAAGATGGTGGAGGCCGCTGCCGAGGCCAACGAGGACCTGATGAACAAGTACCTCGAAGGTGGAGAACTCAGCGAGGACGAGATCCGCTCGGCGCTCCGACAGCGCACCATCGCGGGCGAGATCGTGCCGATGCTCTGCGGCAGCGCCTTCAAGAACAAGGGGGTGCAGGCGATGCTCGATGCGGTGATCGACTATCTGCCCTCCCCGGTCGATATTCCGCCGGTGAAGGGCACCGACGACCGCGAGAGGGAAACGCTGCGCAAGGCCGACGACGGCGAAAAGTTCTCTGCGCTCGCGTTCAAGCTCATGAGCGACCCATTCGTTGGCCAGTTGACCTTCATCCGGGTGTATTCGGGCGTGCTCAATTCCGGTGACACGGTGCTCAATTCGATCAAGGGCAAGAAGGAGCGCATCGGCCGTATCCTGCAAATGCACGCCAACAACCGCGACGAGATCAAGGAAGTGCGCGCCGGCGACATTGCCGCGGCCGTGGGCCTGAAGGACGTCACCACCGGGGAGACGCTTTGCGATCCCGATTCGCCCGTGATCCTCGAGCGCATGGAGTTCCCCGAGCCTGTGATCTCGCAGGCGGTGGAGCCGCGCACCAAGGCCGATCAGGAAAAGATGGGCATCGCGCTCTCGCGTCTTGCGCAGGAGGATCCCTCCTTCCGTGTGCGGACCGACGAGGAGTCGGGCCAGACGATCATTTCGGGGATGGGCGAACTCCACCTGGAGATCATCGTCGACCGGATGAAGCGCGAGTTCGGTGTGGAGGCCTCCGTGGGCAAGCCGCAGGTGGCTTACCGCGAGACGATCCGCAAGCTGGTCGACGAAGTCGAGGGCAAGTTCATCAAGCAGTCGGGCGGACGCGGTCAGTATGGGCATGTGGTGCTCAAGGTGGAGCCCCTGCCCCCGGGAGGTGAGGGTTTCGAGTTCGTCGACGCCATCAAGGGGGGCGTGGTGCCGCGCGAATACATTCCCGCCGTCGAGAAGGGGCTGGTCGACACCCTGCCTTCGGGCGTGCTCGCCGGCTACCCGATTGTGGACGTGAAAGTCACGCTCTTCTTTGGCTCCTACCACGACGTTGATTCCAATGAAAATGCGTTTCGCCAGGCCGCTTCGATCGCCTTCAAGGAAGGGATGCGGCGTGCTTCACCGGTGCTGCTCGAACCGATGATGGCGGTTGAGGTGGAGACCCCCGAGGACTACGCGGGTACTGTGATGGGCGATCTGTCGTCGCGGCGCGGGATGGTGCAGGGGATGGAGGACATGGCGGGCGGTGGCAAGGCAATCCGTGCCGAGGTGCCCCTGGCGGAGATGTTTGGCTACTCCACCACGCTGCGCTCGCTCACCCAGGGCCGCGCCACCTACACGATGGAGTTCAAGCAGTACTCCGAGGCGCCCAAGAGTGTTGCCGAATCAGTGATCTCGGCGCGCTCGCGTTAGACGCCCCGGGCAAGCCCTGCGCAGTTGGCGTGTCGTTGAGCAAAGAATCGTAGAAACCCTGTCTTCGGAGCAGCGTAATGGCAAAGAGCAAGTTTGAGCGGACCAAGCCGCATGTGAATGTGGGGACGATTGGTCATGTGGATCATGGCAAGACGACGCTGACGGCGGCGATCACGACGGTGCTGTCGAGCAAGTTTGG
>VGHO01000140.1 GCA_016868175.1 Betaproteobacteria bacterium
ACTGCGTGGTCCACGCCGGGAGCGGCGCTTCTTGCCAGTTCGCTGGGCGGCCTTTCGGTCTCCGAGAGCGTGGGGGTCTTCGTGGTCTCCTCGGCATTCGTCGCAGTCACGGGGCTCCTCGGGGTGTTCGACCGCGTGATGCAGCGACTGCCGGCAGCACTTGCCAGCGCCATGCTCGCCGGGGTTTTGCTGCGCTTCGGGCTTGATGCCTTTCGCAGCCTTGCCAGCGACGCTTGGCTCGTTCTGACGATGTTTGTGGTCTACCTTCTTGCCCGGCGATTCGACGCGCGCCTCGCGGTCCCCGCAGCCTTGATCGGTGGCCTGGGCTGGCTCGTCATTGTGAAGGGCTTCCTCCCGGCATCGATCGCCTGGCAATGGGCAACTCCGGTGTTCATCACCCCAAGCTTCACCTGGTCGAGTACGCTCGGCGTGGCATTGCCGCTCTTCGTGGTCACGATGACGTCGCAGAATGTACCCGGCCTTGCAGTGCTTCGCGCCAACGGCTACCCCACGCCGATCTCACCCCTGCTGAGAGTGCTCGGGCTCACCGGCATTGTGCTTGGCCCATTCGGCGGCTTCCAATACAACCTGGCAGCGATCACAGCCGCCATCTGCATGAGCCCTGATGCAGATCCCGATCCTGCAGCGCGCTACCGTGCTGCGATGTGGGCAGGGGGCTTCTACCTCGTCCTCGGTCTCCTCGGGGCAACCCTCGGATCACTTTTTGCAGTGCTACCACCCTCGTTCCTGATGGCCATAGCCGGACTTGCGTTGCTGCCCACGATTGCCAACAGCCTTTCGCAGGCATTGCTGCGCGCTGAGGAGCGCGATGCGGCCATCGTGGCCTTTCTCGTTACAGCTTCCGGTATCAGCCTGGCGGGAATCAGCTCCGCATTCTGGGGGTTGATCTTCGGGCTCGTTGCGTCGATGGTCCTCCGACCGAAAGCGCCAGCCTGAATCATTGCGGTGGCACAATAAAGGGGTTTTGCACCTTGACTCGCCAGACGGTCGCTGAAGGCTGCGCGAGACTTGACCAACCCCACGAAACGAGGTGAGGACGATGGAAGTATCCCCACAAAATGCGCAGAGTACCCAGCAGGTACAAAGGGTTCAGGAACCTCCCAAGCGCGAGAAGATGGAGGTACGCAGAGAGCCCGAAACCACGCCCAAGGTTGAACCGGCAGTCCGGGTCGAAGTGTCCGAGGCAGGCAAGTCAACCGCCGCAGGCAATCCACCACCGAAGCCGGTGGAGGCCGAAATCGCCCAGAAAAAGTCGGAGCATGCGCAGGCTGCGCAGGCCGCCGGCAAACGGGCAGCCTCGAATTCAGGCGCTCAGAGTCTGATGTAGGCTCAGGCGATTCAGTGCGAGGAGTATCCCACCGGATCGCATATGCACCACCTCCTGAGCCGCAGGCACGGTCATCTTGGCCGCAGGCACGGTCATCTTGGCCGCAGAGTCGGTCATCTTGGCCGCAGACACGATCATCCTCGCCTGCTGGCTCCGCATTGCTTTCTATGCGTGCGTGGTTGCGTGGGTGGTTTCAGCCGACAGGACGTTGGCGTTGGAGGTTTCGCCGAAATTGGACTGAGGTCCCTGAACGGAAGTCTCCCCGGCCGGATCTCCATGAGGCGCCGGCAACGCTACGGTCTCGGGCAGGTTCATGTCACCCTCGATCTTCGCGCCACGGCTTACCGCGATCGACTTGTATTTAAGTTTGCCCGAAACGCTGGCACCGGTGGCAACGGTCAACTCGTCGCAGTTGCATGCGCCGTGGAGTTGTCCCTTCACTTGAAGCGAGCCACATTCGATCGCACCTTCCACCCTGCCTGTAGTGCTGATGCTCACGCTGTCAGTGCGCACATTGCCAACGACCTTGCCTTCCACGTGCAGGACGCCCGTTCCAACCACGTCACCCAGGATCGTGAAAGCCTCGCTGATCACTGCGGGCTTGTTGCGTTCAAGGACGAAGGCCGATCCCACGCTCCGCTCTACAGGCGGCGGGGCCACTGGAGGAGGCGCTGGCCGACCCACGAGGCTGGGCTCTTCATTTCGCTTGCGTGAAAACATAGTCAATGATTCCTAGAAAAAAGAGCTCGATCCAGGTGGGCCCGAAAACCGACGGCGTCCGCCCCGCATTCCGGAACATAGCAGCACCTGGAAGCAGCAGCAAAATGCCGGGATGGTCAGGGCTGCCGGGACTTCCAGTGCAGCAACGACTGCCGGGGAGGCAGGAGGACCAACAGGTTGACGCTTTCAGGTACCGGTGAGGCGCTGCGCGAAGGATGGGAGATTTTCCGCCTCCGGGGCCGGCGAGGCCTGCGATGCCGACGCTTCTGCAGGCAGTCCCGAAAACGACACACTTCCGCTCACAATGCCCCCTCGCTCAATCTCGATCTCGCCGCAACTGATCCGGTCGTGCACCCTGCCGGTGCTGCGAATGCACAGATATCCGGCAACTTCGAGGGCCTGCCGTGTGGTGCCATGGACGTCTGCGGTGCGCACACGCACCTTTGCGCTCACGACACCCTTGGGGTAGACGAGCAACTCGTCGGCCTGCAGTTCCCCCTCGAGGGATCCTTCGATGATCACGCGGCCGGGAATCGACAAGGTGCCCGAAATGGCAACCCCCTCGCCCACGATCAGTTGCCCGGCAAAACTCTGCGACACTGGCGACGCCTGCATGTGAACCTCCATGGTGTCCAGTCAGTCAGGGGATTGTAGCCCGACAGGATGCAACCGCCTGATGCTCCTGTAACGAACTTTGCAGATGCTGCGCTGCGCCGGCGCCGATACTCCACGGTGCATACCCGTTCAGTCCGCTGATACCCCGTGGATACCCCGTTGGAGCCGCATTGATACCCCGTTGATTCCCCGTTGACACTCGGCTGATTCCCCCTTGACACCCCGCTGATGCTCACAACCCCGCAAGCGATGGCCATACTCCTCATCCAGCACCTTGATACGGTCGCAACCTTCGACGAGAGCGACCGAACCTGGCGCAACGCCGCAATCCTGATCCGTGACGGCCGAGTCGCTTGGGTTGGGCCCCAGTCGGAACTACCCGGGCACTTTCAAGACGCCAACGAAGTCATCGACGGGACCGGACTGGTGGCTATCCCGGGCCTCGTCAATACGCATCACCATATGTTCCAGTCGCTCACCCGCGCATTGCCGCAGGTGCAGGATGCGGAGCTGTTCAGCTGGTTGCGTGGACTCTACCCCGTCTGGACCCGGCTCAGCCCCGACATGATCCATTGCAGCACCCAGGTGGCAATGGCCGAGTTGCTGCTCTCTGGATGCACCACGAGCAGTGACCACCTCTACCTTTTCCCCAACGGGATTCGGCTCGACGAATGCATCGAGGCTGCGCGCGAGATCGGCATGCGCTTCGTGGCCACGCGCGGCAGCATGAGCGTGGGCGTCTCAGCCGGAGGCCTTCCGCCGGATGACCTGGTGGAGCCCGAAGACGAAATCCTGGCCGACTGCCAGCGCCTCATTGCCCGATACCACGATCCCAACCACGGTGCGATGACACAAATCGCACTTGCACCATGCTCACCCTTCAGCGTGAGCCGTGACCTGATGCGCCTGAGCGCCGAACTTGCCCGCCGACACGGCGTGCGTCTGCACACCCACCTCGCCGAGAACGATCACGATCTGGCCTACAGTCTTGAGCGCTTTGGGCGGACCCCGGCGCAATACGCTGAAGACCTCGGCTGGGTTGGACCGGATGTCTGGCATGCGCACTGCGTGAAGCTCGACGAGCCGGGAATGGCGCTTTTTGCGGCCACCGGCACCGGCGTCGCGCACTGCCCCTGCAGCAACATGCGGCTGGCAAGCGGGATAGCGCCGATCCGGCGGATGCTCGACCTGGGAGTGCCGGTGGGACTGGGCGTGGACGGAAGCGCGAGCAATGACAGCGCCCAGATGCTCGGCGAGACCCGCCAGGCGATGCTGCTGGCGCGGATGCGAGCCGCACTCGCCGCTCCAAGCACCGGGAATGGCGCAACGGTCTACGCCTGCGACGAAGCCCCGCGTGCGATGACGGCGCGCCAGGCGCTTCGCTTGGCCACCCGCGGCGGGGCCGAAGTTCTCGGCCGCGGCCACGACCTTGGGCGCATTGCGCCCGGCTATTGTGCCGATCTTGCCTGCTTTGACCTGCGCACAATCGCGATGGCCGGCGCAGCAGTACACGACCCGGTGGCGAGCCTCGTGTTCTGCGCCCCAGCCAATGCACGCCACACCATCGTGAACGGCAAAGTGGTGGTTCGCGACGGCAGACTCGTTACCCTCGATTGCCCTCGGCTGGTGGAACGTCACAACCGGTTTGCGCGGGCGTTGGTGGAGTAGCGGGCTCGAAACTGGCCAAGACCACAACGACCCGGGTACGTTCCGCCACTCACGGCGATAACGCAGCTATTGGCACCTATTGCAGGAAGAAAAAGTCGCCAACCGCCTGGTCGTAGAGCGCTGGGGTTTGCTCATGACCGACCGTTCTCGCCAGGCGGACCACTTCGTTACGAACATTGCGAAGGATTCGATCGACCGGGATTCCGGGCTTCACCATCTCGCGCAGAAAGACGCGTGTAAACAGGCCATTTCGTTCAGTATCGTTCTTCCCAAGCTTGTCAAGCGCCTGTTGCCCTGACCCCGCCGCGAACATGATCATCTGTCCCGTTGCGGCGGTTGTCGGTGCGAGCCCGCGCCCCGCGCCAATCGTCCGACCAGTGCCGCGGAATGGGTTATCGCGACAGGCATCAATGACGGCAAGCGCGAACTTCGTCCGCCTTTCTTGAAGATCGTCGAGCAACCTCTGCAGTTGGATCGCCTCATCGCGGACCTGGTCCTCGTTATCGCCCTTGATATCCGTTGGAAGCAGATAATTCGTGTTTGTCAACTGAACGCCGTGGCCCGCGTAGAACACCATCACCTCATCTCCGGGTTCGACACGCTGCCGAAAGTCACGCAGGGCCGCCTTGAAGCCTCGTTCACCAAGGTTGGCATGCCTGAAGACGATGAATCCCAGAGTCTGAAGCGAAGTGGCCATGGCTTCAGCATCTGCGACAGCGTTACTGAGTTTAGGCACGTCACTGTATTCATCGTTACCGATTACGAGCGCCTTACGGTTGGCGAAGACTTGTGGCCTTTGGGTTGCCTGGCCCCTTTCTCGTTCGCGCACCTGCGCAGCCAACTGCTGTTCAAGTTCGATCCGCTTCCGGCGCTCGACCTCCAACTCGAGCTCCTTGGCTTCCGCGACCTTACGCTGATACTCAGCCTCCCGCCTGAGAAGTTGCTCTTGCGCAAGCCTGAGTTGGGCCGCGAGACTTTCCTCCCTGCGCTTGGCCTCGACTGCTTTGCGGCTCTCTTCTTCCTTTGCGGTCTGCAGCAGTAACTCCTCCTCTCTGCGCCTCGCCTCGGCCACGCGCACTGCCTCTGCAATACGCCTTTCTTCGGCAACCCTTCGCTCCTCGGCAACCCTTCGCTCCTCGGCATATCTTGCCTCGTCGGGCAACTGCAACCGATCGGCGGTCGACGCTACGATCCCTGCCGCACCTACGCGCTCGCCGTTTGTTGAGGCAGCGCCGTGCGTTGGAGCGCTCTTGTCGGTTTGACGCGAATCATGAGACTCCACCCCGCTGTTGAGCCCGAGGCGCGTTTCCATCGCTTCCGCCTCCGGAGATATTCGCTCGGCGATCGGGCCCGGAGGATTCGATGATGTTTGGCCTCCGGTGGATCCCTTCTGGCCCGACTGAAGATCCGCAGCCACGAGGACAGTGCTCGAAGATTGCGACTTCAGAAACGCCACGGTCTGCGCATGACTACGATCCAGAAATCGAAGATTCACCCCAACCTCGTCGACCAGCAGGTCAGTCCACTCTGCATTCCCCGCGACCGGTATCAGCGACGGATTTCGCAGCGAACTGGGCGTGCTCCGGCCCAACCAACTCCTCGAGCTTCCCCTGACTTCCCACTGCCCCCGATCGACAAGTACCTGCGCCTTTTCCCCTTGCGCAATCCTCAGGCTCAGGGATTCTCCCCTCCCCCTGATCTGGTCTGGTAGTCGAGCCAATACAATTTCGAGGTCGCGAAGCGAACTGCTGACTTCAATCACTGAGTAGCCGAAGAAACTTACTGGATCGAAAAACTCGACATCGCCTGAGCCGAGCAACGCCGCCAAAGCCTGCAGGCTGAAGCCCTCGTTTGCAGCGCTCAGCGTACTACCCATCGCGAGTTTCGCCTGCAACCTTTGCGTTTTGACAATCGTGAGGCCTAAGTCGAGCGGGCCAACGGTAGGCGGTCCAATGGGTGTTCCGGGCAAGAGCACCTGCCCCGCTCTGTGCGGGAATTCCAAGGGTGAGGACCAGATCGAGAAGATGCCATCCTCATGCTGCAAAGCCAGCCGATACCGGTCAGAGTTCGCGGGTGGACAGCAGGATCTTTCCTGGCCGGAAACGAGCACTTTTCCTTGCGCGAATGCCAGGATCCTTTCACCCGCACCAACCGTTACCCTCAGTTCCGGAACTGATTCGTCTGGCAGGCCTCGAAATGCATACTCCAGGACTGACGGTACTGGGAAAGGACGAATCTGTTGCACTGTGCCGCCGCTGTCTGTCGCCCCAGGCGAACTTGCAACTTCGAGGCGCCTCAAAGCAAACATGTTCGTTGGGAGATACTGCGACCTGATCAAATTTCCATCACGCCACGTGCCCGACCGACGTACCGTGCCTTGGGGAGAATACTCAACACCCGCCCCGTTTCTCAAGTTGGCGCGGAATTCTCCAACGTAGGCGAGTCCGTCGGTCGAATGCGAGGTTCCCCATCCGTGAAACTTTCCGCTGAGAAAATCACCTGTGTAGGTGTAATCACCATTCTGGCTTTTCCACTGTCCACGACAATGGCTCCACTGCTCCGGGGCCAGATCCTCGCTGCACCTCATCAGCGGTGTCATTGCGATGGCTTGATGAAGCAGGCTGGCAAGCGCGAGCGCGAAGAACACGCCTCGAAGCACGGGCGGTAATCTGCCTCGAAAAAATGACTGGCTGGACAAGCTTAACCCGACAACATGTTGGCGAGACGAGGCATTTCAGCGAAGGAAATAAAAATCCCCAAGAGTTTGGTCGTAGAGCGCTGGTACCTGGTCGTGCCCAACGCCCTTGGCAAGTTGCACAACCTCATTGCGCACAGTGCGGACCACCCGGTCGATCGAGACGCCGGGCTTTGCCATTT
>VGHO01000141.1 GCA_016868175.1 Betaproteobacteria bacterium
GGGTCAACCCGTAGGCCTCCCCGGGCGTGACCGCGAGATTGCGTCGGCCGAACCCGGCGAGGTCGGGCAAGGAGGGATGGGCACCGATCGCGACCTTGTGTTTGATTGCGAGCGCAACCGTTGCCGCAATCGTCCCCGGATCGCCGGCATGAAAGCCGCAGGCAATGTTGGCGGATGTCACGAGCGGCATAAGTTCGGCGTCGTTGCCCATGGTCCAAACGCCAAAACTCTCGCCCATGTCGGCGTTGAGATCGAGGCGCCTCAAGGCTGCTTCGGCCCGGGACCCCAATGCGTTGGGGCCGGTCGCTTGCAACGCCGGCCGCAGCCGGCCGACTGCGGCGGAAGGGTTTGGCGCTTCGTCCATGGTGCTCCAGAGGGTTTGGCGCTTCGATCGTTCACACGATGTTATCCCACCCGGCGAGGTGCGGGTGGGCTGGCCCGGGGGGCGGTTCAGGCGGTCTGGCACCTGGCCTGTGCGCAGCCGCCTGCCCGCCTCGATAGCGGTCGGCGAGGCTTTGGGCCACCCGCTCCCGAATCCGCGCCAGGTCCTCCACCATGCTGTCGGCCTCGGCAAGACTCACACAATGAAAGCGAATGCGGCTTCCACCCGAGGCCTGCGCAAGAAGGCCGATGGCGGCGCTTGCCACTTCGAGCACCCTTGGGTAGCCCCCGGTGGTCTGATGTTCGGCCAGCAGGATCACCGGGCAGCCTGAAGGGGGAAGCTGCACGGTTCCAAGCGCCACAGCCTCGCTGGCGAGCTCCGCGAACCCCGTGGCGTCGAGTGCAGCGCCCTCCCCCGCAAGCGGTTCGAGCCGCAGGCCCTGTCGATTGCTTTGTGCGCTCACCGCCCACTCCCGCGCGAGCAAGAGCGAGCGGGTTTCTTCCGTGAGCGCGGGCCAATGACGTCCTGGGAGTACAGGAAGGTCGATGAGCGGCCAAGCTCTGGGAATCGGATCTGCAAGACACCAGCGCGGCCACGCAGCTTCGCCAAGCTGGTGTGCGCGATCGAACGCGGCATCGCGAAGGAGATGTCGGGCCCGACTTCGCGAGACCGCCTCGGCGCCTGGCAACAGCCTGATTGCCGAGCCTCGGGCCAGCTTTCCCGGGCCAATCGCTGCGGCAAGGTGCGCGCTCCGGCTGGCGAGAATCACGGGGCTGGAAATCCCGCCCGCAAACGCGACCCAACTGCGCCATCCTGCCGTGGGTGCATCCCAATGCAGGACGCTTGCCGCGGGCAGGAACACCGGCCGCTGCAAGGGCAACATGAGCGGCGAACGCAGCGGACGACCCGCCACCTCCTCGGCACGGACCACATGGCGCGCCCCGAAGCTGGCGAGCCAGAGGTCACAGGGAATCTCCAGACGGGGTCCCGGCCCCGTTACTTCGAGCACCGCGTCGGACGGATCGTTGCCGACCAGCAGGTTGGCCGTGGCTGCGGCATGGGGGTCCACCGCTCCTCCGCGCGAGAGCGCGAGCGCTGCCATGTCTGGTCGGCCCTGATCCTGGATGCTGCTCATCAGGCCCGGCTGGCGCACCAGCAGCGCAGGTGCGCGCGCGGCATCGACCGGGGTTCCAGCCTCGCAACGGTCCGTTGTGCTCATCGTCGTGACCACAACTGCGCAAAGGTTTCGGGCTCGATGCGCTCAAAGCGCACCCTGTCACCCTCGTGCAGTACTGCCGCGGGCGAACGAAGAGGATTGAATAGCCGCAGCGGACAGCGCCCGATGAGATGCCAGCCTCCGGGCGTGCTGCCGGGATACACCGCGGATTGAGTCCCGGCGATCGCGATACTGCCCTCGCTCACCCGCGGACGCGGTGAGGCACGGCGCGGCAGCCTGAGCGCCGGGTCGAGCCCCCCGAGGTACGCGAAACCGGGCATGAAGCCAACCACCTCCACCACAAAGCTGGAGGCCAGATGCCGCGCCACCACCGAGGCGGTGTCGAGACCGGTCTGCTCGGCGACCGCCTCGAGATCCGGTGCAAGCTCTGCGGCATAGCAGGCGGGCAGAACCACCTCCCTGCCCTCGGGCAACGCCCACGCGTGTACTTCCCCGGCCCTGTCCTCAAGCCAGCGTAGCGCTGCGTTTCGGACGTGAGCTCGGGCGCCCCTTGGGGCGTTGAAGGGAAGCTCCCGAAGCCGTACCGCGAGGGTTCGTACCCCGGCAACGGCCTCGGCCGCAAAGTCCTGCGGCTCCGCACGCAACAGCGCAGCGAGCTTGCGCGCGGCAGTGTTGGCCTGAGGGTGGTCAAACCAGTCGACCATTACCCATGCATCCCCGCAGGCCTCTACCCTCGGCGCGGGCGAAGAATCGTGGGGTGGCATGGCACGTCCATCTTGCCGTAGGATTAGGCGTTGAGCGCCGGGAGGATCATGAAGGATAACCCACCAACACACGCTGCGGCGGGGCCCCTTCGCGGCCTTCGTGTCCTTGAACTGGGGCAGCTTATCGCAGGGCCTTTCTGCGGACGCATGCTCGCCGACTTCGGAGCCGATGTGCTCAAGGTGGAGCCGCCCGTGGGCGGTGACCCCTTGCGCTCATGGCGGGTGGTGAAAGACGGCAACTCGATCTGGTGGGAGGCGCAGTCGCGCAACAAGCGCTCGGTGGCCATCGATCTGCGCCACCGCGAGGGGCAGTCGCTCGCGAGGGACCTCATCGCCCAGAGCGATGTGGTGATCGAAAATTTCCGCCCCGGTCAGCTTGAGCAGTGGGGGCTCGACTACGCCCAACTGAGCCCTGCGCAGCCGGGGCTCATCATGTTGCGCATTTCCGGCTACGGGCAGGACGGCCCCTACCGCGATCGGCCGGGTTTTGGCGTGATCGGCGAGGCGATGGGGGGATTGCGGTATCTCACCGGAGAGCCGGGCCGGATTCCGGTGCGGGTGGGGGTATCGATTGGAGACTCGCTTGCGGCCTTGCACGGGGTGATCGGCGTTCTCATGGCCTTGCGTGAGCGGGAGGTAAACGGCGGGCGGGGCCAGGTGGTTGATGTGGCCCTCTACGAAGCGGTATTCAATACGACCGAGAGCCTGTTGCCGGAATTCAGCGTGGAGGGGCTTGTGCGCGAGCCTTCGGGGAGCGCGATGCCTGGCATCGCACCCACCAACGCCTACCGCTGCAGCGATGGGTTGGTGCTGATTGCCGGAAACGGAGACGGAATCTTCCGAAGGCTGATGCGTGCGATCGGCCGGGAGGATCTCGCCGAGGCTCCCGCACTCCAACACAACGCCGGGCGCGTTCGCCAGGTCGACCAACTCGACCATGCGATCGGCCAGTGGACCGGCGAGCGAAGCGTGGCGCAGGTGCTCGAGACGCTCAACGCCGCCGCAGTCCCGGCAGGGCGTATCTTCAGCGCTGCCGACATCGCCGCCGACCCGCATTATCGGGCGCGCGACATGCTCCTTGCCGCCAGCTCCCGCGAGGGATATTCCTTGATTCAGCCGGGGATTGTGCCGAAGCTTGCCGGGACCCCGGGGCAGTTGCGTTCGAAAGCGCCAAGGCTCGGCGAGCACACCGAAGCGGTGCTGAGCGGCCTCGGGCTGGATGCTGCGCGCATCGCGCAGTTGATCGAGGAGGGCGTGATTCGCGCGCCCTCAAGCGTGCCCTGATCTGGGCCATGCCACGCCTGCAGACCTGAGCGGTCCCTTGCATCATCACTTCCGGGGGGAAGCCTCCCGGAATGGCTCCTCGCGCTGCCCGTTCGAGAGGTCCCCGCCGGGGAGTTCTTCTTCAGCACCTGCGAGCGCGATGGTGGCGTGACTGCCGTCGCAAAAAGGCGGGCGCCGGGTGAGCTTGCAATCGCACAGAAAGACCGTTTCTTCGCGGGTGGACTCAAAGCGTAGCGGCAACTTGCCGCATTGCGCGTGCGATCCGTCGCAAAAGGGCTGCGCGGCGCTGGCACCGCAAGTGCACCACCAGTAGAGCGCGCCGCGCTTGAGGCTGACCGCAATCATCGCAGCACCATCCGCTGCAGCCGCAGTTGGCGCGCTCGTCTCATGCTGAGGGCTCCCACGCGAATTGGTCGAGAATCTGGCCGGTCCCAACGATACCCGGGCAATGCGCTCCCTCCTCGACAATGCGGGTGCCGTTCACCCAAACACCGGCCACCCCCAGTGGATGGCGAACCAGGCGCGAGCCATGGGGGCTTCCCGCCGGCGCGGGCAGGTCATGGAGACGGTGCAAGGCGCTGATCCCCACCTGGAGCGGATCAAAGAGCAACACGTCGCCCCACCACCCCGGTTCAAGCCTGCCGCGGCGCTGGATTCGGTAACGCATTGCGGGTTCGCTGGTCAGTCGGGCGATACCCTCCGACCAGCTCAAGGCCTGCCGGTCACGCACCCAGTGTCCGAGAAAGTGCAGTCCGTAGCCCGCATCGCACATGAATTTGAGGTGCGCACCGGCGTCGGAAAGCGTAATGACCCCAGCCGGATGGGTGAGCAGCGGTTGCACGCCCTCGTCGTCAGCGTTGTAGAGCAGTGCCTGGAACTCGGTGCGCAGATCGTCGAGAAGCGCCAGATCGAAGAAGCACGCAAGCGGGTCCTGCCCGCAACGGCCGGCAATTGCGGCCAGTGTGCGACCCTCCAGACGCTGGACCCGAGGGTGGTGCGCGCGGGCAATGAGGATCCGGTCCCAGCGTCCGGAAAAGAGCACCCCTGGGGCGCCTTGTGCAAGGTCGTTGCGAAAGCGTTCGCGAAATGCGGCATCGGCGTAGTGGTGAAGCTTGGCCTCCCGATCACTCCTGCGGATCACTTCAAAGCTCGCGTGGCCGTGCATCGGATAGGGGTCGAGCAGGTCGAAGGCGAAGTTGAGCGGCTGGCAACTGGTTTGAATGTAAACCTCCCGCCCCGCCGCGAGTTGACCGGCGGCTTGCGTGTAGTAGCCCAGAGCCCGGTTTGGGTGGGTATCGTGGTGCATCGTGAGGACAGTGGACATGAACATGCGCACACCGGTACGTGCGTGCAGTTCGCCAAGATCTGCGGGGCCGAGTTGCCCACCGGTGGCCATCATGCAGACGCCCCGACGCTCCACGCCCAGCATCTGCAGCAACGACTCGAGCTCTGCGGGGTCGGCGAGGGTGGAGGGCATTGGCAGGCCCTGCCAGCCACTGTGGTTGGGCGAGAAGGACGAGGCAAGGCCGATGGCCCCGGCGCGCAAGGCGAGCCCCACTTCCCTGCGCATCGCGACGAGTTCTGCCGCCGTCGCCCTGCGATGCGAGGCTTCCTCGCCCATCACCAGGGTGCGGATCGTTGAGTGCTGGGCAAAGACCGCCATGTTGAGCCACGGCTTGCGTCTTCGCAGCGCAGCCAGGTAGTCGGCGAAGGATTCGAAGCCCCAGTGAACACCTGCCTCCAGTGCCTCGAGGTCCATCCCTTCAACCGCCGAAAGGTTGCGCAGCAACAGACCACGGGTGGCCGGGGTGTTGGGTGCAAGCCCAAACCCGCAGTTGCCGGTCACGACGGTGGTCACGCCGAGCAAGGAGGAGGGCGAGAGGGCCGGATCCCACAGCACTTGCGCGTCGTAATGGGTGTGCAGGTCGATCAGCCCCGGAGCCAGAAAAAGGCCTCGCGCGTCCACGACCCTGCGCGCCGGCCCGAGGTCCCTCCCCACGGCCGCAATGACGCCGTTGGCCATGGCGAGGTCGGCCTCGATCGGCGCAGAACCCCTGCCGTCGAAGAGCAGAGCCCCCTTGATGAGCCAGTCGTGCATGGAGAGTCCTTTGCGGGCGAAACGCAGCGCAGTTAACATCGCATGGGGGTCGTGTCTTGCGCAAGAAGAAATGACAAGCGATTGAAACGATGAAGCCGGTTTCCGGAAGATCACTGCGCGGAGCGCTCCGTGCTTTCGACGCGGCCGATTTCCGGAAAATCCAGACGGGGTGCGCGCGAAGCGGTCGATGAGGCCGAACCCCCCTTGCTGTACGGCCGGAGAAACTCATGCATACCGAAACGCTTCCCACGCACGTTGCGCGCCGCCTCGAGACCGATACCAAGGTCGCCAACCTGCCGGTCTATCGCGCATCGACCGTTCTTTTCGACAGCCTTGAGCAGGCTGGCGCCCGAGCCGAGGCTGTGGCACGCGGCGAGAGGGGTGCGAGCACTTATGCGACTGCGTCGACCCCAACCACGGCCGCCCTCATGGACGCCCTCGAGCGCATCGAGGGTGCCGGACACGCCACCCGTGCGGCACTGATGCCCTCGGGGCTGTCGGCGATCACAACCCTGCTGATGGCGCTTCTCGCGCCGGGCGATGAGGTCTTGGTGATCGACTCAGTGTATGGGCCCACCCGCAACTTCTGCACCACCGTGCTGGAAGCCTGGGGCGTGCGCGCCCGCTTCTACGATCCGTGCAGCAGCGCCGGCGATCTCGAGCAGATGCTCAACCCGCAAACCCGCATGATCTATCTCGAGAGTCCGGCAAGCTACACCTTCGAAATCCAGGATGTTCCGGCGATTGCTGCGATGGCGCGCAGGCGGGGCTTGCTGAGCGTGATCGACAACGCATGGGCATCGCCGGTCATGGCCAACCCCTTCGACTGGGGCGTTGATGCCTCGGTCCTGCCCCTCACCAAATACTGGAGCGGCCACTCGGATGTGTTGATGGGTGCTGCGATCGTGCGTGAAGCGCTCTGGCCGGCGCTGTGGAAGACGCAGCGCAGCTTCGGCCTCTGTGTTGGGGGCGACGACGCCTACCTCATTCTGCGCGGGATGCGCACGGTGCAGGTCCGCATGCGTGCCCATGAGCGCAACGCACTGGAGGTGGCGCGCTGGCTCGAACAGCAACCTGGCGTGGCCAGGGTGATCCATCCGGCCCTGGCCAGCCATCCGCAACACGCCCTCTTTCTGCGGGACTTCAAGGGCGCAAGCGGGCTCTTCGGTTTTGTGCTCGATCCGGTGCACTGGCGGCTCAACCCGCATGACCACCGACCCGAGGGCAGGCAACGCGCGCTGCTTGCCGCGCTGTGCGAGCGCCGCGAGCATTTCGGCATCGGATACTCCTGGGGCGGCTACGAGAGCCTGATCGTGCCGGCGCGAATCGATGTCTTGCGTACGGTCAGACCCTGGCGCGAAGGACCCCTGCTGAGGCTGCATGTGGGGCTTGAAGACCCGCGCGACCTGATCGAGGATCTTGCAGCGGGATTTGCCGCAATGCGCGCTGTGCGCTGAGCCGCGCATCGGCGCTGGTTGAACGCTCAACGTTGCCCGTTCACCGTTGGC
>VGHO01000142.1 GCA_016868175.1 Betaproteobacteria bacterium
CTGGTACGATCTCCTGTTATCCCGAGAGCTTATCTCGCTCTGGGCCATCGGTGCATCGGCTTCACGCAGTTTTGGACGTGGGCCTCGAATGCCGGGCCCGAATCCACCCACCCGCCACCTACCGCTTTGATCCGGGGCTTTCGCACCCACCCGCGGCATATCGCCCCGCCCAGCCGCTCCGCTTCGCCCCGCCCACCCCGCTCCATCCAGCCCAGCCCAATCCCGTTCCTCCCCGTCCCACCTCCGAAACCCATCCCCATGGATCTGAACCTCGAGAAGTCGCTGCAGTGGATCTTGGCCTGGTTCTCGGCCAATGCCTCCCACGCGGCGCGGATTGCCTTGGTGCTGGTGGTCGCGCTCCTGCTGCTTCGGGCGATACGGGTGCTGGTGCCGCGGATACGCGAACATCTGGCCAGCCGTCAGGAGTCGATCGAAGACGCCAAACGCATCCAGACGCTGATGCGGGTGGCGCACTACCTCCTGAGCCTGAGTACCTTGGGAGTGGCGACCTTGCTGGTGATGGGCGAGATCGGGATCTCGCTCGCGCCCATCCTGGGTGCGGCGGGCATCGTGGGGATTGCGGTGGGGTTTGGTGCGCAAACGCTGGTGAAGGACTATGTGGGTGGCCTGCTCCTGCTCGTGGAAAACCAGATCCGGGTGGGAGACATGATCGAGGTGTCGGGCAAGACCGGCATCGTGGAGGAGGTGAGCCTGCGTTTCATCCGCCTGCGCGACTACGGAGGAAATGTCCACTTCATTCCCAACGGAACGATCACGGTGATCACCAACTCGAGTCTCGGCTTTGCCTACGCGGTGCTCGACATCAGCATCACCTACGGCTCCGACATCGACACCGCAATGAACATCATGCGCAAGGTTGATGAGGATCTTCGCGCCGACCCTGAACATGCGCCTCGCATCCTCGGCGCACTCGAGATCGCAGGCGTGGATCAGTGGGCTGACTCTTCGCTGGTGATCCGCGGGCGTATTCAGGTGAAGCCACTCGAGCAGTGGAACGTCCGACGCGAGTACCTCAAGCGGCTCAAGGCGGCCTTCGATGCGGGGGGGCTGGAGATTCCGCTTCCGCGCATGAAGCTCGTGCAGTAGCAGGCTGCGGGATCAGACAGAAAGGGGATCGTTCAACAGGAGGCTGTTTTGGAAGTGCTTACCTTTGCTTCGGGGCAGGACGTGATCGCTGCGCAGGGTCGCGAACTCGGTCCTGGTCACTGGCTTTTGATCGATCAGGCGCGCATCGACGCTTTCGCGCGCGCCACAAACGACCATCAATGGATTCATGTGGACCCTGAACGAGCGCTTGCGGGTCCTTTCGGCACCACGATTGCGCATGGCTTTCTGTCGCTCTCGCTGGTGGCCCCGATCCTCGGGCAGTTGCTGCGCTTTGAGCATCTGGCGATGAGTCTCAACTACGGCTGCGAGAAGGTGCGCTTTCCATCGCCGGTGCCTGCCGGATCACAGGTGCGCGGCCGCGGCGTCGTGGTTCGGGCTGAGCGCATCAGTGAAATTCCCGACACCGTTCAGGCCGTGATCCGGGTTTCGGTGGAGATCGCGTCGCATGCCAAGCCGGCGTGCGTTGCCGAGAGCGTGAGTCGCTGGTACTTCGATCCTCTCCAGTCTGCAGGCATGCGTCAGCCCTGAGCTTTGAGCGTTTGCCTGATTGGGTGTTGTTGCGCCGTTGACTACGCATGGACGAGCCGTTCAAGTCGGCGGATAATCCGCGCTCCACGTTCACTTTGGATGTTTTGTGCAATTCTCCGACTTCGCGCTTTCCGAACCACTCGACCGTGCCATCGCCGAGATGGGCTACGTCACCCCCACACCGATCCAGGCGCAAGCCATCCCGGTCGTGCTCCAGGGGCACGATGTGATGGGCGCAGCCCAGACAGGCACTGGCAAGACTGCGGGTTTCGCCTTGCCGATCCTGCAACGTCTGCTGCCGCTTGCCAACACCAGTGTCTCGCCCGCCCGGCATCCGGTGCGCGCGCTGGTGCTTGCGCCAACCCGCGAACTTGCGGACCAGATTCATGTGAACGTGTGTGCCTACGCAAAGTACACACCGTTGCGGGTGGCCGTGGTTTTCGGCGGAGTCGACATCAAGCCTCAACTCGCAGCGCTCAGGCTGGGCTGTGAGGTGCTGATCGCAACGCCCGGGAGGCTGCTCGATCATGTGGAGCAGAAGTCGCTCAACCTCTCGCAGGTTCAGGTGCTGGTGCTCGATGAGGCCGACCGGATGCTCGACATGGGATTTCTGCCCGACATCCAGCGCATCATGAATCTGCTCCCGGCAGGTCGACAGAACCTCATGTTCTCGGCCACGTTTTCGGGCGATATCCGCAAGCTCGCCGAGAGTATCCTCAGACATCCGAAGTCGATCGAGGTGGCGCGCCGCAATGCGCTGGCCGACAACATCGAGCAAACCGTCTACCGGGTGTCGTCGGAGGAAGCCAAGCGCCAGGCGGTATCGCATCTGGTGCGTGAGCGCGGACTGCAGCAGGTCCTCGTGTTCACCAACACCCGCATCGGCGCGGGTCGACTCGCCCGCCAACTGATACGCGAAGGGCTGAGCGCCGACTCAATCCACGGCGACAAATCTCAGCAGGAGCGCCTTGCCACGCTCGAGGCCTTCAAGCAGGGCAAGGTTACGGTGCTCGTGGCCACCGACGTGGCCGCGCGCGGACTCGACATCGTGGAGTTACCAGCGGTCATCAACTACGACCTCCCGTACTCGCCTGAGGACTATGTGCACCGTATCGGGCGCACTGGCCGTGCCGGTGCTTCCGGGATGGCCCTTTCCTTGATGACCGAATCCGACGGCCGCTACCTCGCCGAGATCGAAAAGCTTACGCGCAGAAAATTCGATCCGCAGGCTCTGGCGCCTGCGCTTGTCTCGGGCGGGGCTGAGCGCGCCGATTCGACCGCCGCGCCGGCCTTTCGGACTTCGCAGAATTCGCGGAATTCGCGCAACGCGTCAGCCGCTCCCAGCGGGGACTCGCGAAGCACAGCCGGGCGGGCGGCACGCAGCCCGGTGCTCGCAGTTCTGCCGGGGCACTCGGCCGACCCGTTTTTCTACAAGCCCTATCAGCCGGCCGAGCCCTCGTTGAGGTCCGCAGGCAGCGCTGCCGCTGCCGGGGCGGGCGAAGTCGGGCTCGCATCCGAAGTTGCGCCACTTGCGCAGGCGGCCGGCCATGATGTAACCCTTCCTCCGCCCCGCTTTCTGTCGAAGGCGCCTTCGAGGCCGCTGGCCGCCCTCCTCGGCGGCTCGCGTGGGGTGCGCGCCGAAGGCGTTAAAGCACCGGTGCCAGCAAACGGGCCGCGCGGACCAGAAAACTGAAGGCCAGCCCGCGCTGCGCGAGCAGATCGGTGCTGATGCGCTTGCATTGCGCGAAGTCGCTTTCCAGCATTGCGGCCACCTGCGTGGCAAAACTGCGGCTTTGAATCAGGATCGAGATTTCGAAGTTGAGGCGAAACGAACGGTTGTCGAAGTTCACCGTGCCGATGCTTGCGAGATCGTCGTCCACCAGCACAACCTTCTGGTGGAGAAAGCCCCGGGTGTAGCGAAAGAATTGCACTCCGGTATCTCCCAGCGACTTCAGGTAGGCATACGAGGCAAGTTGCACAAGCTTTCGATCCGGACGCGAGGGCAGCAGGATCCTTACCTCAACCCCGCGTAGTGCGGCCAGCTGCAGCTGCGTCACAAACTGCTCGTCGGGAACGAAGTAGGGGCTGGCGATCCATAGTCGCGTTCGAGCCTGACCGATCAACTGCATGAAGAGCAGGGTGCAGGTCTCGATGTTCGACGCAGGGCTCGTGGGTGCCACGAGCACCGAGCGCAAAGCCTCGGAGGTCCCCGGGTCTGCAGATGTTGCCGGGACCGCGGGTGCTGCCGGGGAGGCTGCCACCTCCGGTGCATCCACGCGGCCCGGATCGGCTGGTGGCTTCATCCGTGGTTTCCAGAGCAGGGCCTCGAGCGACTCGCCGGTTGCCCAGAGCCAGTCCTCGATCACGACGGCCTGCACCGCAAGCGCTGCGGGTCCAGTGATGCACACATGGGTGTCGCGCCAGTGGCCCACTTCGTGGTCCATCCCGGCGTATTCGCGCCCGATGTTGAGCCCCCCCACCCAGGCCCGTGCACCGTCAACCGCAACGATCTTGCGGTGGTTGCGAAAATTGAGACTCAAGCGGTTCCCCGGATGCCGGCTCCCGTCGAACGCCACCACCTTCACACCCGCTGCGCGCAACTCCTCAAACATGCTGCCCGCTGCGCGCGGCGTACCGATTCCGTCGTACATCACCCGCACTGCCACCCCGGCCCGGGCCCGTTCGATCAGTGCCCGCTTGAAGGGTTCGCCGATCTCGTCGTGCCGCATGATGTAGAAGGAAACCAGCACATGGTCGTGCGCGGCAGCAATGCCGGAAAACATCGAGGCAAAGGTCTGCGCACCGTCGATCAGCAGTTCCACCTGGTTGTTGGAGGTGAAGGGTGAACCTGTGATCTCCTCGAGGATCCGCATGCGTCGGGTGAGACTCGCGTCGCGTACCCTCGAGGCGCTCAGCATCCCTCCTAGAACCTTGCTGCCGAGTTGCAACTCGAGTTGCTCGCGGATACGCCGCTTGCGGTAACCGTTCACATGGTTTCGTCCGAAGATCCAGTAGGCGGGTACTGCCAGCACAGGAAAGGTGAGCAGCACGATCGCCCACGCAATCGCCCCCTGTGAGGTACGCGTCTCCATCACAGCCTGCGCGGCCGAGACAATGCCGAGCACCTGGATACTGAGCATGAGGCCAAACACCCATGCGTTGGTGTCGCGGCCGAGCCCGAGCACGCCGAGTAGCGCGTCAAGCAGCCATTCGGCAAGCAACTCGGTCATGAACGGGGTCCCACGCGCTCAGCCGCCGAGCGGGTCAGCCTTCGTGGAACACGACGTCACGGTCCACCCCTCACCCCGCCCCTCACCCCGCCCCTCACCCCTCATCCCGCCCCTCACCCCACCCCTGCCCCAACTCCCCAAGCGTGCGGCGGTCCCGATGACGGGTTCAACCGCAATCCGGGCTTGCCGCCACCGCACGATCGCCTCGGCGAGGATGCTTTCCACGCGCACTCCGCGGATACTCCCGATGCCGCCATCACGCGTGCCCCGGATGCCGCTTTCGCCGCTGCCCTGGATGCCGCCCTCTCCGATGCGTCCCAGCCCCAGCGCTTCCACGGCGCTTTGCAGGTTAGGCACCGCGTCCCGGGCGTCGAGTGCCCTTGCTCCCTGCTGCTTGGAGAGTTTTTCCCCTCGCACATCGCGCAGCACCGGCAGGTGAAGGTAGCGCAGGCTGCGGTAGCCCAAAACGCGCTGCAGTGCGATCTGCCGCGCGGTGGATCCGAGCAGATCGTCGCCGCGCACCACGTCGGTCACTCCGTCGGCTTCGTCGTCCACCACAACTGCGAGGTGGTAGCTGTCGATGCCGTCGGCCCTGCGCAGCACAAAGTCGCCAATGCTCAGCGCTGGCGTTTCGACTTGCGATCCCATCTGGCGGTCCTCCCAGACGATCTCGCCGGGGTCCAGCCGCAGCCGCAGTGCTCCCTCACCCCCGTTTCGCATCCCGGAGCGACACAGTCCGGGGTAGGGCCGCTCGCGGTGCGGAGCGTCAATCCATCCGCCCCTGCGCAGCGCAGCAGCGATCCTGCTGCGACTGCAGTCGCAGCGGTAAAGTCTTCCAAGGGCCAGCAGCTTCGCGATTGCAGCGTCGTAGCGCCTGCGGCGCAGGCTTTGCCAGCCAATGGCGCCGTCGGGGTGCAAACCGTGTGCTGCAAGGCAGGCGATGATGTCGAGCGCGGCGCTGCGGGTACAGCGGGGCGTGTCAACGTCCTCGATCCGCAGTAACCACCTTCCCTCGTGCGCCCGGGCGTCGAGCCAGCTGGCAAGCGCGGTCTGCAGCGAGCCCGCGTGCAGCGGTCCGGTCGGCGATGGTGCGAAGCGGCCAACGTAGCCGCGTGGCCGCTGTTCACCAGACTTCAACCCGCTTTCGCGACCGCGTGCCTCAACTGCGCCATCCCCCTGAGCCGCCTCGCACCCGCGATCCACGCCTCCCGCGCTGTGTATACTCGCCGCCGACTTCAACCTCGGGTGCCGCTCCGGCCCGGAAGACCCATGCAGATCGTTCGTCGCAGTAAAGAGCGGGGAATGGCCGATCACGGTTGGCTCCGCAGCGCGCACACCTTCTCCTTTGCCGGCTACCACGACCCGGCCTGGATGCAGTTCGGGGTGTTGCGCGTGATCAATGAGGACCGCATCGCTCCTGGCGAAGGCTTCGGCACGCATGGGCATCGCGACATGGAAATCATCAGTTATGTGCTCGAGGGCGCACTCGCGCACCGCGACAGCATGGGTAACGGGTCGGCGATCCGGCCCGGCGACGTTCAGCGGATGAGCGCAGGCACTGGGCTGACGCACTCAGAGTACAACGAAAGCAGTCAGGGCTGGACGCATTTTCTGCAGATCTGGATCCTCCCCGACCGGCAGGGTCACCCGCCTTCCTATGAGGAACGCCATTTCGGCAGCGCGCGCAAGCGTGGCAGGCTCGCACTGCTGATCTCGCCCGACGGCCGCCATGATTCGCTCCTCATCCATCAGGACGCTCTGGTCTACGCCGGTCTTTTCGACGGCACCGAGTCGGCCACTCTGGAGGGACTGGCCGATCGCAGGGTGTGGGTGCAAGTGGCACGCGGTCAAGTCAGGGCCAACGGAAGCATGCTCGCGCAGGGCGATGCGATCGGACTCTTGTCAACGCCAACGCTTCATATCAGCCACGGCGAGGACGCAGAGATTCTCGTCTTCAACCTTCCGTCCTGAGTAGCCACGCAAGGAGCGAACACCATGGAAGTTTCACGCGATGCGGCCACCATCGAGGTGGTGGTGACCTATCACTCGGGCTATGGCCACACCCGCAGGGTTGCGGAGTCGCTCGCCGAAGGCGTGAGCGCAGCGCGACGCAGTGTCCATTGCCTCGACGTCTCAGACATGAGCGAGGAAGGCTGGACGATGCTCGATCAGGCGCAGGCCATCGTTTTTGGTTCGCCCACCTACATGGGCGGGGCGTCGGCGGTGTTCAAGCAGTTTGCCGAGGCAAGTTCCAACCGCTGGTTCACGCAG
>VGHO01000143.1 GCA_016868175.1 Betaproteobacteria bacterium
ATCCATGCAAGCCGGCCCTTCCAGGTAATCCATCGCAGTCCATCCAGGCTATCCGATTGCTCCACACGCCTACACAGGAATTCACCGTGCAACTACTTTCTTTGCCACCGCTACATCACCCGGGTTTGCCCAGGATCCCCAGCTTCCGGCGGGGCCTCCAGTGCGGCCCTCGCCGCGTACATCCAATCCGGCTACCCCAGCCGCGCCCTCCCTTTTTGTGGATCTTCGCGCTGATGCTGGCGGTAGCCACTGCGGGTCAGGTCCGCGCGCAGTCCGAGCGGATGCCGGAGAGGCAAATACAGCTCGAAGCCCCTGCGCACCCTTGTCCGTCTTCCGGCGAGCGCTCATGCACATCCGCAGGCCCCCCGGTCGTTCTCCGTGTGGGACAGTCCCGGCACTTGCGCCTCGTGGAGCGCACCGAGCGCGTACGCTGGAATGCAAGGCCCGCAGTGGCCTCGGTGCAGGCATCGGCTGCGGGCATGCACTGGGTGCGGGCGCTTTCGCCTGGATCCACCGAGGTGGAGTTCATGTTGGGTGGCGACGAAGACCACGACGCCGACCGCAATTCCGACCGTAACGCTGACCGCAACGCCGACCGTCACGCCGACCGTAACGTTGTCGGAGCCAGCGAGGGCGCTGGACCGGAGCGCTGCCTGAGCGTGCGGATCGAGGTGGCGCTGGATCTCTCGGTGCCGAGGAGCCTGATCCGCACCTGGGCCGAGAGTCTCGCGCGCGATCCGCTTCTGCCTCCGCCCGAGGTTGGACTCGAGGCACGCGAGCATCTGCTGGTGCTGCACGGCGAGGTTGCGCGCGCCGACCAGGCGCAGGCGCTTGAAGCGCTCCTGCGCGCCTGGATCGAGACGCAGTCGGGTACTCGAGCGCAACTCCTCAACTGGGTGAAGGTGCGATCACCCGAGCAGGTCATGCTTGAAGTACGCATCGCCGAGGTCACTTCGCGCCTGCTCGACAAGCTCGGGGTGGATTGGAGCATTGGCCGTCAGGCGCCGGTCCGCGCGAGTCTGGGTCAATGGACGGCCGAAGCGGGATTTGCCAACGCAGGCGCTGCGCTCCTTTCCCTGATGCGTGGATCGGGGCTGCTGGCGATCGATGCCGAAGCATTGCGCTCCGAGTGGCGACTTCTCGCCCAGCCCAACCTGATGGCGCAAAGCGGCATGGAGGGTCAGTTTCTCGCTGGCGGCAAGGTCTTCATTCCGGTGTCGATCCAGCAGGGCCAGGGCGAGCAACTGAGCGTGACAACCCGGCTCGATGAACGAGAGTACGGGGTGAGTCTCAAGTTCACGCCCACCGTGCTCGCCGACGGTCGGGTACAACTCAAGGTGGCGCCCGAGGTCTCCGAACTCTCGCGCGAAGGGGTCCTGATCACTGCGGGGGAACGCGGCTCGGTGTTGCCGCTCGTTACCCTGCGCAAGGCGAGCACCACGATCACGCTGGCCGATGGCGAGAGCTTCGTTGTGGGCGGGCTTCTGAGCCAGGGGTCCGAGGATCGGCGTCGAGGTCTGCCCGGACTAATCGATCTGCCGCTGCTGGGGGCGCTGTTCGGTGCGAGCGACGCGCACGGAAACCGTACCGAACTTGTCTTTGTGGTCACCCCGAAGCGGGTGGCGCGCAAGCCATCAATCGCCAGAGTCAGTGACCACACCGCAGGAGAGACGCGATGAAATCGGAGGACCGCAGCCTGCAGCATCGGGCGATCGATCGTCTTATGGGTCAATATCATCCACGCGCTCTGGTGCGCATGGGAACCGAGCAGCTTCAGCATGAACTGCGCGGACAGCTTGCACGCGAACTCGAGGAACAGGGCAAGCCTCCAGCCCCGGAGCAGCTCGCGCGCCTCGAGTGGGATCTCATGGGGCTGGGTCCGCTCGAGCCGCTGCTGGCCGATGCGCGGGTGGGCGATGTGCTGGTCAACGGACCGCAGTCGATCTGGTTCGAGCGCGACGGGCGACTCGAGCGTGCCTTGCAACGCTTTGACGACGAGGCGCACCTGCTGCGCATCATCGACCGGCTTGTATCGCGGGGTGGCCGCCGCATCGACGAGTCCTCGCCCATGGCCGATGCGCGACTGCCCGACGGTTCGCGGGTGAACGCTGTGGTCAGGCCCGCAGCCGTCGACGGCCCACAACTCTCGATTCGGCGCTTCGTGGGCGGGCCGCGCAGTCTGCAAGACTGGGTTGCCGCTGGCTCAATCGCATCGGAGGCAGCAGCGCTCCTCGGGGAGCTCGTGCGGGGACGCAGCAACCTCCTCATCAGCGGAGGCACCGGCGCGGGAAAGACTTCGCTGCTCAACGCGCTCTCGGCACATATCGCAGCGGATGAGCGGATCGTCACGCTCGAGGACGCCGCCGAGTTGCGTCTGACCCAGCCGCACGTTGTACGCCTCGAGTCGCGGCCCCCGAATCTCGAAGGGAAAGGGGAGATCACGCTGCGCATGCTCCTGCGCAACGCACTGCGTATGCGGCCCGACCGGATCGTGCTCGGCGAGGTCCGCGGCGACGAGGTGATCGAACTGCTCGCAGCGATGAACACCGGCCATCGTGGCTCGATGGGTACTGTGCATGCAAACTCCGCGGGCGATGCGCTGGTGCGGCTCGAATCGATGGCAGCGCTTGCGCTCGGTCAGTCGCATCCGGAGGCCTTGAGGCCGCAGATTGCATCGGCAGTGGAGGCGATCGTGCATGTGGAGCGCCTCGCTGGCGGCCAGCGCAGGATCTGCAGCATCGACCGCGTTCGCGCCTTGCGGTCCGGGCCCCTCACCGACCTTGAACTGGTTCCGGTCTGGAGGCTCGGCGCGGCTCCGGTTGGCGGCTGATCCTCGGGTGTTGCCTCAGGCACACTCACGGATCCGTCGAGATCAACCGATCCATGTCTTCAGCGCCCACTCCCGCGGATCCTGCGCTCCGGATTGCACCCGAAAGCACCCACCTTGAATCCGCCGACCCCGACCTGGCGCATTACGGAGGGGGGTGGGGCGCACGCCTCGGGTTCTGCGTCGGGCTGCAACGCGGGCGTTCGGTGCTGCGCTCGCTCAGCCACGAGGGTCCGGTGCGACTGCAAAAGCTTCTCTGGCCCGAGGGTCCGAGCCCTGCGCACGCGATCCTCCTGCACCCCCCAGGGGCGATGGCGGGCGGCGACCGCCTGGAGCTTCGGGTGCGCGCCGAGGAGGGCAGCGGCCTTGTGATCACCACACCCGGAGCAGGCAAGTGGTACCGCAGCCGTGCAAGCGCCACCCAGCACCTTCACTTTGAAGTGGAAGATGGAGCCTGCATCGAATGGATGCCGCAGGAAACGCTCGTCCACGACGGTGCCCGCATGCTTGCGCGCACAAGCTGGGAGCTTGCTTCAGGGGCACGCGCGGCCGCGCTCGACGTCCTGGTGTTTGGGCGCAGGCAAAGCGGTGAACGCTGCACTGAACTCGACCTGTCGCTTGGGTGCAGCGTGCGGATCGGTGGCCATCTCGTCTACCTGGATCCGCTTGTATTGCGCGGTTCGGCAGCACTGCCCTCGATTGCCACGCAGCTCGAAGGCGCCGCAGTGATGGGCAGCTGTCATGTGAGCGGGCTCCTGTGGGCCTATGCCCCGGAATTCCGGGCATACCCGGGCGGCACCTCGGCCCTGGGGCAGCTTGCATCCTCGGGCGGAGCCGCTGAAGTTGTCGCGCTGCAGGAATCTCTTGAGACCATCTTTGCCACCCTCGAGTCTCATAGCGCGGAGCACCTCCATGTTGGAGCGAGTTGCCTGCCGAGCGGCCTCGTCGTTGTGCGTGCCGTGGGGAGCGACACCGAAACGGTACGCCAGCGCCTGCAACAGGCCTGGAGCTTGCTTCGTCCGCTCGTGCGCGCCAGGGCTGCTGTAGTGCCGCGCATCTGGAGTACCTGAGCGCTCCACGCATACTATGCGTTGACCTGCCTCTTGTTGCACCTTGCGGAGACCGACCGGGATGGACCTCACGCCACGCGAAAAGGACAAGCTGATGCTCTTTGCGGCCGGACTTCTGGCTGAAAGGCGCCGTGCGCGCGGACTCAAGCTCAACTACCCGGAGGCTGTGGCCTATCTTTCGCTCGCGCTCATTGAAGCTGCCCGTGACGGACGAACGGTGGCGGACCTGATGGGTTGGGGCAAGACGCTTCTGGGCCGCGACGATGTGATGGTGGGCGTGGCCGAGATGATCCCCGAGATCCAGATCGAGGCCACCTTCCCCGACGGCACCAAACTGGTGACCGTGCACCAACCGATTGCCTGAGCACGACGACGCCGGGACGAGGCAGGGAGAGGAGAGGCACATGATTCCCGGTGAAGTCTCAACAAGTGGAGAAACACATGATTCCCGGTGAAGTCTGGACTCCCGACGAGAACATTGTTCTCAATCCTGGGCGCGAAACGATCGCGCTGCGCGTGGTCAACACCGGCGATCGGCCCGTCCAGGTTGGGTCGCACTACCATTTTGCCGAGACCAATCCGACGCTCTCCTTCGACCGGAAATCCGCGCGCGGGAAACGGCTCAACATTGCCGCTGGTACTGCGGTGCGTTTCGAGCCGGGTCAGGCGCGCACTGTCGAACTGGTGGCCTATGCCGGGCTGCGCAGGGTCTACGGTTTTCGCGGGGAGGTGATGGGCCACCTCGACCCGCAGGCCCGGTTGCAGGTCGGCGGCAGCAGCACCGGGGGTCTGGCATGAGTCTGCACCTGTCGCGGCGAGCCTATGCAGAGCACTACGGTCCCACCACCGGTGATCGTGTCCGCCTGGCCGACACCGCACTGTGGATTGAAGTGGAGCGCGACTTCACCGTCTACGGCGAGGAAGTGAAGTTTGGAGGCGGCAAGGTGATTCGCGACGGCATGGGTCAGTCGCAGGCAGCGTCCGGGCAGGCGGTTGACACCGTGGTGACCAACGCGCTGATCGTTGACCATTGGGGCGTCGTCAAAGCCGACATCGGTCTTCGCGGGGGCCGGATCGCGGCCATTGGCAAGGCGGGAAACCCGGATATCCAAACGGGCGTCGCGATTGTGATCGGCCCGGGGACCGAGGTGATCGCAGGCGAGGGCATGATCGTGACCGCAGGCGGTATCGACAGCCACATCCATTTCATTTGCCCGCAGCAGGTCGACGAGGCGCTCTACTCGGGCATCACCACCATGCTCGGAGGAGGTACCGGCCCGGCCACTGGCACCAACGCCACCACCTGCACGCCTGGCCCGTGGCACCTTGCGCGGATGCTCGAAGCCGCCGAGGGCCTTCCGGTGAATCTGGGCTTTCTGGGCAAGGGCAATGCAAGCCTGCCGGAAGGGCTCGAAGAGCAGATTCGTGCGGGCGCCATCGGACTCAAGCTGCACGAGGACTGGGGCACCACGCCCGCCGCGATTGATTGCTCCCTCGGCGTTGCCGAGGCCTTCGATGTGCAGGTGGCCATCCATACCGACACGCTCAACGAGTCGGGTTTCGTGGAGGACTCGATCCGGGCCTTCAAGGGACGAACGATCCACACCTACCACAGCGAGGGAGCCGGCGGTGGCCATGCGCCCGATATCCTGAAGGTGGTGGGCGAGGCCAACGTACTTCCTTCCTCCACCAACCCCACCCGCCCCTACACCATCAACACGATCGATGAGCATCTCGACATGCTCATGGTGTGTCACCACCTCGATGCCGGGATCGCCGAGGATGTTGCCTTCGCCGAGAGCCGGATACGCCGCGAAACGATCGCCGCAGAGGACATCCTGCATGACCTTGGCGCCATCGCGATGATGTCGTCGGATTCGCAGGCGATGGGGCGCGTGGGCGAGGTGATCTTGAGAACCTGGCAGACTGCGCACAAGATGAAGGAGCAGCGGGGCAGTCTCCCGGGCGATGCCAGGGCCGACAATCAGCGGGTCAAGCGTTATATCGCGAAGTACACCATCAATCCGGCGATCGCGCACGGCCTGGCGCACGAGGTCGGATCGGTCGAACCGGGGAAACTCGCCGACCTGGTGTTCTGGAAGCCCGCCTTTTTTGGTGTGAAGCCGACGCTGATTCTCAAGGGCGGGAGCATCGTGGCCGCATTGATGGGCGACCCGAACGCCTCGATTCCCACACCGCAACCGGTCCACTATCGACCGATGTTTGCAGCCTACGGACTGGCGCTGGCACCGCGGTGTCTGAGTTTTGTGTCGCAGGCGGCGCTCGAGGCAGGTCTTGGGGAGAAGCTCGGACTGCGGCGGCAGTTGAGTGCTGTCCGTGGGATACGCGGACTGAGGAAGTCCGACATGGTGCACAACGCATACCTGCCGCAGATCCGTGTGGATCCGCAGGACTATCGGGTCCATGCCGACGGCGTCCTGCTCGCCTGCGAGCCGGCATCGGTACTTCCCATGGCCCAGCGCTACTTCCTCTTCTGACCCTGTGCGGGAAAGCTGAGCCGCTGGCGCGATGGGCACCTGGATCGTTCCCGAGCTCGATGCGGCGCATCGCCTCGACAGCGGGCCGGATCCTGAGGACTCGGCGCAGGCAGCCACGCCGCTGCTTTGGCTCACCCGCCGGATACCGGCCGGCGCCTGGGAGTCAGGCGTTGTGCATGAGGCCGCCGCTGCACAGGAGGTTCCCGCGCGGGTGGTCTCGCTTGCGATCTTGTGCCTCAGCTACGACCTGCGAAGCCGTTCGCGACTCAAGGCCCGGCTGGAAGACGGGCGCCTGGTTGGCATCGTGCTGCCGCGTGGAAGCGTCGTACGCGGTGGCGACCTGCTGCTCGGCCCTGCGCTGAGGGCGCGGGTTGTTGCTGCCGAGGAGGACGTGATCGACGCCCACGGCGAGGACCCTGCCCACCTCGTACGCGCCGCCTATCACCTCGGAAACCGGCATGTGCCGGTGCAACTCGCCGCCTCCCGGTTGCGGCTTGGGTGGGATAGCGTACTTGCCGACATGCTGATCGGCCTTGGGCTGACCATCCGGAGACGACGCGCCCCCTTCGAGCCTGAGGCTGGCGCCTATGCCCACCGCTGACGCAGCCTCCAGGCTCGCCGCCCTGCTCCAGCTGGCTTCGCCCTTCCTGCCGGTGGGCAACTTCAGCTACTCGCAGGGCTTTGAGCATGCAGCGCATGAGGGCTGGGTGCG
>VGHO01000144.1 GCA_016868175.1 Betaproteobacteria bacterium
GCCTTCCGATTCCGCGCATGCCCGCCTGAACGCTTTCCTTTCTTGTTCTTTCGGAGAATAATATGGCATTGGTAGAAGTGAAGGTGCCGCAACTGTCCGAGTCGGTTGCGGAGGCAACGCTTCTCGGGTGGCACAAGCAGGCCGGGGATCTGGTTCAGCGCGACGAGAACCTGATCGACATCGAGACGGACAAGGTCGTGCTGGAAGTGCCTGCGCCCGAGGCGGGCGTACTCGCACAGGTGCTCAAGCAGCAAGGTGCCACGGTGGTTTCGGGCGAAGTGATCGCAATGATCAATACTGATGTCAAAACTGATATTAACACCGATGCCAAGGCGGCTACCTCGAGCGGGCCAGCAGCCACGGTAGCTTCGGCCGGGGCAGCCCCAGGTACCAGGGCTGGCGTGGCGATGCCGGCGGCGGCCAAACTCATTGCCGAGCAGGGCTTGAATCCTGCCCATCTCGCGGGAACCGGCCGCGACGGCCGCATCACGAAGGCCGATGTGCTTGGCGCAGCGGCCGCAGCAACCGCGCAGCCCGCTCCTGCACCGTTGCCCTCTGCAACACCGCAGGGTCTTGCGGCATTGCCGCCTGTGGCACCGCAGAGTCCTGCGCCAGTGCCAGCTCCGGCCTCACAGGGTGCCGTCCCGGCAGCGCTCCCGCAGGTGGCAGCGCCTGCCGATCTGGCCTCACTGACCCAGGGACGCCCCGAGCAACGGGTGCCGATGTCGCGTCTGCGTGCGAGGGTGGCCGAGCGGCTTTTGCAATCGCAGGCAAGCAACGCGATTCTCACGACCTTCAACGAAGTCAACATGCAGCCTGCGATGGATCTGCGCAAGAGATATGCCGAGCGTTTCGAGAAGGATCACGGGGTGAAACTCGGGTTCATGTCCTTCTTTGTGAAGGCGGCGGTGCACGCCCTCAAGAAGTACCCGATCGTGAATGCTTCGGTCGATGGCAGCGACATCGTTTATCACGGCTATTTCGATGTGGGCGTTGCGGTGGGATCGCCGCGGGGGCTGGTGGTGCCAGTGATCCGCAATGCCGACCAGCTGGGTTTCTCGCAGATCGAAAAGACGATCGCCGACTTCGGCAAACGCGCGCAGGCGGGCAAGCTCGGGATCGAGGAGTTGAGCGGCGGGACCTTCTCGATCTCCAACGGTGGCGTCTTCGGATCGATGCTCTCCACCCCGATCATCAATCCGCCGCAGTCGGCCATCCTCGGCGTGCACGCCACCAAGGAACGGCCGGTCGTGGAAAACGGCCAGATCGTGATCCGTCCCATGAATTACCTGGCCGTTTCCTACGACCACCGGATCATCGACGGCCGTGATGCGGTGCTCTTTCTGGTCTCGATCAAGGAAGCGCTCGAAGACCCCGCCCGCCTCCTGCTCGATCTCTGAGCCTCCGGAGTATCCATCATGGCAAACAGTCTGGATCTGATCGTGATCGGTGCAGGACCCGGCGGCTACATTGCTGCGATCCGTGCAGCGCAACTCGGCATGCGGGTAGCCTGCATAGAGAAGTGGCGCAATCCGGCCGGCGAGAATGTCCTCGGGGGAACCTGTCTGAACGTGGGCTGCATCCCCTCGAAGGCCCTGCTTGCCTCCAGTGAACATTTCGAGCAGGTGAGGGAGCATTTCGGCGACCACGGCATCAGCGTGTCCGACGCGCGCATCGATGTGGGGCGGATGCTCGGGCGCAAGGACCAGATCGTCTCGAAAATGACCAGCGGCATCGCGTATCTGTTCAAGAAGAACAAGATCGCCTGGGTGAAGGGCCACGGACGTTTTCGGGCACGCGACACAGCCGGCTTTGCCATCGACATCACCGGGCATGGTGCTGAAGGTGAAGCCGTTCGCGAGACGCTCAGCGCCCCCCGTGTGATCATTGCCACCGGTTCCAAGGCGCGCCACCTGCGTGGGATCGAGGTGGATAACGAGATCGTCTGCGACAACGAAGGTGCACTCAATTTCGCCACCGTGCCGGAGCGTCTCGGCGTGATCGGCTCGGGCGTGATCGGCCTCGAACTCGGCTCGGTCTGGAGGCGTCTGGGCTCGCAAGTCACGATTCTCGAGGCATTGCCCGAGTTTCTCGGGGCTGCCGACAGCGGCGTGGCGCGCGAAGCGTGGAAGATCTTCACGCGTCAGGGCCTGGCGATCGAATTGGGTGCGAGGGTGGATGCGGTCGCGATCAAGGGCCGCGGCGCATCGCGCAAGGTTCGCATCGATTATCAGGATGCCAAGGGCGAGGCACGAAAGCTTGAGGTCGACCGTCTGATTGTGTCGGTGGGCCGCCAACCCAACACCGACGGCCTCGGGCTCGATGCGATCGGGTTGGCGTGCGACGAGCGTGGCTTCATTCCAGTGGATGCACACTGCGCCACTGCAGTCGACGGCGTCTACGCGATCGGCGACGTGGTCCGCGGGCCGATGCTTGCCCACAAGGCCGAGGACGAAGGCGTGCTGGTGGCCGAAATCCTTGCCGGGCAAAAACCGCACATCGATTACAACTGTATTCCCTGGGTAATCTACACTGCGCCCGAGATCGCATGGGTAGGCAAGACCGAGCAGCAACTCAAGGCCGAGGGCCGTGCCTTCAAGCCCGGGCAATTCCCCTTCTCCGCCAACGGCCGGGCACTCGGCATGGGGTCCGCAGAGGGTTTTGTGAAGATCCTCGCCGACGCTGCCACCGACGAGATTCTCGGGGTGCATGTGATCGCCGCTGCAGCCTCCGACCTGATCGCAGAGGCCGCTGTCGCGATGGAATTCCGTGCCAGTGCCGAGGATATCGGTCGCGTCTGCCATCCGCACCCTTCGCTCTCCGAGGTGATGCGCGAGGCGGCGCTTGCAGCCACCGACAAGCGGGCGCTCAACATGTGATGCGCCCCCGGGTTTGGTGGGCACGCCCTTGACCCCGCCACGCGCGGCGATCGACCTCCGATCGACCTACCGCAACATCCTTGCCACCCGCGGGTTCGTGGAAGATCCCGCACAACTGAGCGCGCTCGAGCACCTCCAGGTCCTTGGCGAAGCGCTCCACAGCTTCCGCGATCAACGCAAGTCGGTCCTGCGCCGGGTGTTCCGGGCGCCGGTGGTGCCACGTGGGGTCTGGATGTGGGGGGGCGTTGGGCGGGGAAAAAGCCTGCTGATGGATCTCTTTTTCGGCGCCGTGGCGCTGCGCCGCAAAGGACGCATGCACTTCCATGAGTTCATGCGCGAGGTGCACCGCGAACTTGATGCACTCAAGGGACGCGCCGATCCGCTCGATGCAGTTGCTGCGCTGTTTGCGAGCCGTTATCGCCTTCTTTGCTTCGACGAATTCCACGTGTCGGACATCGCCGATGCGATGATCCTCGAGCGCCTGCTGCGCGGCATGTTTGCGCATGGCGTGGTGCTTGTGACCACATCGAACTATCAGCCTTCGAAGCTTTACCCGGGCGGACTGCACCGCGACCGGATCCTGCCTGCAATCGCCCTGCTCGAGTCGCATCTCGAGTGCCTGCAGGTGGATACTGGCATCGACTATCGGCGGCGCGCCCTGTCGCAGTTACCCGTCTACTTGTCGCCCCTGTCTGCGGAAGTTGCCGCCGGAATGGAACGCAACTTTCAGCGGCTCGCCGATGGTCCTGTCCGGCGCGAGGTGATCCTTGATATCTCGCACCGGCCGCTGCGTTGCGAAGCGCTTGGCGGCGGCGTGGCGTGGATCGGATTTTCAGCCCTGTGTGGTGAGCCGCGCTCCCAGCTCGATTATCTGGAGCTTTCCGAGCGATTCCACACCATCCTGTTGAGCGAGGTACCGCGCATGGGGCCAGCGATGGCTTCCGAGGCGCGCCGCTTCGTCTGGTTGGTGGATGTGCTCTACGACCGCAGCATCAAGCTCCTGCTGAGTGCGGAGGTTTCGGCCGATGAGCTCTACCGGGAGGGCGCGATGGCGCAGGAGTTCTTCCGCACTGTGTCGCGGCTTGTCGAGATGCAGACCGAGGCCTACAGGGATCGACCACTGCGCAGCAGCGACGTCGTTTCCGGACCCGCCAATTCCGGGCATCGCTCAGGGGGGATTGGCAGCGCGGCAGCCGGGTGAGAAAATCGCGCATGGATCCGGAGAACATCCGCCACCGCATCAGCGAACTGCAACTCGAGCATCGCAGCCTCGACCAGATGATCGCCACGATCACCCGGCAGACGCACTTCAATGAGCTTCAGCTGCGACGATTGAAGAAGCGCAAGCTCCAGATCAAGGACAGTATCGTCCAACTGCAGATGATGCTCGTGCCCGACATCCCGGCGTGACTGCGCTCCGGCCGCGGTTTCCGAATCGACCGGGGGTGCGGTCCTGATGTCGAGGGCTCCCGCGCGCGACTATGCGGCGGTGCTCGGACCCTCAGGCTCGCTCGCTTCGCAGCCCGGGTTCCGGTTCCGACCCGGCCAGCTTGCGATGGCGCAGGCTGTGGGGACCGCGCTCGAGTCGGGCAGGGTTCTGGTGGTGGAAGCAGGAACCGGCACAGGAAAAACCTTCGCCTACCTTGTCCCGGCTTTGTTGTCGGGTCAGCGTCTGATCATCTCCACCGGAACCAGAACGCTTCAGGACCAGTTGCTCCAGCGCGACCTTCCGGCCCTTCTCGAGAAACTGCCGGTGCGGGTTTCGGTTGCCGCTCTCAAGGGTCGCGGCAACTACGTGTGTCACTACCACCTCGAACGAAACCTCGCCGACGGTCGGTTTGCCGCGCGCGAGGACGCAGCGCTCCTTCGGCGGATCCGCCGCTTTGCCACGCGCAGTGCAAGCGGCGATCGGGCAGAGTGTGCGGATGTCCCAGAGGATTCGGCGGTTTGGTCGATGGCAACCTCCGCCCACGACACCTGCCTCGGGACCGAATGTCCGCGAATCGCGAGCTGTTTTGTGGTGAAGGCGCGCCAGCGGGCGCATCAGGTTGACATCGTTGTGGTGAATCACCACCTCTTCTGCGCCGACCTTGCGCTTCGGGGCGATGGGGTCAGCGAGCTGTTACCCGAGGTCGACAGTGTGATCTTCGACGAGGCGCATCAATTGCCCGATGCAGCGATCCACTTCTTCAGCCGCTCATGGTCGCTGCGACAAACGCAGGACCTCGCGGTCGATCTTCTGCGCGTGGGACTGCGGGAGGCTCCGGATGCGGCCGACTGGATCGACTGCAGGGCAGGGCTCGAACAGGGCTTGCGCGAGCTCCGGGTAAGCGCCGGTGAGCCCGGGCGCTTCACCTGGGACCCCGGGGATCCACGCTGCGGGTCGATGGCTGCAGACCTGACGACCCTGCACCAGACGCTTGCTGGCTTGGAGGTTCTGGTGGGCTCCCAGGCCGAGCGCGGAGTGGAGTTGCCCCTGCTGCTCGGGCGAATCGAGACGATGCGCGCCACGCTCAGTCTTTTTCTCGGTACCGCGCACGCCTCCCACGGCTGCCCCGAACCCGAACCCGAACCCGATCAGGTGCGCTGGTTTGAGGTGTCGCGAAGCGGGGTGACTTTGCACGTCAGTCCGATCGATATCGCGGTTCCGTTTCGCTTGGCGCTTGGCGATGCGCCCAAGGGACTGGTTTTCACCTCGGCCACACTCGGGCTGGCAGGCCGTATCGAGCTCTTTGGCCGTCAACTTGGCTTTGATGCAGTCGACACCATGCGCGTCGAGAGTCCCTTCGACTATGCGCGTCAGGCGCGCATCTACATCCCGCGCGGCTGCGGCAGTCCTTCGCACCCCGACTTTGCAGGGCAGGTGGCCCATCACATCTGGCCCCTCCTGAGGGTGAACCGGGGTCGCGCCTTCGTGCTGTGCACGAGCTTGCGCATGGTGGGCCTCCTGCACCAGCTGCTGCGGGAACTCCAGGCCAAAGACCCCGGCGGCCCGAAGATCGAGTTTCTGGTGCAGGGGGAGCAAGCGAAGGCGCTGATCCTGGAGCGTTTCAGGCAACTCGAAGCGCCGGTCCTGCTCGGAAGTGCAAGCTTCTGGGAGGGCGTGGATGTGGTTGGACAGCAACTCTCGCTGGTTGTGATCGACAAGCTGCCCTTTGCGCCGCCCGACGAGCCGATCCTTAAGGCGCGTATGCGCAAGGCGCTGGAGGCCGGTGAGGATTTCTTCAGCAACTGGCAGTTGCCGCAGGCCGCAATCAGCCTCAGGCAGGGCGCGGGTCGTCTCATCCGCAGCGAGAGCGACAAGGGGCTGCTGGTGGTTTGCGACGAACGGCTCGCCCTGCGGGCCTACGGACGGCAGTTGCTGCGCAGCCTGCCCCCCTTTCCGCTCCTGCGAAACGCCGTCGATGCCGTCGAGTTCTTGACCGCGACCCAGGCTGATGGCACGCTCGCACCGCTTGCCGCGGAGTCGGGTTAGCGCCTCATCGATCCATCACTATCCTTCGACAGCAGATCATGACCTCAACCAACCACATGTTTTCCGACTCCGCGCAGGCCGGGCGCGATCGGACGCCATCGGCCATTTACGAAGGACTGCGCGGTCCTTTGCCCGCGCGAATGTTGAAATGCCTGTTCCTGGGATGCGCTCTCGCACTTTCAGCGCCGGCGCTTGCATCGTCTGGCGGCAAGGAGCAGTCAAGGGTGGGGCTTTATCTCGACCTCGATGATGCGAGCATCCAGCAACGCGCAAAGGAGGCTGCTGCCGCTGGCGTGCGCATTACCTGCACCCAACCCAAAGGCGGCGGCGGTGCGGCGTATCAGGAGGAGGTTTCGCGGACCTATCTGATTCACAAGGGCCTCATCTGGGTACTGCTTCCCGACGGCGGTGGGCCCGCCTTTCCCAGCTACTACAGCGTCTCGGGCGGTGTCTTGAAGTGGCGCAACGAGGCTGCCGAGTTTGCAGTGCGGTCCTCTCGTCCCTGGCACGAAATCCACCTTGCAAAGTTGCTCGAGTTTGCCGATAGCAACCGGCTCACCGGTCCCTTCCCCTGCAAGGTTGAGCGGGGCTCACTGCAGGGGCTGTAGCGCAGGAGGGTGGTGAACGGTAGGGGTGGTGAGCGGTAGGGGTGGTGAGCGGTAGGGGTGGTGAACGGCGGAGCAGGCCATCAAACGCTCCGAAGGCAACGGAGCGGGCAATTTCA
>VGHO01000145.1 GCA_016868175.1 Betaproteobacteria bacterium
CCGGATAGGTGCAGCGCCAGTCCCAGCGGTCGTGGATGTGGAGTCCTTCAAAGAGCGCCCGGTTGCCTTCGAAGATCTCCTTGAGGGTATCCACAAAGAGACTCTTGCCAAAGCGGCGCGGTCGCGAAAGGAAATAGCGGCCAGCCGAGCGCGCCAGGCGGTAGGCGAAATCGGTCTTGTCCACATAAACGAAGTGGCCCTCGCGCAGCAGGCCCAACGACTGAATCCCCACTGGCAGGTCGGCAAGCCCTTGAGCGTTTGACTGGCTTGGGAGCTTTGGTTGTTTCACGGCGTTTCCCTGCGGCCCGCGCTGGTTGAAGCACTTCCAGACGGATGGAGCTTAGCCTACCGGAGGCGACTGGTGCGGGTTTTGTCGCCAAGCCTATGCGCTATGCCTGCGATGCTCGAGGTGCGACACGCACGCGATGCCCATCGGCAGTCTAGAATCTCTTTGCCAACCATCTGGCCGAACTGTGCATCGCCAACAAGACAAGTCCTTCATGGCCCGAGCGCTCGAACTCGCCGCGCATGGGCTCTACACAACCGACCCGAACCCTCGAGTAGGTTGCGTTCTGGTTCGCGACGATCGGATCGTGGGCGAGGGCTGGCATGAGCGGGCGGGCGATGCGCATGCCGAGATCCACGCCCTCAGGGAGGCTGGTGATAGAGCAGCCCGGAGCACCGCCTACATCACGCTGGAGCCCTGCGCGCACGATGGGCGTACTCCACCGTGTACTGTCGCACTGATTTCCGCGGGGGTGCGCCGGGTGGTGGCAGCGATGCAGGATCCGAATCCGCTGGTTAACGGCAAGGGTCTGGATCAGTTGCGCGCCGCAGGCATCGAAGTCGATTGCGGGGTGATGGAAGCCGAGGCGCTGGCGCTGAATCCAGGGTTCGTCTCACGCATGCAGCGCGGTCTTCCCTGGGTGAGGATGAAGCTTGCGGCTTCGCTGGACGGCAAGACTGCCCTCGAGAACCGCACCAGTCAGTGGATCACGGGTCCCGACGCCCGCCGTGACGGCCATGCGTTTCGCGCACGGGCCTCTGCAGTGCTCACCGGAATCGGCACCGTGAAGGACGACGATCCGCGTCTGGATGTAAGGTTGGTCGACACACCACGGCAGCCCCTGCGTATCCTTGTGGATTCCCGCCTGGAGGTTGACCCCGGGGCACGGATACTTGCCACGCCCGGTGTGCTTGTGGTCACTGCGCGCAACCACCCCGGCGAAAAGCAGTCGCTTCTCTTGGAAGCGGGGCACCAGGTGGTGAGCCTTCCCAACGCCCGCGAGAAGGTGGACCTGCCCGGGTTGATGCGCTGGCTTGGAGAACGGGAGATCAACGAGTTGCATGTGGAGGCCGGCTACCGCCTCAACGGTTCACTGCTCAGCGAGCAATGTGTGGATGAACTGCTCATCTACCTTGCGCCACGCCTGCTAGGACCTGGCGTTGGCATGTTTGATCTGCCGGGGCTTGATCGCTTGCCGTCGCAGCCCGGGCTTGCCTTCCGCGAAGTGGTGAGACTCGGCCCCGATCTGCGAATCCTTGCAAGTGTCCGCAGCCCGCGCAACGAGGTTCCAATCGGTGCTGCGCACCCCGGCCAAGCAGAACAGGCCACTGGGGATTGAGCCGGAAAGGACTCACAAGCATGTTCAGCGGGATCGTTGCCGCAGTTGGACGCATCGAGTCGATGCGTCCCTGGGGGCCAGAGACCAGTGAGAGCCACGGGGTGCGTTTGCGTATCCACGCGGGTGGACTGGCGCTCAACGACGTTGCGTTGGGTGATTCGATCGCGGTTAACGGCGCTTGCATGACTGTTGTGGAAAGAACCGCAACCCATTTCGAGATCGACGTGTCGCGCGAGAGTCTGGACCGCACTGCGGGCCTCGAGGGCGAGGGGACCGTGAATCTGGAAAAATCGCTGAGCCTGTCACAGGTTCTCGGGGGTCATCTGGTGAGCGGCCATGTGGATGGCCGGGGTACTGTGGCGGTCTTTGCGCCGGTGGGGGAGTCGTGGCATCTGGCCGTCGACGCACCAGCAGCTCTGGGCCGCTTCTTCGCCTACAAGGGCTCGGTAACGGTGCAGGGCGTGAGCCTCACCGTGAACCGGGTGGAGGATTTCGAAGAGCGAACCCGGATCCACATCAATCTGATTCCCCACACCCTTGAAAGGACCAACCTCCGCAACCTGCGCCCAGGCAATCAGGTCAACCTCGAGGTGGATCTGATTGCGCGCTATTGCGACCGCCTTCTCGGCTACGGCACCGCCCGCCAGCCCGGCGGATAGCGCCTGGTCCACAGGTAGTACACAGCCCGCCCACTCGTCGCCTACACTCGCCGCCGGCAAGTGGCGCGGAACAGCGGGCCTACAATCCAGCATGGAAGTATCTAACCACCGCACATGAGCACCCTCGTTCACGCGATTGCGCCGGTCACCGAGATCGTTGACGAGTTGCGTGCGGGTCGAATGGTTGTGTTGATCGACGAGGAGGATCGCGAAAACGAGGGCGACCTTCTCATGGCCGCCGAGCATGTCACCGCCGAGGCGATCAACTTCATGGCGCGTTTCGGTCGCGGGCTCATCTGCCTCACCCTCACCCGCGAGCGTTGCGACCGCCTCAGGCTGCCGCTGATGGTGAGTCACAACGGCTCGCCGTACGGCACCAATTTCACAGTGTCGATCGAAGCGGCCGAGGGGGTCACCACTGGAATTTCTGCTGCCGACCGGGCCCGTACTGTGCAGGCGGCGGTGGCGCGCAACGCGCAACCCGAGGACTTGGTCCAGCCTGGTCATGTCTTTCCACTGATGGCGCAACCCGGGGGGGTGCTGGTGCGAGCTGGGCATACCGAGGCCGGTTGCGATCTTGCCGCGATGGCCGGTTGTGAGCCTGCCGCAGTCATCTGCGAAGTCCTCCGCGACGACGGTTCGATGGCGCGGCTTCCCGATCTGATCGATTTTGCGCAGGCACACGCCCTCAAGATCGGGACCATCGAAAGCCTGATCCATTACCGGAGCGAAAACGAGACGCTCGTGCACCGCGTGGGTGAGCGCAAGGTACGCCTGCCGCAGGGCAACTTCCGTATGGTGCTCTACCGCGACAGCACAGCCCAATCGCCGCACCTTGCGCTGGTTCGAGGCGTGCCGCAGCAGCGGGAAGAAACCCTCGTGCGGGTGCACGAACCGCTCAATGTTCTTGACCTTCTCGACAAGTCCAGCGCTTCGCACTCCTGGTCGCTCAGCGATGCGCTCGACCATATTGCAGCTTCCGAAAGCCCGGGCGTGGTGGTGCTCCTCAACGCGGCGCAGCCGGGCGATGCGGTGTTTGCACGTTTCGATGCGCTGGTGGCCGCAGACCGCGGCCACGCCCGCGCGCTCAAGGCTGCGCGGCGCGGCACAAAGACCGATCTGCGCACCTACGGCATTGGCGCCCAAATCCTGCGTGATCTCGGTGTGCGGCGGATGCGCCTGCTTTCGCATCCGCGCAAGATGCCGAGCATGGCAGGCTTTGATCTGGAAGTACTCGGTTTTCTGGAGGGATCGTCATGAGCGTGACCGTGTTTGAAGCCACTGTCGACGGATCCGGGATGAGCATCGCGATTGTTCAGTCACGTTTCAATCTGAAGATCTGCGAAACCTTGCGTACCGCCTGCTTGCAGGAGCTATCGCGCCTCGGCGTGGCTCCCGACGACATCTTCGTGTGTACCGTGCCCGGCGCGCTGGAGATTTCAGGTGCGCTTGCCAAACTTGCCGAGACCAACCAGTTTGATGCGCTGATTGCGCTTGGCGCCGTTATCCGGGGCGAGACCTACCACTTCGAGGTGGTGGCCGACCAGTCGGCGGCGGGTATCCGCGAAGTCAGCCATGAGTTCCGTGTGCCGATTGCCAACGCGGTGCTCACCACCAACACCGAGGACCAGGCCATTGTGCGAAGTCGCGAGAAAGGCGCCGAGGCTGCGCGGGTCGCGGTGGAGATGGCCGAGGTTTATCGGGCGATCGACAGCCTCGATGACGACGACGATCCTTTCGAAGACTGAGTTCAGCCGTGCCCGCCGAGCGCTCCCCCCCGCCAACGGCGCGCCACCGGGCAAGGGTGTACGCGCTTCAGGGTCTCTACCAATGGATGCTCAACGCCGAGGATGCGCCGGTCATCGGTGAGTACCTGCGTCAGCACCCCGAATACCGCAAGGCCGACGAGCGTCACTTTCTCGCGCTGCTTGGCGGTTGTATGCGCGAGGCGACGCAACTGCGCGATCGGCTCGAACCCTGTCTCGACCGGCGGGTGGTTGAACTCAGCCCGGTGGAGCACGCGATCCTCCTGATTGGTGCTTATGAGTATCTGCATCACCCGGAGATCCCCTACCGGGTTGTGATCAACGAGGCCGTGGAACTGGCCAAGGTCTTTGGTGGCACCGACGGCTACAAGTTTGTGAATGGAGTACTCGACAAACTCGCCACGCAACTGCGGCCCGCCGAACTCCACAAGCCTGCTACGCAGCTGCGCCTGGCCGAGCGCCACGAGACGCTGCGGGCGCCGCAGGCGCCGCCCCTCGGGTCCTGATCAGGCACGAGACCATGTCCGGCGAGTTCGAGCGCATCGCACGCTTCTTCGAACGGGGAGCGGAGCGCTTGCGTGGCAGCCTCGCCAACACCGCCGTGCTCGGCATCGGTGACGATTGCGCACTTCTCTCACCCGGCTCACAGACCCGGGGGGATGCGCTTTGCGCGATCTCCACCGACATGCTCGTGGCTGGACGGCACTTCTGGCCTGACGTCAACCCGGCATCGCTCGGGCACAAGGCGCTCGCGGTCAACCTCTCCGATCTTGCTGCGATGGGTGCCCGTCCCCGGGCCTTCACGCTTGCGCTTGCGCTCAGCGACAACAACGACGACGCCTGGCTGGATGCGTTCTGCGAGGGTCTGTTTGCACTCGCTGCCGAGCATGCCTGCGAACTCATCGGTGGCGACACGACCCGCGGTCCGCTTTGCATCTGCATCACCGTGATCGGCGACGTTGATCTGCAGCGCTGCCTGCGGCGCGATCGTGCGCGTCCGGGCGATCACATCTGGGTAAGCGGCGAACTTGGCGCGGCCGCCTACGCACTGCGCCACCCCGGACTGAGTCGAAGCGCGGATGAACGTCTGCTGCGACCGCAACCGCGTTTAGCCCTCGGCACAGCGCTCGGCCGCCACTCGTCGTGCGCCGTCGACCTCAGCGACGGCCTGCTCGGCGATCTGCGCCACATTCTCGAGCGCTCGCAGGTGGGCGCCCAAGTCCACGCCGAGCGCATACCGGTGCATCCGGCGCTGCTCGGTCTTCCGCTTCCGGAGCAGCGCGCCCTTGCACTGCAGGGCGGCGATGACTACGAACTGCTCTTCACCGCCCCGCCGGATGCCTCCGAAGCATTACACGCCCTCTCAGTCACGCTGGGACTTGCGCTAACGCAAATCGGCGTGATCACCAAGGACCGCGCGCGGGACGTCGTGGATGCCAGCGGCCAATCGCTCGGCCTGCGTTTCGAGGGCTTCGATCACTTCACGCCGCATTGATGCTGGAATCCCGGTGCTCGGCGCGGAGACTCATCGCGCATGAACCGGGGTGGATACTGGACCCGGGCCGCCCGGCGCGGATACTGCACGCGCAGTCTCCATCGTGTTTGCCGCAAGGAGCGTTTCGCTGAAGAGCATTTTCTCGCCCTCTCTCCTGATTGCCTTCGGATTCGGCACCGGGTTGTCGCCGCGGGCACCCGGCACTGTGGCAACGGCCTGGGCCTGGCTGAGTTTCAGCGTGCTCCAGCCCATCACCGGAGACCTGTTCTGGGCGCTTCTTCTTTGTTTTTCCTTCGTCGCGGGATGGTGGGCGATCGGCAAGACAGCCCGCATGCTGGGCCAACAGGATCCGTCATCGATCGTCTGGGACGAGATCCTCGCATTCTGGTTGATCCTGTGGGTACTCAACGGCTCGCTGCTCGAGGAGGCGCTTGCCTTCGTCCTCTTTCGGCTTTTCGACATCCTCAAGCCAGGGCCGGTCGCCTGGGCGGACCGGCGCTTCAAGAGCCCATTCGGCGTGATGTTCGACGACCTCATCGCGGCCGCTCTCGCACTCTTTTGCATGTCGGTGGTCAGGCGGCTGTCCGCCGCATTCGGCACAATCGGATGAGGGCAGTCGGTCGTTTTCCGGGGCCGCGACCGACCCCGCGAAGTTTCCCGGCGCCGCGACCGACCCCGCGAAGTATCCCGGGGCCGCATCCAACTCCGGGTAGTTGCGAGGGATTTCAACATGCGATCGATCGACGAAGCCTTCGATTGCGCAGCGCGCCTGGGCCGGGCGTTGCAGGCGCGGGGGTCGATGGTCACCACGGTGGAGTCGTGCACAGGCGGGATGATCGCGATGGCGCTCACCGAAACACCGGGATCGAGTGCATGGTTCGACCGGGGCTTCGTGACCTACACCAACGAGGCCAAGCAAGACCTGCTTGGTGTGCCCGCGTCGCACATTGCTCACCATGGCGCAGTCTCGCAGGAGGTTGCGCTTGCAATGGCGCTCGGAGCTTTGCGGCGGGCGCCCCTGGCTCTCCTTGCGCTCTCGGTCACCGGCATCGCCGGGCCAACCGGGGCAACGCCCACAAAGCCGGTGGGCACTGTGGTGCACGGGTTTGCCTGGCGCGCGGCGATCGGTGATCCGGGCGGGGCTCCGGCCGCAGAATTGCCGCCGGAAGACAGCAGCGGCGACACCATCCGGCATCGGGCGATGGTCTGCCACTACCCGGGCGACCGCCACCAGATACGTCTTGCCGCCACGATCTTTGCACTCACCCAGGCCTTGCTGCTCGTGAACGGATTGCATCTCCCCGGATAGGCCTCGCAGCGGCTTCGATGCGAGGCCGGATCAGGTGCGCAGGGCCCGGCAAGTCAACCCGGGTCGCGTCCGGGCCTTCCGGGGGCCAGGCCCTTTGGCACCAGGCCCTTTGGCACCAGGCCCTCTGGCGCCAGGTCTGTCGGCGCCGGGTCTGTTGGCGCCGGGTCTGTTGTTTCATCCCCCATTCATCCGGAAG
>VGHO01000146.1 GCA_016868175.1 Betaproteobacteria bacterium
AAGCAGCGGAGGAAGCCGAGGCGGACCACGAAGCGCTGGAGGAAGCCGACGGGGCCACCCCTGCCGCCGACCCTGCCGCCACCCCTGCCGCCGACCCTGCCGCCGAGCCCGCTGTCCCTCCGGGCACCGCCTCCCCACCCCGCCGAGGCGCACCGCGCTAACCAAATGGATCAACCCACGCACACCGCCGCAGGCCTGGCGAGCATGCTCCCATGCCCACCCACGCGCCTCGCGGCAGGCGCTCTTGCGCGCACCGTTTGCGCTGCAATCATCCTTGGCGGAATCCCTGGGCCCGCTGCCGCGTCCACCGCGCAAGCGGGCAACGCAGCGCTCGAGCCCTCTTCGGCAACAACACGCGCACTCGCCGACGACGCAAGCCCCGCAAGCGCGCCACACCCGCCAACGCCAGGACCCCCGGGTGAGGGATCCTCAGTCGCCACCGGTCAGGCAGGCACGCCATCGTCCGCCACGGTTGCGGGGAGCAGCGGGCTGGGTACCGGTGGCGCTGCAAGCAACTCCGCCGGACCGGGTTTGGGCGCCTCCGCCGGACCGGGTGTGAGCAACTCCGCCGGATCGGGTGTGAGCAACTCCGCCGGATCGGGTGTGAGCAACTCCGCCGAGCCGGGCGTGGGCAACTCCTCGGCGGAAGCGGCAGCGGCGCAAGCGCCGCAACCGAGGCAGTTTCGGCAACTCCCTCAGCCCCCACGGCCTGCGGGTGCTGCGCCGGCGTGGGATGCGCTGAATGCCTCGCAGCAACAATGGCTCGCACCGCTCGCCAGGGTCTGGCACGAGTTGCCCGCTTCCGACCGGCATGCCTGGATCCAGCTTTCACGACAGTTGCCGCGCCTGTCACAGCAGGCGCAGGCCCAAGCCCGGGAACGCATGCAGCAGTGGTCGGCGTTCACGCCCCAGCAGCGCCAGGCGGCGCGGGAAAACTTCCGCCTTGCGCGGAAACTCAACGAAAGCAGCCTCAGCCAGGGCCAACTCCAGGCGCTATGGGATCGCTATCAGGAACTCACCCCCGAACAGCGTGCGGTTCTGAGAGCCGCAGGGCAAACTGCCACGACGGCTGCGCGTCACGCGGGAGCCGCAACGCCACTTGCCAAGGAAGCATCCCGACCGCTACCCCCCGTCGACCGACACGGCCGCATGGCCCAATGACCGTTGCAAACGACGGGAATCGCGCGACGCAGCCCGGTACACCCGCGCGCCTCCCCGCTGCGGGCCTGTGGCGACGCTTCATGGGGATGACCTACGAAGCGATCATCCTCTTTGCCGTCGTGTTCTTCTTCGGCTACGGTTTCTCCGCGCTGCTTCGCTTTCAGGGTGAGCCCGGTGTGCTTCGTGATCTCTTTCAGTGGTTTCTTGTGCTTGTGCTTGGCACCTACTTCACCTGGTTCTGGAGCCTGGGCAGGCGCACCTTGCCGATGAAGGCAGTGGCGCTGCTGATCACCGATCGCGAGGATCGTCCGGTCTCCACCCTGCGCGCGTTGCTGCGTTTCCTGCTTGCGGCGCTGATGGCGCTCGCGGCGGCTGGATTGGCTGCAAGGTTTCATCCGGCGTTTCTCGTGGCGGGACTGGTGCCGCTTGCCTGGTGCCTCATTGATCCCGACCGCCAGGCGCTCTACGACCGGCTTGCCGGCACCCGCCTCGTCGTGAGCGATCCGAAGGCAACCGCCCCGGCACCAATCCTGCCCGCAACCGGAAGTCAGCGTCGCACGCAATCCACGAAGTAGTGGCCGCCCTCGCGCGCCAGCCCGTGCACATCGGTATCGAAGCCGGGAAGCTTCTCGTTGAACGCGCGGGCAAACTGGAGAAACTGCACGATCGTGCGGTTGAAGCGCTCTCCCGGGATCAGCAAGGGTATGCCGGGCGGATACGGGGTGAGCAGCATCGTGGTCACGCGCCCCTCGAGGTCGTCGATCGGCACCCGGTCAACCTTGCGATGCGCAAGATGCTCGAAGGCGTCCGAGGGCTTCATCACCGGTTCCATGTCCGACAGGTACATCTCGGTGGTGACCCGGGCCACATCGTGCTGCCGGTAGGCTTCGTGGATCTGGGCGGCGAGGTCGCGCAGGCCCACCCGCTCGTAGCGCGGATGCTTGCCCACGAACTCGGGCATCACCCGCCAAAGCGGCTGGTTCTGGTCGTAGTCCATCTTGAACTGCTGCAACTCGGTCACCAGCGTGTTCCAACGACCCTTCGTGATCCCGATCGTAAACATCACGAAGAAGGAATAAAGGCCGGTCTTTTCCACCACCACGCCGTGCTCGGCCAGATACTTGGTCACGAGCGAAGCAGGAATGCCCCACTCGCCGAAGCGGCCATTGATGTCGAGCCCCGGGGTAACGATCGTGGCCTTGATCGGATCGAGCATGTTGAAGCCGCTCGCGAGCCTGCCGAATCCGTGCCAGTCCTCCTCCGAGTGCAGAACCCATTGTTCACGCAAGCCCACGCCGTTGTCGGCGAGCAGATCGGGGCCCCACACCTTGAACCACCAGGAATCGCCGAACTCATCGTCAACCTTGCGCATCGCCCGCCTGAACTCGAGCGATTCGAAAATCGACTCCTCCACCAACGCAGTGCCGCCGGGCGGCTCCATCATCGCTGCAGCCACATCGCACGACGCGATGATCGCGTACTGGGGCGACGTGGAGGTGTGCATCAGGAATGCCTCGTTGAAACGAAACTCGTCGAGCCTGCGGGTGACCGAGTCCTGCACCAGGATCTGAGATGCCTGTGACAACCCGGCGAGCAGTTTGTGGGTGGACTGGGTGGCATACACCATGGTTTCGGCCGAACGCGGACGGTTGGGGCCGATCGCATGGAACTCATGATAGAAGCGGTGAAACACGGCATGCGGCAGCCACGCTTCGTCGAAATGCAGGTTGTCGATGTAGTGGCCGAGCGTTTGCTTGATGCGCTCCACGTTGTAGAGGATGCCGTCGTAGGTGGACTGGGTGAGCGTGAGGATGCGTGGTCTTGCGCCCTTGTCCTTCACCAGCGGATTGGCGCGAATCTTCTCTGCAATCCGGCGGGGCGTGAACTCCTCCTCGGGAATCGGCCCGATGATGCCCAGATGGTTGCGTGTGGGCTGCAGGAAGATCGGCACCGTGCCGGTCATCACCAGCGCATGAAGCACCGACTTGTGGCAGTTGCGATCCACCACCACCACGTCATCGGTGCCCACATTGGCATGCCACACGATCTTGTTGGAGGTGGAGGTACCGTTGGTCACGAAAAAGAGATGGTCGGTGTTGAAGATGCGCGCGGCGTTCGACTCTGCAGCGGCAACCGGCCCGCTGTGGTCGAGCAACTGGCCGAGTTCATCCACCGCATTGCACACATCCGCGCGGAGCATGTTCTCGCCGAAGAACTGGTGAAACATCTGCCCGACCGGACTCTTGAGAAACGCCACCCCGCCCGAGTGACCCGGACAGTGCCATGAGTAGGATCCGTCGTTGGCGTAGTTGACCAGCGCCTTGAAGAATGGCGGCGCCAGCGAATGCAGATACTTGTTGCACTCGCGGATGATGTAACGCGCCACGAACTCCGGCGTGTCCTCGAACATGTGGATGAAGCCGTGCAACTCCTTGAGGATATCGTTGGGTATGTGGCGGGAAGTACGCGTCTCTCCGAAAAGGAAGATTGGAATGTCGGCGTTGCGGCGGCGGGTTTCCGCGATGAACTTGCGCAGGTCGACGATCGCCCGGCTCTCGTCACCGTCCTCGTTGATCTCCTCGTCGTCGATCGACACGATGAAGGCCGAGGCGCGCGCAGCCTGGTTGGCCACCATGCCAACATCCACATAGGTGAAGCCCCCAACCACCTCCATTTGCTGCTCTTCGAGTGCCTTGGCAAGCGCCCGGATGCCGAGTCCGCTTGCCGAATCCGAGCGCCAGTCCTCGTCGATGATCACAACCGGAAAGCGGAACTTCATGGGAATCCTTTGCGGAGATGGCTGCGCCCGGCAGCTCCCGAGCCTGCGCCGGCGCATTGTGCCAGCGCCGGTGCGAGGGAGAAAGGCTGTCGGTCAGTGCACGATCCGCTCGAAACAGAACGCACCGTTGCGATAGTCGACCGGGATCACGTCCCTGGGTCCGAAGCGCCCTTCGAGCACGAGTCGGGCCACCGGATTCTCGATGTGCTGCTGGATGGCGCGCTTGAGCGGTCGCGCCCCATAGAGCGGATCGAACCCAACCTTGGCGATTTCGTGCAAGGCCTCGTCGCTCACCGTCATGGTCATCTCGCGCGCCTGCAGCCGCTGCTCGAGCAGTCCAAGCTGCACCCTGGCGATCGAGCGGATATGCGCCGCCGAAAGCGGATGAAAGACCACCATTTCATCGATCCGGTTGATGAACTCGGGACGGAAATGCCTGCGCACTTCGGCGAGCACTGCATCGCGGATCGCCTCCTGATCGCGCCGCTCCAGGCTCATGCGATGCAATTCCTGAGAACCCAGGTTGGAGGTCATCACGATCACCGTGTTGCGAAAGTCTACGGTGCGGCCCTGACCGTCGGTGAGTCTGCCGTCGTCGAGCACCTGAAGCAGGACGTTGAAGACGTCGGAGTGCGCCTTTTCAATCTCGTCGAACAGGAGCACCGCGTAGGGCTTGCGGCGTACCGCCTCGGTCAGGTATCCCCCCTCGTCGTAGCCCACATAACCCGGCGGGGCCCCGATCAGCCGCGCCACCGAGTGCCTTTCCATGAATTCGCTCATGTCGAGCCGGATCAGGTGGTCGTCGCTGTCAAAGAGAAACCCGGCCAGCGCCCTGGTGAGTTCGGTCTTGCCCACGCCGGTCGGCCCGAGAAAGAGAAACGATCCGTAGGGCCTGCGCGGGTCCGACAGACCTGCCCGGGAACGCCGGATCGCATCGGACACCAGACGGACAGCTTCGTCCTGTCCCACCACCCTGCGGTGCAGGGCCGATTCCATCTGCAGGAGCTTCTCGCGCTCGCCTTGCATCATCCGGGCCACCGGAATCCCGGTTGCACGTGACACCACCTCGGCAATCTCCTCGGCCCCGACCGAGGTACGCAGCAGGCGGGGCCGATCCTTGCCGGGCCTGACACCAGGCTTCTCGCTGGCGTGGGTACCCGCTTTGCTTGCCGCCCTGGCGGCGCCCGCCGTTTCGGTGGCCGCAGCGGCCTTGAGCCGGCCTTCGAGTTCTGGCAGGCGTCCGTACTGGATCTCGGCGAGCTTGTCGAACTGGCCCTTCCGCTGCAATTCCGTCATCTCCAGCCGAAGGCGGTCGATTTCGGCCTTGATCTGCGCTGCGCCCTGCACCGCAGCCTTTTCGGCGCGCAGCACCTCCTCGAGGTCGGCGTACTCGCGCTCGAGCTTGCCGATCTCCTCCTCGATCAGCACGAAACGCTTGCGCGAGGCGTCGTCGTTTTCCCTGCGCACTGCCTCGCGTTCGATCTTGACCTGGATGATGCGCCGGTCGAGCTTGTCCATCGACTCGGGCTTGGAGTCGATCTCGATCTTGATGCGTGCGGCAGCCTCGTCGATCAGGTCGATCGCCTTGTCGGGCAGGAACCTGTCGGTGATGTAGCGGTGCGACAGTTCGGCAGCCGCCACGATCGCTGGGTCGCTGATGTCCACGCCGTGGTGCACTTCGTAGCGCTCCTGCAGGCCGCGCAGGATCGCGATCGTGGCCTCGACGGTGGGTTCGCCCACCAGCACTTTCTGGAATCGGCGCTCGAGCGCTGCATCCTTTTCAATGTGCTTGCGGTACTCATCGAGGGTGGTGGCGCCGATGCAATGCAACTCGCCCCGCGCCAGGGCAGGCTTGAGCATATTGCCGGCGTCCATGGCGCCTTCGGCCTTGCCCGCACCGACCACCGTGTGCAGTTCATCGATGAACACGATGGTACGCCCTGCGTCGGAGGCGATGTCCTTGAGCACCGCCTTCAGTCGCTCCTCGAATTCCCCGCGATACTTCGCGCCTGCCACGAGCGCGGCCAGGTCGAGCACCAGCACCCGCTTGTCGCGCAGGGACTCGGGTACTTCGCCGCTGTGGATCCGCTGGGCCAGCCCCTCCACGATCGCGGTCTTGCCCACCCCGGGCTCACCGATCAGGACCGGATTGTTCTTGGTGCGGCGCTGCAGGATCTGGATCGCCCGACGGATCTCGTCGTCGCGCCCGATCACCGGATCGAGTTTTCCCTTGCGTGCCCGTTCGGTGAGGTCGAGCGTGTACTTGCGCAGCGCCTCGCGCTGTCCTTCGGCATCGGGCGACTGCACCGATTCGCCGCCGCGCAGCGCACTGATCGCGGACTCGAGGGCAGCACGGGTGAGTCCGGCCTCGCGCATCGCCCTGCCGCATTCGCCCAGCCCATCCTTTTCCATCAGCGCGAGAAGGAGCAGCTCCGAGGCAATGAACTGGTCTCCGCGCTTTCCCGCCTCCTTTTCCGCAAGGTTGAGCGCCTGCGAGAGCTCGCGGCTCAGTTGCACCTGTCCGTCGGTCCCCCGCACTTTCGCGATCCGCGCGATCTGGGCCTCGAGTGCGCTGCGCAGGGCCGGGATCCGCGCGCCTGCGCGCTCGAGCAGCAGCTTTCCGGAGCCCTCGACTTGCTGGAGCATCGCGAGCACAACATGCGCAGGCTCGATGTAGGGGTGATCCTGTGCAAGGCAAAGGCTTTGTGCTTCGCCAAGCACCTGCTGCAACTGGGTGGTGAATTTCTCGATACGCATCGGAGGCACTCCTGAAGGGGTCTCGGGCCGGTGCATTCGGCGAAGCGGTGGTGGGCCGGTACGTTCGGCAACGAACTGTCGGGCCGCTGCATCCGGAAGGAGCCCGTCGGCCGGTGCTCCCAACAAGAGCTCACCGACCGGTGCTCCCAACAAGAGCTCACCGACCGGTGCTCCCGGGCAGGAGCAGCTTCGTCACGCGCAAGCCTCACCGCTTCCCGCGAAGCATTAACATACGCCGACTAAGTGGGGTCGAGCCGGCCAACTTCAATCCGGCCACGATCCGGTCGGCCGATCTGCGTAACCACCCTGTCGCAACGGCCCTGGCGCAA
>VGHO01000147.1 GCA_016868175.1 Betaproteobacteria bacterium
ATCATGCCGATCGTGTTCTCGGTGATGTTCTTCTTCTTTCCCTCCGGTCTGGTCCTGTACTGGTTGGTCAACAACATCTACTCGATTGCACAGCAATGGGTGATCACGCGGAGGATCGAGGCGCAAAGCGCCAAGGAGAGGCGCTCCTGAGGTGCTCAGGTTTGTTACCAAGCGCCGCGAGACCCGCTTGAGTACGCCGGTTCTGCCTGCGGCCATCAGCGACCTCGGCTTTGTGGCCTTTGTCTGGGGAGATGAGCGCGATCCGATGGGGTGGGCACGACCAGAGTGCGCAGAGGCGATGCTCGCGGCCGGCATCCTCAGGCCTCCGACGGGGCCCTTTGAACCCTACCGCATGGAGACACGACCCGTGGACGGGGTTCCGACTGGCCTGCGACTTCAGGATCTGGCGCTGCACTGGCATCGCACTGGCCTGCTTCCCGCGTGGCGCAACGAGACTTTCGATGTTTATTCGCCGGGCCATCCACACCCGCGTTTTGCGCTCGAGCGCGTGGCCGCGCGTCATCTGGGTCTCTGGACCGAGGCGGTACACCTGAACGTGGTTCGACGCGATGGATCGGCAATGTGGCTTGCGCGCCGCGCAGCCCACAAGGATACCGACGCCGGGATGCTCGACAATCTGGTTGCAGGTGGTGTAGCCCAGGGTGAGAGCCCGTGGCAAACGCTCGGCAGGGAGAGTTGGGAAGAGGCCGGTATCCGCTTTGGTGGTTACGAAGAATCCGGTCCTGCGGATGGTGGGCCAGGCGCACCGATCGGTCCGCGCGGCATCCTTGAGCGGAATCGTTCCCCCCACGACGTATCCGGCAAGCGATCCATGGTCCGACCCGGTTTTCAGCCCCGAGCCTTGCGAGTGGTGCAGATTCTGGCGCTGGAGGGAACCCCGAGGCAGCGCTACTTGCGGCGCGAGCGGCTCTATGCCTTCGAACTCGAGGTCGACGAGGCGTTTAGCCCTGTGAACAACGACGGCGAGGTAAGCGAGCACTTGCTGGTCAATCGCAAGGAACTTGATGCGGCGATTGCGCAGGGCCTGCTCACCAAGGACGCGGCGTGCGTGGCTGCGCTCTGGCGCGCAAAAGAGCACGGAGACCTGCAGATGATGTCTGGCACCTGAAATGCCAGGAGCCTGAGACGCCGGGAGCCTGAGATGCCAGGAGCACGGAGGTTGTCGTCGGGCTCAATCGAGAAGCCCATTGGCTGGCCTGCACTGAAGACTTTCCTGTCTGCATGGAGACCCTCTTTGTCCTTCGCTGAAGACTTCTCTGGTGGTGTGGAGGCCCTCGATCCGATCGTTGCCCTCGCAACCCCGCCCGGGAGGGGCGGGCTGGCCGTGGTGCGGGTTTCGGGCGCTGCGCTTGTGGAGTGGCTGCCAGCAGCGCTGGGCTGGCGGGGCGCGCCACCCCTCAAGGGTCTTCGGCGCATCTTCGATGATCGCGGCGACCTGATCGATCAGGTGCTGGTGTTGAGTTTCGCCGGACCGCGTTCGTTCAGCGGAGAAGACACTGTCGAGTTGCAATGTCACGGATCACCGGTGGTTGTGGAGGCCATCATCGCCCGGTTGCTGCAGTTGGGACGCACCCGCGGCCTTCGGCTCGCCGGGCCCGGGGAGTTCTCGCAGCGGGCGTTTCTGAACGGACGCATCGATCTCGCACAGGCCGAGGCACTGGCCGACCTGATTGCCGCCGAAACCGCGCTTCAGGCGCGCGCTGCGGCACGTGCGATGGAGGGCGACCTGTCTGCGCGGGTCCAAAGGCTGCTCGATCACGTCCAGCATTTGCGCCTGCTGGTTGAGGCAGCGCTCGACTTCCCTGAGGAGCCCGTGGAAAGTCTTGCGAACTGGGGCGTTGACGAAGCGCTTGCGGCGTGTGCGGCAGACCTGAAGGGGGAACTGCCGGTTTTCAGGCAGGGCGCGAGGCTGCAGCAGGGTTTGAGGGTTGCCCTGATCGGGCCGCCCAACGTAGGCAAGAGCAGCTTGCTGAATGCGCTGGCCGGCAAGGACCTTGCGATTGTCGACGCCGAGCCAGGTACGACGCGCGACCGGATCGAGCAAACGATCGATCTGCTCGGTTACCGGATCGTTCTCACCGACACTGCCGGAATCCGGCCCGTACTGGAGGCCGGGCGGATCGAGGCGCTGGGGATCGAGCGCAGTTGGCAGGCCGCGGCCCAGGCAGACCTCGTCTTGCTGATGACGAGCGCAGAAAGTGCGCTCTTGTGGTCGATCGACGCGATGGAGCAGTGGCCCGAGCGGTTTCACGCCGATGCTCTGAGTTGGCTTCGCGCACATGCGCCCAGCGGTATCCCCGACGGCGGGTTCCAGCGCGTTTGCATCGTGGTCAACAAGATCGACCTGCTTGCCTTGGAGCATCAGCAAAGTCTGCTTGGGATGCTGGCCAGGCTTGCGCCCGGACCCGCTCAACTCGGTGCACCCCACGCAGACTCCCTCGGGCGCATCGAGGGATCGCCCCCGGCCGCAAGCGCCGGGCTGGTTCTCTCCAAAGCCCCATTGGTGGTCTGTTCAACCAGGGCCTCTCCCACTGCGGAAAAGAAGCCCGGCGGCGATCCCGACATAGGGATCGACCAATTGATCGGCCGTCTCGGGTCAATCTTAGGCTTGCAAACCGGTCGTCCCGATCCGGTCCTTGCCCGCGCCCGACATGTCGATGCACTCGAGCGAGCCCTCGCGCACCTTGAAACCGCTGCCGAGCGCTGGAAAAGCGCCGCCCCCCAGGCTGACCTGATGGCGGAAGAACTTCGCCTGGCGCAGCGATGCCTTGGCGAGATCCTCGGAGCCTGGTCTAACGAGGAGCTGCTGGGCGAAATCTTCAGCCGATTCTGCATCGGGAAGTAGGTGGGGGTCCGGAGGGTTCCGGGATTTGAAGATAAACCATTGAATGATCTAGGTGTATCTGCAAGAGCGTACCGCTGGCTTCCAGCAGGAGCCGAACGATTTCGTGTGCACGTATGGGTACACATCCGGCGAATCATCGCGAATCGCGGTCATGTCTACACGGAAGCCCGCCCATACCGCTCACCGACGCCGCCATCCGCTCCCTCAAGCCCGAGCCCAGGCGCTACAGCCCGCGCCGACGAGCGCGGCCTGGTAATCGAGGTGTTCCCCACCGGCGGCATGCTCTGGCACTACCGCTACCGGGTGAACGGCAAGCCCGAGCGCGTGACGCTGGGGCGGAAGTTGTTCCACCAATACGGTGTAGATGCGACTCGAGGCCAACCTGGCCGCACGAAGACCCGCGATTTGTACAGCGCAGCGAACCTCCGGATAACCGATTGCCAGCCTATACGTCTGAAGCGGAAGGAAGGGTGACGCGGACAAAGTCTTCGGTAGCCTCGAACAGCGCATCCCGGCCCGCGACGTCACGCGTCAGCGGCACTATCTTCCTCCGCACGCCCATTCCACGCTGCTCGACGTAGCCATAGTCGCGCATCATTTCCATGATGACCGGGTTGCGTGCGGAGCGTTGCCCAGCCAGCATCTTCTCGATAGACATCGAGTTTTGTAGCGCTCCCGGGCTAGTGACTTCCAGACGGTCCGCGTAGTTAACGATCTCCACTTCCACCGGGCGCGTCCAGTCGCGGTGAACCAACGCGTTTAACACGGCCTCACGCACGGCTTCAGCGGAAAAGCGCAGTCCAATGTGACGCCTCAATCCATCCTGCAAGGCATCCGTGTGAACGTCGATGAAGGGCCTCATGCGGCTGAAAAGGCGTTCGATCAGCCCGTCGTCAACGGACGGCTGGCGGTGATCTCCGTTCCACAGTGCGACCAGCGGGCCATCGATCACGCTGTCGTCCTGTGCCTGGTAGCTCATGTCGATTCCGCTGAATGACATCCACCGTACCCCGGCGTGTCGCATTTTCTGGCGCGGGCTGTGACCGAAGAGCACCAGCCCGGCGATCGAGCAGACAGGTTGTCCGTCGTCACGCGCTACCATGAGGCCCAGCCCGAGGAGGCGCTGATACAACGCGCCGTCATCGGCTGGCGCTGCGGAATCTCCCACCACACGCAAGAGATAGTCCTCGAGGCGGGCGCGGTCCAGGTCATTCAGCGCTGTACCTGACACTGGCAACAGCTCGGCATGAAGCATCCCGCCACTCTCAAACAGCCTTGCGAGCTGCTCTCGTGTCGCTCGGCGAGACGTGCTGCCTACGCGCACGTAGACTTCTTCCCGGTCGTTGTGCCGAACCGCATAGGGCTTTGCACTGCCTTCGGTGAGCGTGAGCACTGCGACTCGCTTGCCATCGTCCAGGGTCACGACTTCGAAGTACGGCAGGATCATCGGGTGCACATACCGACCAAAGATGGTGTCCATCACCCAGTGCTCCAGATCGTTCCGCTGGATGCCGCTGATGCTGCCGTCGTCCTCCACGCCCAGCAGGACCTTTCCACCCTTAAGGTTGGCGAGGGCAGCAATCTCCCTGGCCAGCTGTTCGGGACGCAGGTCATCCCGCTTGAATTCGACACCGGAGTTCTCACCGTTTGCGATCAACTGCAGCAGGTCACTCTTGAGCATAGCCACTCCACCACTTCAAGCGCGTGTTCGCGCTGAGATCAGAACTCATACTTCGCCTTGCGCTGCATGAACGCATTGCGTCCACCTTCGAGGATCGTGGCGACACTGTCTCGAATTGCCGGAACGTCGATCGAGCCCTGGGCATCCGCTGCGAGGCTGCCATGCGCATCCGTTGCAGTGAACACGCCGATCCACTCGGCGTCTCCGAACACAGGAATGTTGGCGTTGTGCGTAGCGAAGATGAATTGGCGCTGCGTCTTGGCCCTGCGAAGCTCAGGCACGATGCGATCGGCGATGAACGCGTTGTCGAGGTTGTCTTCGGGCTGGTCCATCACCAGCGGGTCGCGGTTGTCCAACAGCAGCAGGTGAAGGATGGCGGTGCACTGTTGCCCCGTGGATAGCCGCTCCAGTGGCTTGAACACGGGGGGAGCATCCCCCGGCGTCACATTGAGCTCAATGTTGACCCGGTGCTCCAGCTCCAATGACTCGAGTGCCATCACCTTGGATCGCGGCAACCTGCTCAGCGCTTCGGCCACGACGGGCGTCAGACCCCAGTCAACGGTCAGACCTGCCTTGCCTTCCCGGATGCTTTTCGCCAGTCCGATCGTCGACATGGAGGCTGCTTCGTCGATCCAAGCCAGGCGACGTTCTCCAACCCCCTCCAGTTCGCACTTCAGCAGGAAGTCCTTGAGCAGACGACGGTCGCCTTCTGGCTGGATCTCGACGCGCAGGCGACCTTCGAGCCGGCGGTTCAGCTTCTTTGCGGCGGACTGCAGAGCCTGAAGCCGCACGTGTCGCCGATCGGACAGCTCGGCCAGGAGATTCCTCCGCTCCTGCTGCAGACTGTCGCTGAGTTGCTTGAACGTTGCCATTCTCGACTGCTGCGGACGGATGCGCTCGATCTCCCGTTGCAGCTTCTGGTACTCCACGCCGATCTGCTGACCGGTGCGCCCCGCCGCTGAAGGCAGGCTGCGCAGAGCGCTATCAATCTCGGCCTGCGCCGCCGCCTGCGCCGCCTGCCATGCTTGGCGGACGCCTTGCATGTCGGCCGTGCCCTGGTTGAGCAGCCCTTGTCCCTGGGCGATCAAGGCAGACATGGACTGGCGGAGTTGCTCGAGCACTTTGCGCATCACCACAAGCTGTGCAGCGTTGGGCAGCCCTTCCAGGGCCTTGTCGCTGATGAAGGTGGTGTCGGGCAGCGCGTCCTGAAGGGTGGCCAGCGCGGACTTCAGCCCCTCTAGTTCTTCTTGAGCACGGACATTGATCTGGCGCTCGCGTTCGAGCAGCGGAACGCGCGCGAGCTTGTCCTTCAGGCCCGGCGCCTCGTGACTTTGCAATTGCTCCTGCAGTTTCGGCAGCCGGTTCACCTGTTCGTGCAGCGTGTCGACATCGTCGAAGGCCTTGGAGAGCTTGTCGGCGTTCTCTCGCAGCCGCCTCTGCACTTGGTCCAGTTGAGTCTTGCCGTCCTGGTCTTGCGGCAGGAACTTCTCCATCAGCCTCAAGCGGCTCCCTTCGCCCTGGGCCAGTTCGTAGATTTCGTTCTGGCCGTAGATGTCCAGGTTGGGCAGCAGGTCGCGTGGCAATAGCGTGGAGACTTGGCCCTCTGCATCCCGTACGATCGGGGCTTCGCCAACCTTGCGGGCAACTGTGTAGCGCTTGCCATGCTGCGCGAACGAGGTGAGTTGCACCTCTACCCGGCCCAAGTCTTTGCCCAGGTTTTCCTTGATGATCTCGTTGTGTTGCTTGCGGGCGTGGATGCCTTTGGGCAGAACGTCCAACGCAAACCGAAGGCATTCGATCAAGGTGGACTTGCCTGTCCCGCGCCCGCCGATCACCGTGTCGAGGTGGCCGGACAGTACCGCTTCCATGCCGTCGAGGTAGCCCCCGCTGACCTTGACGCTGTGGATCGCGCCGGGCTTGCCTTCGGGTTGCTCGGAGTTCAGCCGCACGCGCGACTCCGGGTCGAGAAACGCAACCTTGAACGCGGCGAATGTCGGTCGGGTCATCTTGATCCAGCAGGTTGCGCCCGGGTCCGCCAGGTCTGAAGGCTTGGCGACGTCCTTCGCATTGATCGCAGCCATGGGGTGCTCGCGCTCGTAAGCCTTGTCCTTGTTCAGGAACACCCTGCGGAAGAAGGCGTCATCCTGCTCCTTCAACGCTTCGATGCTGCCGGGTATCTGCGCCGCGCGGAGCTTCGGCAGTTGCCACACATGATTCATGCCTTGCTTGAGAAGGCCTCGGTCTTCGGTGCAACGGGCTGCGTAAATGAAGCCGCCCAGTTGGTCGACTACCGAATCAATCAGTTGTTCGGCGCCGAGCTTCGATGGCCGAACGCCGTCCTGCGGCTCCAGCAAGTCGAGCTTGCCCAGATAGCGTTCCAGCAGCTGGCTCGAGGTGTCCTCTG
>VGHO01000148.1 GCA_016868175.1 Betaproteobacteria bacterium
TGGCCGCCCAGCTCTACGCCGAGATGCGCGAGTTCTTTCCGCACAACGCGGTGGAGTACTTCGTGTCGTATTACGACTACTACCAGCCCGAGGCATACGTGCCGCAGCGCGATCTCTTCATCGAGAAGGACTCCGCGATCAACGAGCACATCGAGCAGATGCGTCTTTCGGCCACCAAGAGCCTGCTCGAGCGGCGCGACACGATCATTGTTGCAACAGTGTCATGCATTTACGGTATCGGCAACCCCACCGATTACCATGCGATGGTGCTCACCCTGCGGGTGCGCGACAGCCTGAGCCAGCGCGACCTGCTCCAGCGCCTCGTGGCGATGCAATACAAGCGAAACGACGCCGACTTCCAGCGTGGCAGCTTCCGCGTCAGGGGCGACACGATCGACGTCTTCCCTGCCGAACACGCCGAACTTGCCCTGCGCATCGAACTCTTCGACAACGAGGTTGAAGGGCTCTTGCTCTTTGATCCGCTCACGGGCAAGGTTCGCCAGCGCATTCCGCGTTTCACCGTCTACCCCTCGTCGCACTACGTCACCCCGCGCCACACTGTGCTTCGAGCCATTGAAACGATCAAGGACGAGTTGCGCGGGCGACTGGCCGAGTTCACCGCAGAGGCGCGTTTCGTGGAAGCGCAGCGTCTCGAGCAACGCACCCGTTTCGACCTCGAGATGCTCCAGGAACTCGGCTTTTGCAAGGGCATCGAAAACTACACCCGTCACTTCTCGGGCGCGAGTCCTGGAGATCCGCCGCCTACGCTGGTGGATTACCTCCCGCAGGATGCACTCATCATCGTCGACGAAAGCCACGTCACGATCGGACAACTCGGGGGCATGTACCGAGGGGACAGGGCGCGTAAGGAAACCCTGGTGCAGTACGGGTTCCGGCTGCCCTCGGCGCTCGACAACCGTCCCTTGCGCTTTGACGAGTTCGAGGGGAAGTGGCGTCAGGGGATCTTCGTATCGGCCACCCCGGCCGACTACGAGATCGAACAGTCGGGTGCGGTGGTGGAGCAACTTGCGCGCCCCACCGGTCTGGTCGATCCCTTGGTCGAAGTGCGTCCGGCGCGCTCGCAGGTCGACGACCTCCTGTCCGAGATCCACCTGCGGGTGGCGCGGCGTGAGCGGGTACTCGTCACCACGCTCACCAAGCGTATGGCCGAGGACCTCACCGACTATCTCTCGGAGCACGGAGTGAAGGTGCGCTACCTGCACTCCGACATCGACACGGTTGAACGCGTTGAGATCCTGCGCGATCTGCGGCTCGGAAGCTTCGATGTGCTCGTTGGAATCAATCTGCTCCGCGAGGGGCTCGACCTTCCCGAGGTGTCGCTGGTGGCGATCCTCGATGCCGACAAGGAGGGCTTCCTGCGCTCCGAGCGCAGTCTGATCCAGACGATCGGTCGTGCGGCGCGCAACCTCAACGGTGCGGCAATCCTCTACGCCGACCGGCGTACCGACTCGATGGAGCGCGCATTGCGCGAGACCGATCGCCGTAGGCAGCGCCAGGAAACGTTCAACAGCGTCAACGGTATCGTGCCGCGGGGCGTTGTCAAGGACGTCAAGGACCTGATCGACGGTGTGTACGACCCGCAGCAGGCAAAGCAGGAACTCAAGGCCGCCGAGGATGCAGCCCGTTACGGGAGCATGAGCGAGAAGAGCGTGGCGCGGGAACTCAAGCGCCTTGAGAAGCTCATGCTGGAGCATGCGCGCAACCTCGAGTTCGAGAAGGCTGCGCAGGCCAGGGATCAGCTTTCACAGCTGAAAGAGCAACTCTTCGGGGCGAGCGGCTCGTCGAAGGTCGTTCCGCTCGCCGGCGCGAGGGCCGCGTAAGCGGCCACGGTTTCACTGGTAAGTTGTTGAACTAGAACGCAATCGCACATTTTTTGATCTTGAGAGAGGGTGAACAAGATGGGCAAGAAAGACTCAACCTCGTTTGCAATGAGCACTCGCGTGCTCTTCGTGTGTATGGGAAACATTTGCCGCTCCCCTATGGCCGAGGGTGTGTTCCGGCAGATGGTGCGTCAGGCTGGTCTTGACGAGGTGGTGAGCATGGAATCGGCGGGCACGCATGGCTTCCACGCTGGCGAGGGCGCCGACAAGCGTGCACTAGCAGCAGCCCAGAAGCGCGGCGTCGACATCAGCACGCACGTGGCGCGCGCAGTCGATGCCACAACGCTGGAGGACTACGACCTGGTGCTGGCGATGGACTGGGACAATCTTGCCTTCCTGCAGCAGAAGTCCGCCAAGAAGATTCACCACAAGCTGCAGTTGCTGATGCGCTTTGCCACCGAGCACGAGAGCGCCACGATTCCGGATCCCTACCACGGCAACCTTCAGGGATTTGAGCAGGCACTCGACTACATCGAGGATGCTTGCACCGGCTTGCTCGATGTGGCGCGACGCCGTGCCACCCAGGTGGCTGCCGCCTGAGGGCGTGATCCCGGGCGGATGCAGCGCGAGGTTGTCGCCCTGCATCGCTCGGGAGGAGTCGGGTCGCAAGTTCGGGGAGGGGGGAAGTGGTACGAGAGCGGATTTGTCCAGGACAAAACCCCTCGGAGGAGTCGGGAATTCTTGATAGGATCCGTCGGGAATCTATAGTCCAGTGCGCAACTCAAGTTTTCGGGTTTTTCCCCAACAACCGCCCACTCCTCGGAGAACTCCCATGCGGCTCACCACCAAAGGACGTTTCGCTGTCACTGCGATGATTGACCTTGCCCTTCGCCAGCATCAGGGGCCGGTCACCCTGGCCGGGATCAGCCAGCGGCAGAAGATTTCCCTTTCCTACCTCGAACAGCTCTTCGGCAAGCTGCGCCGTCACGAACTGGTCGAAAGCACTCGCGGTCCCGGCGGCGGCTACACGCTCGCCCGGGGCCTCAAGGACGTCACCGTGGCCGACATCATCTTCGCGGTCGACGAGCCTCTGGATGCCACGCAGTGTGGCGGCAAGGAGAACTGCACCGACGACGGCCAGTGCATGACGCACGAACTCTGGTCCAGCCTCAACCAGAAGATGATCGAGTTTCTCGACTCGGTGTCGCTCGCCGACCTGGTGGAGCAGCAGCGCGGTCGCGAGGTGGAAAAGCCCCGCCAGCACGTCTCGATCCTCCGCGAGCACCGCGCGGCGCTCCAGTTCCCCACCTCAACCCTGCAGCCGATTCGCGCCGACGGCTCGAGGCTCACCACCTTCAACGCGGGTTGATCCCCGAAGCCGGACCCGCCCCGGCGGAGTCCAGTTTCCTTCTGTTGTGTGCGCCACGCCCCAGGGCCAACCGCCCGGTTCCTGGTTGCCCTAATTCTTGGGAAACGCTATCAAAATGAAGCTGCCGATCTATTTTGACTACTCCGCCACCACGCCCGTGGATCCGCGCGTCGTGGACAAGATGTTGCCGTTCCTCAAATCAGCTTTCGGCAACCCTGCCTCACGCTCGCACGCCTATGGTTGGGAGGCCGAGGAGGCAGTCGAGGAGGCGCGCGAATCGGTGGCCACGCTTGTGGGTTGCGAGGCGCGGGAGCTCGTCTGGACCTCGGGCGCCACCGAGTCGATCAATCTTGCGATCAAGGGGGCTGCGCACTTCTACAAGGAGCGCGGCCGACACCTGATCACCGTGAAGACCGAGCACAAGGCCACGCTCGACACGATGCGCGAACTCGAGCGTGAAGGTTTCGAGGTGACTTACCTTGATGTCGAACCCGACGGCCTGCTCGATCCCGATCGCTTCAGGTCGGCATTGCGAAGCGACTCCATCCTGGTTTCGGTCATGATGGTCAACAACGAAATCGGCGTGATTCAGGATGTCTCAGCACTCGGAAGGATCTGTCGCGAACGGGGAATCATCTTCCATGTCGACGCAGCCCAGGCCACCGGAAAGCTCCCGGTCAACCTCTCGGTGCTGCCCGTGGATCTCATGTCCTTTTCGGCGCACAAGACCTACGGTCCCAAAGGTGTAGGCGCGCTCTTTGTGCGGCGCAAGCCGCGCGTACGGCTCGAAGCGCAAATTCACGGAGGTGGTCACGAACGCGGGATGCGGTCGGGTACCTTGCCCACCCACCAGATCGTCGGTATGGGCGAGGCATTCCGCCTGGCCCGCGAGGAAATGGGCGTGGAGAACGAGCGCATCCGTATGTTGCGTGACCGGCTCTGGCGCGGCATCTCGCAACTGGAGGATGTGTTTCTCAACGGCCACCTCGAGCAACGCGTGCCACACAACCTCAACCTCAGCTTCAACTATGTGGAAGGTGAGTCGCTGATCATGGCGATCAAGGACATCGCGGTTTCGAGCGGATCGGCGTGTACTTCAGCAAGCCTCGAGCCCTCCTATGTGTTGCGCGCGCTCGGGCGAAGCGACGAACTGGCGCACAGCTCGATCCGCTTCAGCGTGGGCCGCTTCACCACCGAGGAGGAGGTCGATTTCGCGGTGAAGTTGATCCACGACAAGGTTGAGAAGCTGCGCGAAATGTCGCCGCTATGGGAGATGGTGCAGGACGGCATCGACCTCAACACGGTGCAGTGGGCAGCGCACTGAGCACTGCTCACCGAGTATGGTGCTCAGAGCACGGTTCACGGAGCCCCGATCACCGTGGGCTGGGCATAGAGCGCTGAGCGCCCCGAGGGCTCCTTCAGAACACCCCAGCGGCGCGGGTTCTCCTCAACAAACCGAAGTCCTCGATCCCCGAGGGGGGATCAGCGAAGGACCGCAAGTGGCACAGTAAAATACTCGGATATTAGGCGGCTGGCAGTCGTCGGGTCCCTTCCGCCAACCGGCGGGGCCGTACGGATTCGAAGCCGGTCGCACGTTCCCCCGTTTTCACGTCTTCCCGGTTTCCTTTTTTTTCGGGTTCCCCTTTTTCTTTCCACATCTGAAACGCAGTAGAAGAGGTGCAGCATGGCGTACAGCGACAAGGTCATTGATCACTATGAGAACCCTCGTAATGTGGGCTCCTTCGCCAAGGGCGACGCATCGGTCGGTACCGGGATGGTCGGGGCGCCCGCGTGTGGGGATGTGATGAAGCTTCAGATCAGGGTCAACGACGAAGGCGTGATCGAAGACGCCCGTTTCAAGACCTACGGGTGTGGCTCGGCAATTGCCTCGAGTTCGCTCGTCACCGAATGGGTGAAGGGAAAGCGGCTTGACGAGGCCCTCGAGATCCGCAACACCCAGATCGCCGAGGAACTCGCGCTCCCGCCGGTGAAGATTCACTGTTCAATCCTCGCCGAGGATGCGATCAAGGCGGCAGTGGCCGACTACAAGTCACGTCATGGCCATCACGCTGTCTGAACGCGCGGCGGGCCATGTATCGCGCAACCTCGCCCGGCGCGGCAAGGGCCTTGGTCTACGTCTCGGCGTGCGAACCACCGGTTGCTCCGGCCTCGCTTACAAACTCGAGTACGCCGACCAACCGTTCCCGGAGGACCTCCAATTCGAATCGCACGGCGTGCATATCTTCGTCGACCCGAAAAGTCTCGCCTACATCGACGGCACTGAACTCGACTTCGTCCGCGAAGGACTCAACGAGGGATTCAAGTTCAACAATCCCAACGTGAAGAGCGAGTGCGGTTGCGGTGAGTCGTTCAACGTCTGAGGCCTTGCTTTGCCCGCCTCCCGCCGTAGCGACTCCAACAGCTTTGCACTCTTCGGCCTCGATGCCGGTTTCGAGGTGGATCAGGAGCAGCTCAAGCAGCGATTCCACCGCATGATGACGGAGGTCCACCCCGATCGACACAGCGGTGGCACGGCCGCCGACCGGCGTAACGCGGTGCAGTGGGCAAGCCGGATCAACCAGGCCTACGGCGAGTTGTCCCAACCGCTTGCGCGCGCAAAACTGCTGTGCGCACTTGCGGGTGAGCCGATCGATCCGGCGCGACATCCGGTTGGGCCCGACTTTCTTTCGCAGATCCTCGTTTGGCGTGAGCGCCTTGAGGGTATCCTTGAGACGATCCAGGCAGCGGGTCCTGCCGCATTACCCGGCGAGTCTCCTGGCACGCTACCCGGCGAGTTGCCTGACGCGCTACCCGGCGAGTTGCCTGGCGCGCTACCCGGCGAGTTGCCTGACGCCCTACCCGGCGAGTCTCCTTGTGCATTACCCGGAAAGCCAACCGGCACGTCCCACAGCGTGTCCCGCGGCCGGTTCCCCCGGAGTATTGGCGCCTCTGCTCCACTCAACGCCTTGTACTACGAAGTGCTCGCAGCGCAGAACGCGCTCATCGGGGCCTTCGCCGCAAGTGAGGTGGGAAGAGGGGCGCGGAAGGCTCACGCCTCGCCTCCGGGTATCGCTGCAGACCTTGTTGTGAGGTGGATGCTCGTCGAGCGCATCGTTGCCGACTGCGCTCAACACCGCGATACGCTTGCCGAAGCCACATCGCTTGTCCCGGGTGCCCACCCGGAAGACTGTTTGGCGCTCCACGCGGGTTAGACCATGGCGCTTTTGCAGATTTTGGAGCCGGGTGCACGCCCCGCGAACCCCTTTGTCATGCGTGGCGTCGGAATCGATCTTGGCACTACAAACTCGCTGGTGGCCACGGTGCGCTCGGGCCTTGCCCAGTGCCTGCCCGCAAGCGACAACTCCGTGCTGCTTCCCTCTGCAGTGCACTATGGGCCGGAGGGCTGCGTTGCGGTTGGCGCGGAGGTCCTCGAGAGGCAACAAACCGATCCCTTGAACTGTATCCGCTCGTTCAAGCGCTGGATGGGGCGTGGACTCGCCGACGCGGATACTTCACGCAGTCCCTATCGTTTTGTCCCGCAGGAGGGGTTGCTTGCGGTGGAGACCGCAGCGGGGCCGCGCACCTCTGTGGAGATGTCGGCCGAGGTCCTGCGCACGCTCGTCAGGCGCGCCGAGGAAAGCCTTGGCGGAGCACTCGACGGAGCCGTGGTCACAGTACCCGCCTACTTCGACGAGGCCCAACGCCAGGCCACCAAGGACGCGGCCAGACT
>VGHO01000149.1 GCA_016868175.1 Betaproteobacteria bacterium
TTGAGACGCTGCTGGAATTCGCTGGATGTCGATGATTGTTTTCGATCATCAGCAGCATGACAGGGCCATCCTCCTGCGTTCACGAAGAAGCTTCGCGCACTACCCGGATGTCTGACCGTTGAGGCGTCGCGCGCGTGGCGCGGACGCGCGCGCAAACCAGCACGAGTACAACGCTGATCGTATACATCAGCGCGTAGTAGTTGTGGGCAAAGTTCACGTTGGTGAGATTCGTGCATCCGTGCACAAAGGCAAGGCCATAAAACTGGAGTGCAGCGGGAGGGCTCACCGCACCCATGATTCTTCCCGCCCAAACCAGCCCGACCAGAGTGGCCATGAACCCTGAAAGCGCCAGCAACCCGCCATCCATGGCGTGATGCAGGAAGGCATTGTGGACATGACCGAGTTCACGGACCAACTCGGTGGCGCGCGCATGCTGAGGCGTCTCATCGAGCCCGGCGCTGTGGATCCGCCTCAGCCGCTCGTGTGCGCCCACGCCGATCCAGGGCGACTCGGTGAAGGTCTGCCAGCCGAGGCGGAAGAGATACAGCCGGGATCCGGTCTGCGAATTGAAATCGCCCTCGGTACGCATCCTGTCGAGCCCGGTGCTGATCTCGCGCATTCGAAGAGGATCTGCCGGATGCATCCACAAGACCGCAAGGCAGCCGGCAAACGCACAGGCACCGAGCGCACCAAAAACAAGCATCCGGAGGGGGCGATTGTGTTTGCGGTAGGCATCCCAGACCACAACTCCGAGCAACCAGAGCGCCACCGGATATGCGCCCCGAACCTGACTGGCTCCAATTGCAATCAGCGCTGCGAAGCAACCCGCCCCGGCAAGCCGGCGTTGCCAAGTTGCGGCCTGGCGATCCAGGGCCGCCCCGATCAGCACACAGGCAAGAAAACCCATCGAGGACGCCCAGGCGATCGCATTGCTGGGCAGGCGTTCCCTCGGCGTCACTATGGACAGGAGCGCAGCAATCAACATTGCGAGAGCCACTGCAGAGGTGATCCCCTGATCCAGTCGAGCAGGCTTCCTGAAGGCAACGCGCACGAGCCAAAGCCCTGCGAGCGCACCCAGCACCAGGCGAAGACCGGAGTTGGGCTCTGCCGAAAGGGGTGGAATCAACTCCTCTCGCATCACCGCTAGCGCAAGCCAGCACACCAGTGCGTAGCTCACGCACATCAGGCCCAGCAAGGCCGCACGATCGATCGCATCGGGCTGGGGCCAGGGCCTTCTGCGCCACGCAAGCACCGCACCCGCCATGAACCCAAGCGCCCAAAGTGTGCCGGCAATCTTCGAGCTGAGGCTTGCAAGCGCGAGGAAAAGCAAAGCCACAAATCCCATGAGCTCAGCCGACCAAGGGGAGGGGTTTGGACCGGCAGTCACGCCAGATTCTTCATGAAGACCATCGCGCGGGCTCATCCCCCGAGACCTGCCACCTTCATCGGATGCTGGTTTCGCCTAGCAACCCCCGGTCATACTTGAGCGCAGCCTGGCGAAAGAAGCATTCGAGCGCGATGAAGAAGCAAAAGAGGAATCCCTCGGGACCGCACAAAAAGCCGCGGCGAAACAGATAAAGCCGCACGAAAATCGCGGTGCCGGAGGCAAAGCCGCGCGCGAGGCCGCCCGAACGCCCGAGCGCATGTCGTTTAGCCGCACCGAGTTGCACATATTGCGCCAGCTTGAGCAGACTCTCGTACACCGTCTCCCGTGACCGATGCAACAGGCGGTGACGAAACCGGCGCACAGGAATGCCCGGCGTTGTGAAGACCGGGCCCTCATGCACCACGCCTTCAAAGCGCACAAGTGTGTCGGCGCGGAACATCCGTTCGATGCCCCCGGTTGAGGTCATGGCACGCAAGACGCGGCCATAGGCAACCTGCTCCCAACGGACCTCGCCCCGCACAGGCAAACCTGTTGCGGCTGCCTGCTGGATCTCTTCGCGCAGTCCTGCGGGGATCTCTTCGTCAGCGTCCAGAAAGAAAACATAGTCGGTGCGGACGTGGCCGAGCAGTCGATTCCGCTGCTCGGCAAAGCCCTTCCATTGCGGGTGCAGGTGGACCTCGGCACCGCAAGCGCGCGCGATCGCGCAGGTGTCGTCGGTGCTGCCGGAGTCGACCACGAGCAGCTGGTCGGCGAAGGCTGCGCTCTCCAGACATGCCGCGATGCGTCGAGCCTCGTTCATCGACAAGACGCCGACGCAAAGCGTTGGCCTGCCGGGCAGAGGATCATTCATGGGGTCTCCAGGACAAGAGGCCGGCAATGCGCCCGGTCAGCCGCGCGATGAGTCGCGGCGAAAACACAAGCAGCCGAAGCGGCCAGGCGAGCAACGCAAGGGCAAGCGTTCGCCAGCGCAGCAAGGAGGCTGCAGAAAGCCGGGAATGGGGTTCGTAATAGAGGTCGGATTGGGGCTCGGAATAGGGTTCGGAATGAGATTCGGAATGAGGTTCTGAATGAGGTTCGGAATAGGGTTTGGAAAAGGGTTCGGCACGGGGTTTGGCACGGGGTGGAGCATGCTTTTGCGCAAACCAGAGTTTGGACTGCGCGTGATGATAGCCGCGCAGATACTCGCCGCGTAGTCGCCTGCGAGTACCCACCGATGCCCGTCCAGCGTGGGTCGCGCTGATCGCCGGGATGAGTACTAGCGCCGAACCCTGCTCGAACAGCCGCAGGCAAAGGTCATCGTCTTCGTAATAGAGGAAGAATCTTTCGTCGAATCGGGAGGCTCTTCCCAGGTTGCGCATCACAAGCAGCATGGCTGCTCCCGACACAAAACCCACGCAAAGTGGCCCCTGCGCCGGAGGGCCCTGCGATTTCCAGCGGGTGGACGGCCAGCGGTAGCTGAGATCAGGAGTTCCGCGTGCGCTCCGCAATTGCGGGGCAAGCACTGCTGCGTCGGGAAAATGCTCCGACGCCTGAGCAAGCCGGGCGAGGTCCTCGGGTGCGATGATGGCGTCCGGATTGAGAAGGAAGGCAAGCGGCGTCGTTAACTGATCGAGGGCACGGTTGTTGGCAGCCCCGAATCCGAGGTTGCGGGGGCAGGCGATCAACCGCGCATGAGGAAGGAGTTGCCGTGCAAGCCCCGGGGTTCCGTCGCCACTTGCGTTGTCCACGATGATCACCTGCGGACAAGCCTCGAGCAAGGGCGCAAGCGCAACCAGACAGTGCGCACTCTCGAAGGTCACCACCACCACAGTGACCTGCTCAAGCCACGCGAGACCCTCCCGCGGTTCGTTCACCGCAGTCACGCCAGCACCCCTAGGACTCGAGGCCCATTTCCACCAGTTCGGCGGCCTTCAGGACAGCGCGGGCCTTCATTTCGGTTTCCTGCCACTCCGCCTCGGGCGAGGAGTCGTAGACGATGCCGGCTGCCGCCTGAACGTTGAGGACGCCGTCCTTGAGGATTCCGGTGCGAATCGCAATGGCCACATCCATTGCGCCCGACCAACTCAGGTATCCAACCGCGCCCCCGTAGATTCCCCGGCGAGTCACCTCCATCGAGTCGATGATCTCCATCGCGCGCACTTTTGGGGCGCCCGTGAGTGTTCCTGCCGGGAAACTTGCGCGCAAGACGTCGATCGCATCGAGGCCGTCCTCAAGCAGACCTTCGACGTTCGACACGATGTGCTGCACATGCGAGTACTTTTCGATCAGCATCTTTTCGGTGACGCGAACGGATCCTGCACGCGCGATCCGGCCAACGTCGTTGCGCGCAAGGTCGATCAGCATGAGATGCTCGGCGCGCTCCTTGGGATCGGCGAGAAGTTCGCGGGCGAGGGCTTCGTCCTGCTGGGGCGAGAGGCCGCGCCTGCGGGTACCGGCAATCGGCCGAACGGTGATGCGGGTAGCACCTTCAGGGTCTTCGGTATCGAGCAACTCCTGTCGAACCAGTATCTCGGGTGATGCACCCACCACCTGGAACTCGCCGAAATCGTAGTAGTACATGTAGGGCGACGGATTGATCGATCGAAGCGCGCGATAGAGCGCAAGCGGCGGGTGTGCAAAGTGCTTGCGGATCAGTTGCCCGATCTGCACCTGCATCACATCACCCGCCATGATCAGTTCGCGTGCCCTTCGGGCCGCCTCCAGATAATCCTCGCGGGCAAACACACGAAACTCGGGGGCCTCCTCGCCTGGTGCGGGCAGGGGCTCGTGCACTGCCCGCGCCAGCCTTGCGCGCAACTCGCGCAGTCGCTTGTTGGCTTTGGCCCAGGCATCAGGCAGGTGCGCGTTGGCGTAAACAACCAGATAGAGCTTCCCCTGGAGACTGTCCACGATCGCCAACTCGTCCACGAGCAGAAAGAGCATGTCGGGCGTGCCGATCGGATCGGGCTTGGTGCAGGGGCCAAGGCGCGGTTCGATGAAACGCACCAGGTCATAGCCGAAGTATCCGGCAAGGCCGCCGCAAAAGCGGGGCAGGCCCGGCCGGATTGCCACACGCATGCGCCGCCGAAAGGCCCGCACGAAGTCGAGAGGATCGCCCTGGTGCCGCTCGATCACCGCATCGTTGTGCACGACCTCGATGCGATCGTCGCGACTGCGGATCGCGGTGCTCGCCGCGAGTCCGATGAAGGAGAATCGCCCGAAGCGCTCGCCTCCCTCAACCGACTCCAGCAGGAAGGAGTTCTTGCGCTGCCGAGGTTCGTTGAGCTTGCAGTACACCGACAGGGGCGTTTCAAGATCCGCAAGGCAAACGCTGATCAAGGGTATCCGGTCAAACCCCTGCGCCGCGAGCGCCCTGAATTCGAGCTCCGTCATCAACGGGTTCCCGCGCCGCGAGCGCCCTGAATTCGAGCTCCGTGATTGACGGGTTCCTGCGCCGCGAGCGCCCTGAATTCGAGCTCAGTCATCAACGGGTTCCTGCGCCGCGAGCGCCCTGAATTCGGGCTCCGTGATTGACGGGTTCCTGCGCACAGGGCGGCCCGGTCTTGCGCGCGGCGGCTTCAAGGTTCGAGCATCCGCTGGGCAAAGGCATCGACGTCGCTGACCAGGCCGTCACAATCCTCGTCGCGGGGATCGCGCCCCTCGTTGTAGCCGTAGGTCACGAGAAGGATCCGCACTCCTGCTGCGCGCGCCGCCAGCGCGTCGTTGCGGGAATCGCCCAGCATGCAGGTCTGCGCCGGCGTGGATCCCAGCTGCCCGATCGCCTGCCACAGAGGCTCCGGATGCGGCTTCCTGTGTGCAACCACGTCGCCGCCCTGCACGAAGCGAAAGAAGGTTGTGAGCTTCATCCGCTCAAGCAAGGCTTCGCTGAAGCGTTGCGGCTTGTTGGTCACCACCGCCATCGGCAGCCCGGCATCCCTGAGTCGTCCGAGCCCCTGAAGTACACCTGGGTAGAGTTTTGACAACTCCCCGTTGCAGCGCGCGTAGGCCGCCTCGAAGACCCGCATCGCCTCGGCGAGGCGATCAGCGTGCGCAGAGCGATCGGGATCGTCGGCGAGTGCCCGGCGCATCAGCACCTCGGCGCCCTGACCAACGAAGGCTGCAATGCGCTCAACCGGCAACGCGGGTAGTCCGCAGGACCGACGCGCTGCGTTTGCGGCGGTGGAGAGGTCCTGTGCAGTATCCACAAGGGTACCGTCAAGATCGAAAAGCAGGGCGCTGGGGCGAACACCCTGTCCACCCGATGGGATCGCGCAATGCCCTGGGTTCACCCTAACCCCCGTCTGGAGCGCCGAAGGCGCGGCCCCTGGCTCTCACCCAGCCTCATCCCGCACCGTTCACGCGCCTTCCTCATGCCGGCTCGACGAAGCCACGGGAGAGCGCGGCGCGCATGCGGCCGATAACGCCGCGATAGCCGCCGTCGGTGTCGGGCTCGCCAAACACGGATGAGCCGGCAACGAAGCAATCCGCCCCAGCACGCGCAACTTCGGCGATGTTGTCGACCCTGATCCCGCCATCAACCTGGAGCACGATCGCCCCCCCATCGTTGCGCTGATGCGCATCAATCCGCGCGCGGACCTGGGCGAGCTTGGCCAGCGTTGAACCCAGAAAACGCTGTCCGCCGAAGCCGGGGTTGACCGACATCAGCAGAATCAGGTCGAGGCGATGCATCTGATGATCCAGCCAGTGCAAGGGGGTGGCCGGGTTGAAGGCCAGGCCCGCCCAGCAGCCACGGTCCCGGATCAATTGCAGCGAACGATCAACATGATCGGAAGCCTCCGGATGGAAGCTGATCGAGTTGGCGCCCGCCTCGGCGAACTCGACAATCAGCGCGTCGACCGGCCTGACCATGAGGTGCACGTCGATCGGCAGGCGGGTATGCGGCCGCAGCGCCCTGCAGACCAGTGGACCAACGGTGAGCGCTGGCACATAGTGGTTGTCCATCACATCGAAATGCACCCAGTCGGCGCTCGCCGCCTCGATTGCCCGCACCTCCTCACCGAGCCGCGCAAAATCGGCCGACAGCAGGCTGGGAGCAATACGGTGCGGCGGATTCATCGGTATGCTACGTGCCTTGACCATTTGCCACCCGTACCTGGGTCGTTTGGCAACCTCGCCTCGGGCACAGGCCAACCGGCGCGGGCTCCCTGCCTGGGGTGCCCGGGTGGTTGGGCGGGCCAGGCAGGGCGGTGCATCGAATCAGACTCCCCTGAACCGGATGCGTTTCCCGGGCGCGGCATCCGGGAGCATTTCCCGAGTGTGTTTACAGGGTGCGCCATCCGGAAGCGTTTCTCCGGTGCGTTTCCCGGGCGTGTTACCAGGATGCCTTACCCGGATGACCCGGCTGCTGTTGCCTCGATGATGTCCTTCCTTGCAAATCCTTCAGAATCGAGCATTCTATCCCGACAGGTGTCAAGCGCATGCCCTCTGAGAAGTATCAATTCACCATCGCGGTGAAGTCTTCGTACCTCCCCGAGCAGTCGTTGCCCGCGCAGAACCGCTACACGTTTGCCT
>VGHO01000150.1 GCA_016868175.1 Betaproteobacteria bacterium
GCGCTCGCTCGAGGCGCTGAGCGAGGATCGCTACGCGCGGGACGAGGCCTTCGATCGCGAGAAGGCGCTCAAGGACTACAACACGATGATCAAGGTCTCTACCCACACCGGGATCAGGATGGGGATCAAGGAGGGAATGCGACTGGGGATGGAAAAAGGGATCGAGGAAGGTCGCACCGCAGGCCGCGAGGAGGGCCTTCGGCAAGGTCGTATCGATGGAATCAAAGACGGGCTCAAAAGGGGTAGGGAGAGTGGCCTGACGGAGGGGCGCGAGGCGGGCCTCGAACAAGGCAAGCGAGATGCCTCGTTGGATCTGCTGTCGGACCTCCTTGTAGCGAAGTTCGGCACGCTTCCCGAATGGGCGCGGCAACGTTTGGAGGCCGAGAGTCTTGCCACACTAAGGTGGCGCTCCGTAGCAATGTTGCACGCAGCCACCCTCGACGAAGTCTTTCGGGATACAGCAACAGGTCCACGCCCTCCCGAGCGCTGACCCCTCGGCCAACGCCAGTCAATCGCAGGATCGACAGTTCCCGCAGCAGCCCGCGCCCGTCAGGCACCACCGTTTCAAGGGTCGGCCAACATGAATCGCTGACCCGCCCGCAGCGCAGTCAGAACGGGGTCAGGAATGGGGCGAGGGGCAGAGATCTGGTCCGGTATCGCACGCGTCGGGCCCCGCGCCTGGGGCTCACTCCGGGCGATGCGGCACGCCTTCACTCCTTGCCGCAGAAGTCTGCTGCTGCTTAGAAAAAGAAGGTTTCGACTTGCCCCTTCAAGTCCATCAAGCCGAGTTCAACGCGCAGGTTGGGGTAGCGCTTGACCGTTTCACTCCTGACTGCCAAAAGTGCATCTCGGTGGGTTGCGGTCTCGGCTTCCCGGGTGGCGACTGCTGCGTCCCCGTAGGCAATCTTCGCTGCACCGCAGTCGCGGTGATTGATCGCAATCACCGCGGGGATGTTGTGCAACTGGATCGATGCACCGAGGTTTTCCCAAAAGGTTTGCTGCCAGCCGCTGAATTTAGGTGCCACTGCACCGATCGCCGCACCAGCGATGTTGAACTGACTGTACTTTCCGATCATTGACCGCGAACTCATATGGTCGATCGTGAGTTTCGGGAAGCGCGGGTCGATGCATGCGAGCAACATGGCGTCGTAGTTCCCCGACGCAGCCATTGCTTGCATCGGAAGCATCATCCCCAACCCGAGGGAGGCTCCAAGCGACAGGAACTGCCGCCTGCCCACGCCGCTCGACGTGAGTGACCCCAGCGGGGTTCAGGGGTTCAGGGTCTTCGGCGCCACCCCGTACGATCGGCGAATTGACCCCACGACCTGAAGCGCGGCGGTATTTGCCTCCCAACTTCGGTCTCGAAGGGTTGCCGGGAACGTCGCGCGCGGCTGGGCCCACAGGTGGCTACCTGCGCCAGTACTCGGGTAGTACACTCCGCGATCACTGGTTGGTTCATCGGGGGAGCAGGGCCGTATGAGTGTGCACGACGGAGACCAGATTGATCGGGCTGCCGACGGCCTCAGCCCCGAGGAACTTGGTATCCGGGCGATCGGACCTTGCATGCTGCCCTCACCGGTTGCACATCGGCTTGGCAGCGGCTCGGTGCATTTCGTGGGTGCTGCCGACAAGGTGCTGCTCGACGATTCGGTGTCGGGCGAGACGCTCTCGACAGACGCATCCACGCAACCCGCAGGCTTCGAACTTGCCGGGCCACGCGACCGGATCTTCTTCGATCCGCGCCTTGCGCGCTTCGGAATCGTCACCTGCGGTGGCCTCGCCCCGGGTCTCAACAACGTGATCCGGGGGATCGTGTTGGAGTTGTGCCTGGGCTATGGGGTGCGCAACGTTCTCGGTTTTCGCTTCGGCTACGAAGGGATTGTGCTGCGGCACGGACATGTGCCTATTGAACTTACCCCCGATGCAGTCGCACATATCCACCACGAAGGAGGAACCGTCCTTGGCACCTCGCGTGGGGGTCAGGATGTCGAGGAGGTCGTCGACAGCCTGCAGGCCAATTCGATCAGCGCACTGTTTGCGATCGGTGGCGACGGTACGCTGCGTGGCGCGCTTGCGATCGCACAGGAGGTCGGTCGTCGCGGCCTTTCGATGGCGGTGGTGGGAATTCCCAAGACCATCGACAACGACATTGCCTTCATCGATCGAAGTTTTGGATTCGTGACTGCCTACTCGGCTGCGGTTGACGTGATCCGAAGCGCGCGGGTTGAAGCGCTCGCTGCGCTCAATGGCATCGGCCTGGTGAAGCTGATGGGTCGTCAGTCGGGCTTTCTCGCCTGCCAGGCTGCGCTTGCCTCCACCGAGGCCGACCTTGTCCTCATCCCGGAACTACCGCTCAAGCTCGACGGGCACCACGGCTTTCTCGCTTGTCTTGAAAGGGTGGTCGAGCGCAAGGGCCATGCGGTGGTGGTGGTTGCGGAAGGCGCGGGTCAGGACCTGCTCAACGAGCCCGGCAGGGAACCGCAGTTTGACAAGAGCGGCAACCCTAAACTCAAGGACATCGGGGTATTTCTGCGCGACACGATCGTGGCGCACTATGCGTCCCTGGGACGTGAAGCCACGGTCAAGTACATTGATCCGAGCTACGCAATCCGCAGCGTGCCCGCCTGCCCGTCGGACAGTGTGTACTGCTGGAACATGGCGAGGAACGCAGTGCATGCGGCCATGGCAGGCAATACAGCGATGTTGATCGGGCGCTGGCACGGCCGCTTCGTGCACGTACCGATCGAACTCGCCATACGCCGAACCCGCAGGGTGAGTCCTGACGGAGACCTTTGGGTATCCGTGGTCGAGTCCACCGGGCAGCCACTCAAGTTCGAATAAGCTCCCGGGCTTCAGGCGATCAAGACTTGCCCCATTTGATCAGGCCGGCACACTCGGCAGGCCGGCAAGAGCCATCGCCAGCTCCTCTTCGCTGTAGCTCTCATCCCTGAGGTCGCCCGCGAAGTAGCGCTGGTAGGCAGCCATGTCGAAGTGCCCGTGGCCGCAGAGGTTGAAGAGGATCGTCTCTGCGCGCCCTTCCCGCCTGCAGCGCAGAGCCTCCTCGATCACGCCCTTCACTGCGTGGTTGGCCTCCGGTGCAGGTACGATTCCTTCGGCGCGGGCAAAGAGCACGCCAGCCTCGAAGCACTGCGTCTGTGTGTAGGCGCTTGCCTCGATGATGCCGAGTTCCCTCAGATGCGACACTAGCGGCGCCATTCCGTGGTAGCGAAGGCCCCCGGCGTGAAAGGGAGGTGGGGTGAAACTGCTCCCGAGGGTGTGCATCTTCACGAGTGGCGTCATGTGGCCGGTGTCGCCGAAGTCGTAGCCGTAGCGACCACGCGTGAGCGAGGGGCACGCAGCCGGTTCAACCGCAACGATGCGCGCACGCTGACCGCCACGCAGGGCGTGTCCGATGTAGGGAAAAGCGATGCCGGCAAAGTTGCTGCCGCCGCCTGTGCAGCCCACCACCACGTCGGGCCATGCGTCGGCCATCTGCATTTGTTCGATCGTCTCAAGCCCCACAACGGTCTGGTGCATGAGCACGTGGTTGAGCACCGAGCCAAGCGCGTACTTGGTGTCGTCGCGTTGCGCGGCAACTTCGACCGCCTCCGAAATCGCGATCCCGAGGCTTCCAGGGTGGTCGGGTCGCGCTGCAAGTACGCTCCGCCCGTAGCTTGTCTCCTGGGAAGGTGATGCAACACAGCGCGCGCCGTAAGTTTCCATCACAGCGCGGCGGTAGGGCTTCTGGTCGTAGGACACGCGAACTTGAAAGACCAGCACTTCGAGGTCGAACAGGGAACCTGCAAAGGCCAGGGCACTTCCCCACTGTCCAGCCCCGGTCTCGGTGGTGAGGCGTTTCACCCCCGCCTGGGCGCTGAAGAAGGCTTGCGGAACCGCAGTGTTGGGCTTGTGGCTCCCCGCCGGGCTCACACCTTCGTACTTGTAGAAGATTTTTGCGGGCGTCTGCAATACCTTTTCGAGGCGATGAGCGCGCACCAGGGGCGATGGACGCCAGAGCCTGTAGATTTCCCGAACCGGCTGGGGTATCTCGATCTCACGCTCGGTGGACACTTCCTGAAGAATGAGGTCCATCGGAAACAATGGAGCAAGATCCGCAGGTCCGATCGGCTGCAGAGTGCCGGGATGAAGTACTGCGGGAAGCGGCACCGGGAGGTCCGCCTGGATGTTGTACCAGGCGCGCGGCATGCGTGCCTCATCGAGAAGATACTTGGTCGGGGATGTCATCGTGTTGCCTCCTGTCCGGGTACTACGCGGGTCGTTCCTGATCAGTATCGAGTGTAAGCGCAGCAGCACGAAGGCGCAGAGCGTCGACCGGATACGGATCCAGCCGGGTCGGCCGAGCAGGTCTGGCGGCTTGAGGCCGATCCTGCTGAATCGGCCGACCAGTTCTGGTGCGGCGATCCAGCGGGCCTGGCGCAGCGCTCTCGCGAGTCTGGCAGGATCGGGAAGCTCTGGCCGGGGACTTGCTTCCACCGATGATCATCGCTCCCCCGCTGCTCCAACCCTCTGCAGTGACCGAAAACCCTGAGCGCCATCATGCAAAACTTTCTTGACCCGGCCATCCTGTTTTTTGTGTTTGGCGTGATTGCCGGTGCCTTGCGATCGAACCTTGAGATTCCAGCGCCGATTGCGAAGTTCCTGTCCCTGTACCTGCTCATGGCTCTCGGACTAAAGGGAGGCTTTGCGCTTGCCGCCTCCGGATTGACGCTCGAGATCCTTCTCAGCCTGCTGGCCGCAATGCTGATGGCCATTCTGGTTCCGCTGCTCGGTTACGCACTTTTGCGGCACAAGGTTTCGGGCTTTGACGCCGCAGCGCTTGCAGCATCCTACGGATCGGTGAGCGCGGTCACCTTCGTGACCGCGATCCAATCCCTCGAAGACTCCGGACTGCGCGCTGGCGGCCATATGGCCATGGCGATGGTACTGATGGAGTCGCCCGCCATCATCGTGGCAATCGTGATCGGTAACGCGCTTCGAAAGGCGAGGAACGCGCCCAGCCGCGCCTCGGCAACGGTCGCAGCCATGGAACCCGTCCCAGCCACGGCGCCCGTCCTCAGCACAGCGTCTGTCCCGGTCAGGGCACCTGACCGGGACACAACGCCCGTCAATGCGCCCAACCCGAAGCCCCACTCGATTGGCGCGGTGTTGCACGAGTCCTTCACCAGCGGCGCCCACCTGCTGCTGCTCGGGTCCATGCTCGTTGGTCTGTTGAGCGGAGAGTCGGGAAAGTCGACCATGCAACCCTTTTCGAGCGATCTCTTCAAGGGGATGCTCGCCTTCTTTCTGCTTGACATGGGGCTCATGGTGGCGCGCAACTTCGGCGATGCGCGCAAGGCACCTGCGGCACTTCTTGGCTACGCCGTGCTGGCGCCCTTCGTGCACGCCGGCATGGCGCTTGCGCTCGCCCGGGCGCTCGGCCTTACTCTGTCCGACGGCTTTCTGTTGATGGTCCTGTCTGCGAGTGCCTCCTACATCGTGGTTCCAGCCGTGTTGCGCGATGCGATTCCCGAGGCCAACCCGGCAATCTACTTCGGGCTCAGTCTCGGCATCACCTTTCCGCTCAACATCCTCCTGGGAATCCCGGTCTACAGCGCAGCGGCACGCGCACTGCTTGGATAAGTCATGTGTAACGCGGAAGTCAATGGTCAGCCTGCCCTCCTAGCCTCGGGGTGTCGGGTGGACCGGTCTGAGCAAGGTGGGACCGTCCTGGGTTGAGCGCGGCCTGTGAATCGATTTACCGCGACGGGAATTGCTCATGCAGCCTCGCTCGGCCTGGCACGCCACGCCGTTGAAACACCATGCAGGGAAGGCTTGCATGTCTGCCGTAGACGCCGCCAAGGCACCTTCGCTCAATTGGGCTGCGATCGATGCCGATCCGCGCTTTCAGTGCCTGCACAGCGAAAAGACCCGTTTGCTGGCGGGTCTGATGCTGTTTTCCATCCTCCAGGACTTCGCGTTGCCGATCGTGGCAGCCTGCTTACCCGAAATCTTCCGGGTGAAGGTCTGGGGTCGGATGAACGTGGGCATCCTGTTTGCCCTCTCGAAATTCATCATCGCCTGGGCGCAAACCACGGGTGAGGTCAGTGCCGATTGGCGCTTGCCGAAAGTCGACGCCCAGCAAACCCGGTGTCCGCAGCAACTCATTGAAATGGCTGCAGCGCAGCGCTGGCTCGGGAAGCGCTAACGATCCTGCACCTGGCTTTCCGCCTTGTGACGCAGCAGGACCTGATAGATCTGATCCTTCAGGTGGAGCTTCTCCTTCTTCATCCGCTCGATCTCCTCCTGGCGCATATGAACATGGTTGACATGGTCCTCAAGGTTCCTGATCTTCTGATCAAGATCATTGTGCTTGTCAAACAGGTGCTTGAAGTGAAGATCCTCGGTCTTGAGCCGGCTGATCAGTTCACGGAATTCTGGAAACATAAGCGCTCCTGAAGTAGGACCCGGCGAGGGCCGAAGGTGCGAGGGCAGTTGGCGCGGACGCGCAAACCCCCAACCGCTGCCGGATCATATCGGAGCGGACGGAAGGTCGAAAGGCCTGGATTTCCGGCAAATTCCTCACATCCGATCACAGTTGTATTGGCCCGCGCCGGCCAAACGGCGCGCTGGACCGCATGGAAGTTGCGCCAGAGCCTCCTTGGCGATCGCTGTCGGGCCGTCGAACTGCTGATTCTCCAGACGGGGATTGCATTGGATCCCGGCATGATCAGGAGTCCGGAATAGGCTCTATACTCCGCAGGGCTGCGAGGCTGTTCGTTGTGCATTCGAAGGCTCGAGAGTCGCATCGGTCGCAGTCTCGGAAGCTGTGCAGAGTTCCAGCACGGTTCGTCAAGGGAGAGGTCTTCGATGAGCGCCGAGCAGTCCG
>VGHO01000151.1 GCA_016868175.1 Betaproteobacteria bacterium
TGCTGGGCGCGGACTTCCTGCTCACCGCGCTTCTCTTTGGCGCCTGACTGGGGCAGCCAGGGCGTCGTCAGCAGGGTTCGCGTCGCACAAGTTCGTTATCATCCCGAGGAAATTCGCAAGCAACGAGGCAAGCATGGACAAGGATGTGGCGGTGGGAAGTTTCGTGCTTCTCGGTCTGGCCGCGCTGGTCTTTCTGGCGCTCAAGGCAGGCAACATGGGAGGACTCGATTTCGGTCCGAGCTACGCGGTTCGGGCGAGCTTCGACAACATCGGGGGGCTGAAGGTGCGTGCCCCGGTGAAGAGCGCCGGGGTGGTTGTGGGGCGAGTGGCGGAGATCCGCCTCAACCCGGGAACTTTTCAGGCCGAAGTGCGCATGCAGATCGATGGCGATCTGCGCTTTCCGGTCGACTCTTCAGCAAAGATTCTCACCTCGGGCCTGCTTGGCGAACAGTACATCGGCCTCGAAGCTGGGGGCGATACGCGCAATCTGAAGGAGGGTGACGTGATCCGGATGACCCAGTCGGCAGTGGTGCTCGAATCGCTGATCGGCCAGTTTCTCTACCGAAGCGCGGCAGACGCTGGCGCCGGAGACAAGCGCTGAGCGGGAGCCTCGCCGCTTGCGCGTTGCGGCCTCGGTGAGGGCTTCAGTGGTGTTGCACATGCTTTGCCTTGTCCGTCTTCTGATCATCCTGCTTGGCGTCTGGCACCCCGTTGCCCAGGCGCAACCCAACGGGACCTCCCCCGAACAACTCCTTCGGCCTGCACCGAGCGCTGCGGTGCTTGCGGGCGATCCTTTCGAGCCGGTCAACCGGTCGATCTTCGACTTCAACGAACGGGTGGATCGCGCAGTAATCCGGCCTCTTGCGGAGGCCTTCGTCGAAACGGTTCCGGCGCCCGTCCGCGACGGAATCAGCAACTTTCTCACCAACCTCGACGATGCAGTCAGCGCGCTCAACCACGCCCTTCAGGGCAAGCCTGTGAAGGCGGCATCGAGTCTTGCAAGGGTTGTGCTCAATTCCACGTTGGGGATCGCTGGCCTGCGTGACCCGGCCACCGCCATGGGTTTTGTGCACGAGACCGAAGATCTCGGTCAAACCCTCGCAGTCTGGGGGTTGCCTAGCGGACCCTACCTGGTCCTGCCTCTGCTTGGCCCCTCCACAGTCCGTGATGTGGGCGCGAGGATTGCCTTTCTCCCCTACACCCCGATCCGGCAGATCAACCCGAGCGAGTTGCGCTACGCCCTCATTGCCTCCGGAGTGCTCAGCGCCCGGGCCGAACTGCTGCAAGCGTCCAGGGCTGCGCAACTCGTCGTGTTCGACCGATACCTCTTCGCGCGCGACAGTTTTTTGCAGCGTCGGCGAAGCCAGATCTATGATGGCGATCCCCCCGACGGTTAGCGGTTCCTCCCTCAAGCACCAGCGCTCTGCCCACCCCTCTGGCACTCTCCCTCTGGCAACCTCGCGTGTAGCCTCCTCTGATGACCGTCCCCCTATTGAGCCGTTTCCGTGGAGCAGCGCCATTGCGTAAGCGACGGCGCGTGGTGTGTGCACTCTGGGCACTCCCAGCGGGGTCCTGCCTGCTCGCGACAGGCGCGGCCTGGGCCCAGGCGCGGCCCGATGACTTCATCGCCCGAATCAGCAATGAGATCCTTGATCGTGTGCGCAGGCAGCGCCAGGAGTTGCTGGCCAACCCGCAAAGGCTCAACGAGTTTGTGGGGCAGGTGGTGATGCCGCACGTGGACTTCGAGCGCATGACCGCGCTTGCGGTCGGCAGGTCCTGGCGCAGCGCGACTGCGGAGCAGCAACAGCGCATCAGTGCCGAATTCCGGGTGCTGCTCACGCGCACCTACGCCGGCGCAATCCAGGCCGTTGCCGACCAGAAGATCCGCCTGAAGCCCTTTCGTGGCGATCCCGCAGACAGCGAGGTGATCGTCCGCTCGGAGTTGATCGGCACCCGGGGCGACCCCCTGAGCCTCGACTACCGCCTGCAACGCCAGGGCGATGCCTGGAGGATCTACGACATCAATGTCGCAGGCGTCTGGCTCGTGGAGACTTATCGCAACCAGTTTGCGTCTGAGGTTAACGCACGCGGCATCGAAGGCCTGATCACCGCCTTGGCGGACCGTAACCGGGCGCTCGAAAGTCGCAAGCCCTGAACCGCGAAGCCTTGCGCCTGCGTCCTGATCTGCCCGGCAGACCCCTGGCATGAGTGCCTTTGCGGCGCTCCCGGAGCGCCTCGACCTCACCACACTTCCGGCCGCGCTCGACCCTTTGCTCGTGGCGCTACGCAGGCAGGCTCAGGGCCGCGAACCGGCGCCGGGCATCGAGCCGGCACCTGCGACCGGGATGCCGGGGGGTGAGTTGCTGCGCATCCGCGGGTCGAGCCTGAGGCACTTCGATTCGGCTGCAGTTGCTGCGCTCGTTGCGCTGATCCGCGAAGGCAGCAACCTCGGCGTCCGTGTGCAGCTTGAGCATCTGCCTGAAGGTCTGATTTCGCTCGCCTCGGTGTATGGGTTGCACGCCGAATTCGGCGCCCCGCGAGCATGAAGGCGATCGAGATCCTCGGTCTTGGCAAGAAGTATGCCTCGCTTTGCGCCTTGCAGGGCGTGGAGCTGAGCGTGGAGGAGGGCGAGTTCTTCGGTTTGCTCGGGCCCAACGGGGCAGGCAAGACCTCGCTCATCTCGATCATCGCTGGACTTGTGCGCCCGAGCGAAGGCGCTGTCCGGGTGATGGGTGTGGACGTGCAGCGCGAACCCGAGCGTGCGCGCCGTCAGCTTGGCGTAGTCCCGCAGGAGCTCGTCTTCGATCCCTTCTTCACCGTGCGCGAAACCCTGGAGATGACCGCAGGCTATTTCGGCCTGCGCGCCGCAGACCGCTGGATCACCGAACTGCTCGAAAGGCTCGATCTCGCTGCAAAGGCCAACGCCAACATGCGGGCACTCTCGGGCGGGATGAAGCGCAGGGTACTGGTCGGGCAGGCGCTGGTGCACCGGCCACCGGTGATCATCCTGGATGAGCCCACGGCGGGCGTTGATGTGGAATTGCGTCAGACCCTGTGGAAGTTCATCGGTGAACTCAACCGGCAGGGGCACAGCATCGTCCTCACCACCCACTACCTCGAGGAAGCGCAGGCGATGTGTGGCCGGATCGCCATGCTCAAGCAGGGCCGCGTCGTTGCGCTCGAGGAAACCGCAACCCTTCTTTCGCGCTTTGAGGGTGGCACGCTCAACCTGCGCCTGTCCACCGGTGAACAGCATCGGCTGCGCTTCAAGGGCTATGATCAGGTGGAAGCGCTGCTTGCTGCGGTGAGGGCCAACGGTGGCCATATCGACGATCTGAGAATCGAAGGAACAAGCCTCGAGGACGTCTTCCTCGACATCATGCAAGGGGATCGCTAGAGATGCTTTCGCCAGACACACTGCGCGGCTACATCGCCGCCGGGCTCGACTGCCACGAGCTTGAGGTGAGCGGAGATGGCCACCACTTCGAGGCGCGCATCGTGTGCAGTGCCTTCGCCGGCAAGCGGCTGATCGCACGGCATCAGATGGTGTATGCCGTACTCGGAGAACGGATGCGCGAGGAGATTCATGCGCTTTCGATGAAGACTCTCACCCCTGAGGAGGCACATCCTCCCGGGCAGCCACCGAACCTGGGGCAAGCTCGCACTCCCGGGCAGCCCTGACCGACGCGGTCGCGGTTGCGCTCCGAGGGGGCTGCAACACAACAACGCGCCCCCATGCCGGTGGCGCTGTCAAAGCGGAGACAACGACATGGATCGATTCCTGATCCGGGGTGGTGGTGAACTCGAGGGCCGCGTCGATGTTTCGGGCGCCAAGAATGCGGCGCTACCGATCCTTGCGGCCAGTCTGCTCAGTGCAGAGGCGCTCGAGTTGCGTAATGTCCCGCAGCTGCAGGATGTGCGCACCATGCAGCGCCTGCTCGCCGGGATGGGCGTACAGATCCAGCGTGAGGGCGACTGGATGCGGCTTCAGGCGAGCGACCTGTTTTCGGTGGAGGCACCTTACGACCTTGTGAAGACGATGCGGGCAAGCATTCTCGTCCTCGGGCCTCTCCTGGGCCGCTTCGGCGAGGCAAGGGTGTCCCTGCCAGGGGGTTGTGCGATCGGACAGCGGCCGGTGGATCAGCACATCAAGGGCCTGGAGGCGATGGGTGCCGAGATCCGGATCGAGCACGGTTATCTGCTCGCGCGTGCGGATCGGCTGCGCGGGGCGCGCATCGTCACCGACATGGTCACGGTTACCGGCACCGAAAACCTGCTCATGGCCGCTGTGCTTGCCGAGGGTGAGACACTGATCGAAAACGCGGCACGCGAACCCGAGGTGGTGGATCTGGCCAGGGTTCTCGTGGCGATGGGAGCGCACATCCAGGGGATCGGAAGCGATCAGCTGCGGGTTGAGGGTGTTCACGCGCTCCGCGGCGCAAGCCACCGCATCATGCCCGACCGGATCGAGGCGGGCACGCTGCTCTGCGCGGCTGCAGCTTGCGGGGGTCGGATCCGCATCACCTCGGCGCTGCCCGCAAGCATGGATGCCACGCTCGAGAAACTGCGCGAGGCCGGAGCGAGCCTTCAGACGGGGGAGGACTGGGTGGAACTGGCGATGCACGAGCGCCCGCTTCCGGTCAACCTTCGGACTGCGCCCTACCCCGGCTTCGCCACGGACATGCAGGCGCAGTTCATGGCGCTCAACGCGCTCGCCGACGGCACGTCGATCATTCACGAGACGATCTTCGAAAACCGCTTCATGCATGTGCAGGAACTCAACCGCCTTGGCGCAAACATACAGATCGAAGGCAATACTGCGGTCGTCAAGGGCGTTCGAGGGCTGTCGGGCGCGCGCGTAATGGCCACCGACCTTCGCGCGTCGGCAGCGCTCGTGATCGCTGGGCTGGTTGCCGAGGGCGAAACGTCGGTGGAGCGGATCTACCACCTCGACCGCGGCTACGAGGGCATGGAAGGCAAGCTCCAGCAACTCGGTGCGCGGGTGGAGCGGGTCCGCGCATGAGTGGCGCCACACCCGATCACGCGGGTGTGCGGGCGAGTCACGATTCGCCTGCGACCGCAAGGGCCGCGACGGGTCCGATCACCCTTGCGCTTTCGAAGGGGCGGATTCTTGAGGAAGCAATCCCACTGCTCGTCCATGCCGGCGTGACGGTGGCCGAAGCTGCGCTGCATTCGCGCAAACTCATCCTCGAAACCAGCGACCCGGGCATTCGACTGCTGATCGTGCGTGCGAGCGATGTGCCCACCTATGTGGAACATGGTGCCGCCGACATGGGAGTCGCTGGCCACGACGTCCTCCTCGAACACGGCGGTCAGGGGCTCTACCAGCCGGTGGATCTGGGGATTGGCAGGTGCCGGATGTGCGTGGCGGTACGGGCGGGCTTTGATTACGCACGCGCAGTGCGTCGCGGAGCACGGCTTCGGGTGGCCACCAAATACACCGCAACCGCTAGACGGCACTTTGCCGAGAAGGGCGTTCATGTCGACCTGATCAAGCTCTACGGGTCGATGGAACTGGCCCCGCTGGTCGGTCTGGCCGAGGCTATCGTCGATCTTGTAAGCACTGGAAGTACCCTCAAGGCGAATCACCTGGTGGAAGTGGAGGAGATCTGCAGGGTCTCATCACGACTGATCGTGAACCAGGCTGCGCTCAAGACGCGCGGCGAGCGCCTTGCACCGCTGCTGCGCGCACTCGACCTGCAAGGCCACGATGCCCGGCGCGCGGCCGAACACGCCCGCTGGCCATGAGGGTCTTGCGCCTCGATACCGCAGAGGAGGGCTTTGCAGCGCGGTTCGCACAGCGCCTCGCCTGGGAGGAGGAGCGCGACGATGCGGTCGGCAGGGTGGTGTCGGAGATCCTCACCGCAGTCCGCCAGGAGGGCGATGCGGCGGTGCTTCGCTACACCCGGCAATTCGACCGACTCGAGGCAGCCCGCATCGCCGAACTCGAAGTCGACCCGTCGACCTGCCACGCGGCCCTCACAACCCTTCCCGATCGGCAGCGTAGGGCTCTTGAGCATGCGCATGCGAGGATTGCGCACTTCCACCAGAGGCAGCGCCTCGAGAGCTGGTCCTACGAGGACGAATACGGCAACCGCTTCGGTCAACGGATCAACGCACTCGATCGGGTGGGCCTCTATGTTCCCGGTGGCAAGGCTGCCTACCCCTCCTCGGTGCTGATGAATGCGGTACCGGCCAAGGTAGCGGGCGTTGGCGAGTTGATCCTGGTGGTGCCCACGCCGCAGGGCGAGCGCAACCCGCTCGTGCTTGCCGCTGCGGCGCTCGCCGGTGCCGACCGGGTGTTCACGATCGGCGGAGCCCAGGCGGTCGCAGCACTCGCCTACGGTACCGAAAGCATTCCGTCGGTGGACAAGATTACCGGACCGGGCAACGCCTACGTTGCCGAGGCCAAACGCAGAGTCTTTGGTCGGGTGGGAATCGACATGATTGCCGGTCCGTCGGAAATCCTCATCGTGTGCGATGGTTGCGGCGTTTCGCCTGACTGGGTGGCCATGGATCTCTTCTCGCAGGCCGAACACGACGAACTGGCGCAGGCGATTCTCCTCTGCCCCGACGGCAACTTCCTCGACCAGGTTCAGCGGGCGCTCGACCGGCTGGTGCTCGATCTGCCACGTCGCGCGGTGATCGAGGCCTCGATGGCGGGGCGCGGCATGCTGGTGAAGGTCCGCAGTCTCGAGGAAGCCTGCGATCTTGCCAATGAGGTCGCTGCCGAGCACCTCGAGATCATCGCCACCGACCCCGAGCGCTGGGCCAACCGGATTCGTCATGCCGGCGCGCTTTTCCTGGGCCCGTGGTCGAGTGAATCGCT
>VGHO01000152.1 GCA_016868175.1 Betaproteobacteria bacterium
CAACTGGCGTGCATCGCGCGGATGCAGGATGAGCGCAACAGGGGCGGCCTGCTCTTCGGGGCTGCTGCTTCGCCGGTGCGCGGGAAGATCTGCGGCCGCGTGTTCACTCGCCATGCGCAGTGCCTGGGCAGCGCCGGATCCCACCGACGCGCGCGCCGGAAGGAATCGATACTGGAGTCGTGAAGCCTGCTGCATACGCGGTGTTTAGGAGTTGGATCAGAGCGTTTCCCGCCAGACCACCAGCACTGCATCCCCATCGGCGGCCCCTGCAGGCCTGCGGTCAAAGAGGATGCGTGCCCGCGACTCAACGCGGCCGTAGCCTATCACCCCCTCCATCAGGAAGTATCGCGAGCCCAGGGCGAAGTGTGATGGGGGCAGATCGGGCTCGCCCGGGATCAGCGCCCGCACCGCATGGGTATCGCTGAAGTGCTGCCGCTCACGCCTGCTTGCAAGGATCCGTGCCGCACTCAGGTCGAGTGCGCCGAAGTAGGCGTGCAGCAACTCGGCCGGAGCGGTGTTGAGGTTGAGTGCACTGCGCTCCGGAAGCACGATCACGAAGGCTTCGAGCCTGCGCAAGAGGCTGGTATCCATGCCGGGTACCTTCAGGAGATCGGTGCTGCGCGAGAGGTCCTGGTAAAGCGCGAATGCGGCGATCGGCTCGGCGAGTGCTGCGTCGAGTCCGAGTGCGCCAAGCAAGCGACGCAACGCCGCAAGATCGCGCGCCGACACGATCCGCTCCGGAACGGACTGGCCACCTGCGGTTCTCGTGTCGACCAGATTGCGCAGATTGAAGCGCGCCTGCGCATCGAGTATCTGTCCGGAAAGTGTCGCCCTGGCGTCCTTGGTGCCGGCGCGCGCACCGCCATACACCGTGGGATCGAGTTCGGTCTGGTTGACTGTGGTGGCCCAGGGCTCGCCCAGATGATCGGTGGTGGTGCTGCGCGCATCGAGGCGCAGCACGAGCCGCGCCCAGTCGCTTGCCGCGCGTTCGATCCAGCGGATCTGCGAGGCGTCCATCCGGTTTTCCACGCTGCGTACTGCAAGCTGTTGTCGTTCGAACACCTGCGCCGCCACGATCGCCGCAATCGCCACCACGAGCATCGCAGCGATCACAGCCGCACCCCTTGCGCTGCGGGGCCCGCGACCGGTGCCCGACCCCATCAACCCAGGGAGAGGCTTGCTTCGCAGGATTGTTCGGTGCAGCATGGGCTCAGTCGCGCAAGGACAGGATGCGACGCAAGCGCCGTCCGTCGGCCTGCACCAGCACCACCTCCACTCCCGACCAGCGCTCGGTGCGCTGGAGCGCTTCGGCTTCGTTCATCGGCACGATTGGCCGCAACTCCATCGCACGCACTCCTTCGAGCAGCACTTGTACCTGCACCTGCACCCCCGGTGCTACGCCCGACGCATCGAGCGCAGCCGTCGCCTCCGCGCTGAGGGGCTCAACGCTGAGTACCCGCTGAAGGCGCCCCCCGCGGACCTGCCAGCGTACCCATCGGAGCGGTGCGAGCGAAGGCGTTTCCGGAATCGCGCGACGCAACAGGATCCAGCTTGCTTCCTGCGATTGCGCCGCTGTCTGGAGAAACGCTGACGCCACCGATTGACCTTGCCCGCTGGAACGCCAGCCGTCCGACGCCACGGGACTTGTCATTTCGAGTGCAAAGAGGCCGTTGCGCCGCAGTTGCGCCGCCTCCATCAGATCCACCTCGAGTTGCGAGAGCGTCTGGTGGATCATCTGCGTCTGATCGGCGAGCGACAAGACCTGTGCACTCGAGCGTGCAACCGCATCGAGTCCACGCCAGCCAAGGGTTGCAAGCAGGGCCATCAGCAGCAGCGCAACCAGCAACTCGATCAACGTCAGCCCGGCCTGCCATGCCCCTGGAGCCCCTGCGGGGACGATCCATGCGTTGGCCTTTGCAGCAGCGGTCCTTTCCGCGACGGTCCTTTCCGCGACGGTCCTTTCCGCGACGGTCCTTCCCGCAGCGGTCCTTTCCGCGACGGTCCTTTCCGCAGCGGTCCTTTCCGCAGCGGTCCTTTCTGCGGCACTCATCGGGCCAGGGTGGCAAAGCCAACGAGTCGTGCCACCTGGCGATCGCCGCTGTCGTAGACCCGGAGTTCGATCCTTCGGAATCCCGTGTTTGGCGTGGCGTAGACCTGCTGCAGACAACTCAGCACCACGTTGAGCTGCGAGCAGTCGAAGCGGTCCTGGCCCAGATTGGGCCACTCGCGCCGCAACCGGATCTCCATCAGACGGTTCTCGGCGCTCCACTGCGCAAGCATCCGGGCCTGCGCCACTTCCGAGGTGCGGGTGGACACCCCAAGACTGCGAAACACGGCAAGCATGGCCACCGCGATCAGCACAAGGGCCACAAGGATCTCGATCAGGGAGAATCCCCGTAACGCACGGCGCCGCAGCAAGGTCGGCAACCTTGCGCCACCGCCCGCCTCGACTATCCGCTCAGGCTCTGCCATCGAAGCGGTCGCACCCCGTCGCTCACAAGTCGCATCCTCTGGGTGCCCCGGCCCAGCAGCAGCACCCACGGATTGGCGATGGGCTCGTGACCGATGAGTAGCTCGAAACTCTGGCTGGCTGGAACTTCACCGCCTGGATACCACTGCGTGAGTTGCTCCCACGACCGCGGCCGAAGCAATTCGTCATCCTGGATCAGGTTCCAGCGCCCGAGTTGCAAACGGTAGAAGCGGTAGCCCCGATCGTCGAGCTCGAAGCGGATCGCCCGGCCGTCGAGCCGCGCCTCCTCTGCAGCCGCACCGAGCCGCGCGCTGAGACGCTGCGCCTCGAACTCGAGCCCACGCGCACGAAGGTTGCCAAGCGACAGGGAGGCAAACGCAAGGGTGGATGCCAGCACCACCAGCACCACCAGAACCTCGATCAGGCTGAAGCCACGCGCTGCACCTGCCCGGGCGTTCACCCGGCTCTCAGAGCGACCAGTTACCCACATCGGCGTCCACGCCCTGTCCGCCCGGCTTGCCGTCTGCGCCCAGGCTGAAGACATCGATTTCGCCCCGCACGCCGGGGTTGAGGTACTGGAAGGGACGGCCCCAGGGGTCCACCGGCACCTTGTCGAGGTAGGACTTCCAGTTGAGCGGTTCGGGCGCAACCGTCGGCCGGGTTACCAGCGCCGACAGCCCCTGTTCGCCGCTCGGGTAGAACTGGTTATCCAGCCTGTAGAGTTTGAGCGCCTGCATGATCGAGGCAACGTCCTGCTTGGCGGCAACAGCGCGTGCCTCGTCGGGGCGCGTCATCACCCGGGGCACGATCAGGGCCGCGAGTACTCCGATGATCACGATCACCACCATGATCTCGATCAGGGTGAGGCCAAGCTGTCGACGCATACTCCCCTCTTTGCCGTACTGAAACGCACTCGAGCGTGGAATAATCATAACAACCCTTCGTGACTACCGAGGAACGCGTGACGAGATCCTTCAAGGCAACCCGGATACCTGCATGGTCGAGAACCCTCACGGTGCTCCTCTGGCTCGCTGCGGCCTATCTGGCTGGATACTGGCTGAGCCAGTGGCTCGCGCCGCGACCCATTGCAGCCCCGCCCTCGTCGCTAGCCCAGCCCCTCGCGGCCTCGGGCCCTGCTTCGCTGCAGGCTGCCGAATCGCTGCAGCAAATGCTCTCGTCAACCGCGGCAACACCGCCCGCTGCTCTCGAAGCCAGCGAGGTGAAGCTCAGTGGCGTGATGATGGCAGGCCCGCAAAGCACGATCATCGCAGCCGTCAATGGCGAAAAGCCCCGGGTGTTTGAACTCGGCGAGCCTCTGTCGGCCGCGCTGCGACTGCACGAAGTACGCGCAAGCTCCGCGGTGCTTCGCAGGTCCGACGGCAGCCTGGTTGTGGTGGAGCTGCCCGAGCGGGAAACGCTGCTGCGCTGAGCCTGGGGCCCTGTGTTTCCCAGGCGACGCGCGGCGCACTTCCACGCTGGATAGTGCCCCGCAGCGTACCCGGCAGGCGAACAAGCGTTGCCCAGACGGCATCCCAATGATGGAAGAGCCCAGCGTAGATCGGTGCGCCGCTGTGATGCATCCGATGCTGGGCGGGGAGCACAACGAAGCGACCGATACTGCCTTGCATGCCCCATGTGGAACCGCTGTGCAGCCAGATCGCCCAGGCGCGCCGCAACGCGAGCGAGCCCACAATCGCAGGCCAGTGCACATACCCGAAGAGTATCCGCATCAGAAGCAGAAGTACCAGTGCCTCGAGCACAAAGCCGAGTATCCGCGAGAAGGGATGATGGCGGTGCGTGCCGAGCCAGTCGGTTGCGTCGACCTGGTGGTGCCAGGCGTGCCAGCGCCAGAAAAAGCGGGTGTGCTCGATGCGATGGCGCAGGCTCGCAAGTCCGTCGCCGAGCCACACCGCAAACCCAGCCTGGATCAGAAAGGCGCAAGCCCCCTCACGCTCACCCGGCGGTTCGCCGATCCAGTGCGGCCAGACTTGGAAGAGGCCAAGGAGCAGCAAACCGAGCAGCGGGCTGAGTGCAAGCGCATCCCACAGCCAGAAACCCAGATCAAGGGCGCGATCATCCCTGTGGCGGGCGCTGCGAAACGACTCGTGAAGATGGCGACGCACCGCCAGCATCAGCGGCACCGCAAGCCAGATTGCGGCCGACCACAAGAGCGCAGCCTGCGTGTTCACAAGGGTTGAGTCTGAAGGCATCATGTCGGTACTCGCTGGGTTCAAAGGTCCTTGAGCGCATCGGCCACCTGCAGGAGCGCAGGCCCGAGCAACACCACAAAGAGCGCGGGCAGCATGCAGAGCACAAGCGGAATCACAAGCTGCACTGCCACCTGCCCTGCACGTTCCTCGGCCTGAAACTCGCGTGCCTCGCGCATCCCCTGCGCCAGTGCGCGTGCGGCGTCGATGATCGGCGTGCCCAGCCGATCCGCCTGCACCACCAGCGCGGCAAGCATTTCGAGTTCGCGCGCATTACACCGCCATGCCATGTCGGCAAGCGCCTCGCCCCTGGAGACTCCGGAGCGAAGTGCAAGGCTCAGCGCAGAAAACTCCACACCGAGCGGCCTCGATCGATGGCCCATCTCCGCCGCAACGCGATGGAGGCTCGCCTCGAGTCCGAGGCCAGACTCCATCGCAAGTGTGATCAGGTCGATCGCATCCGGCAGATCGGTTGCGAGGTTCTGCGACCGTGACGCTGCCGCAGCACGCGCCAGGACGTCGGGCAAGACGGCAAGGATCAAGCCACCGAGTCCCACGGCTGTGGCCCCGGCGCGCCCCAGACCCCCACCTCCAGTGAGCCCGAGACCCGCAGCCCCCATAAGCCCCACGCCTGCACCGAGCACCAGGCTCAGACCCGCGAGAATCGCAAGCGTGCGTAACCCGGCAAGCCCCGCAAGCCTCGATGGGTGCCTCACGCCCGCGCGGATCAGGGCGAGGCGAAAACTCTGCGCAGAGTGCTCGCGTACTGCATGCCACCACGGATGTGCTGCGTGGCCGAGGGATCCGGATCCTTGCAGGGTCATCGCTCAGCCCTCCACCCGCGCCACCAGACGCCGCATCCAGAAGATGCCGATCGTCATCAGCGCGAGGGCAATCGACACGAGCTTGCGGCCATTCTCAGCGTTCCAGAGCACCGCGATGTGCTCGGGCCGCCACACGCTCAGGATCAGGGCAAGCACAAAAGGCAGCGCACCGAGAAACCACGCCGACCAGCGAGCCTCGGCCGAGAGGGCCTTCACCCGGGCGCGGAGCCTGAGGCGCAAGCGCGTCTGCCTTGCCAACTGCTCGAGAAGCGCTGGCAGTGGCCCCCCAAGTTCCTCCGCAATGCGCAAGCCCGCAGCAAACATCCGCAACTCCCCCAGCGGGTAGCGCACAACAAAGGCCTCGAGTGCCTGATGCATCTCCACCCCGAAGCGCATTTGCGCGCTGATTCGGGCGAACTCCTCGCCGAGCGCTCCCGGAAAACTCTCGCCCGCCCAGTGGATGGCCGCGTGCAGCGAATGCCCTGCGCGCAGCGCCCGGGCCAGGAACGACAACAGCTCGGGAGTGGCCACTTCGAGTTGCCGCATCCGCCGCTGCGAAACACCGCTCCTCCAGCCCAACGCCCGATCGAGCCTTTCCGAGGGCTGAGACCTGCGACCAGCCCAGAGCGGGTGCACCCGACCGGTATCCGGCGCGGAATCGGGATGATCCTGCGTGCGCAGTTGTGCCATTTCCCGCCAGAATCCGAGCTGTTGCTGAAACCACGGCGCTCCGAGGCGCAGCGCTGCATTGCCGAGGAGCGCCAGCCCGAGGATCGCGATCAACGCGAGCAGCAAGGCCGGAACGAGGGAGTTATCACCCGGCATTGCAGCTACCTTGTCGAAGTTGTGGGGTGCGACGGCACAGGCGGGTGCGACGCAGTCGTCGTCTGCGACGGAGGCGCTTCGCTGCCCCCAGCGCCTCGCCGTGACGTTGGAGCGCCTGCCTGCGTGGCGCCCTGCGGCCAGAGCGCAAAGGCCGGCGAGCGAACCGAAGTGCCCACGTAGAGGCCGTCGCGGGCGGCAACCTGCAAACCGCCTTCGGCAGACACCTGGTTTTGCGAGGACGGGTTGCGTAGCAGTGCGCTCAGCACCCGCTGCTCTTCCTGCGCCTGCATCCATGCCAGCGCCGCCCCAATGCCCCCGATCGACACCAGCACCACGAGGCCCAGGCCGATCGCGGTCTCGACCACGACGGCACCGCGCTGGCGGCACGCTTCACAGGGGCGCATGGAGCCTCCACTGTAGCTTTGCGGAGACTGCCGGAA
>VGHO01000153.1 GCA_016868175.1 Betaproteobacteria bacterium
TACTTCAACACCACGCCGCTCGGACGTGCGGTCACAAGCACAGCGCTCGTCGTGGCGATGATGGAAGACGGGGTCAACATCTGGGGCGACGGCAGCACCTTCAAGGGTAACGACATCGAGCGGTTCTACCGCTACGGCTTGCTTGTGAACCCCAGGCTCAGCGTCTACAAGCCCTGGCTCGACCAGCGCTTCATCGACGAACTCGGCGGTCGCAAGGAGATGAGCGAATATCTGATCGCAAATGGCTTCGAGTACCGGATGAGCGTCGAGAAGGCGTATTCCACCGATTCGAACCTTCTTGGTGCCACACATGAGGCAAAGGATCTCGAGTTCCTCAACAGGGGAATACGCCTTGTGCAACCGATCATGGGCGTTGCGTTCTGGGACGAGGCGGTCGAGATCCGTGCCGAAGAGGTGAGTGTGCGCTTTGTCGAGGGCGTTCCGGTTGAGATCAACGGTCGTGGCTTTTCAGACCTGGTCGCGCTCTTTGCGGAGGCCAACGCAATTGGCGGGCGGCATGGGTTGGGCATGTCCGACCAGATCGAAAACCGCATCATCGAAGCCAAGAGCCGTGGGATCTACGAAGCACCGGGCATGGCGCTTCTGCACATCGTCTACGAGCGCCTGGTGAGCGGGATCCACAACGAAGACACGATCGAGCAGTACCGAGGCAATGGGCGACGGCTTGGCAAGTTGCTTTATCACGGTCGGTGGTTCGATCCGCAGAGCCTGATGCTTCGCGAAACTGCGCAGCGCTGGGTTGCATGTGCAGTCACCGGTGAGGTGATCCTGGAGTTGCGACGCGGCAACGACTACTCGATCCTCGACACCGTCAGCCCCAATCTCACCTATCACCCCGAGCGTCTCACGATGGAAAAGGGGCAGGGCGCCTTCACCCCGGCTGATCGGATTGGTCAGCTGAGCATGCGCGACCTCGACATTGCCGACACCCGCAACAAGCTCCATCTGTACAGCCGCGCGGGGCTACTCGGAATGCAGCCCGAGGCGGCAACAAGCCTGCTGGCGGTCACATGCAATCCGATCAAAGGCGAGCCAGGAAACGCTTCCACCTCAGCACACGGTGTGCACCACGCTGCGGAGGAGGCGCCGCGATGAAACTCGCACTCGACTGGATCGCCGACCAGCGGATCGAGGCAGCGCGCGAGCGCGGGGAACTCCGTAATCTGCCCGGAGAGGGTAGGCCGCTCGTGCTCGAGGAAGACGGCACCCTTCCGGCCGAAGCACGCTTTGCAATGCGCAAGATGCTGCTTTCCCTGAAGTCCGCGCAGGAGGATGGTCAGCACTTCGCGCGAAGCATCGCGCTGTTGCGATTGAAGCGCCAGCGGGCAGGCCAGCCTTCAGCGTCGAAATCCTCGGCAGGCGCTCCCTGAAGTTGCGGTAGCGCTCAGATCAGGATCCTCGGCTGCGAACGGACTTGCAGTGCGTCCAGATCGCGCTGGAGCCGCGCAAGGTCCTGCTGAAGGCGCTGGTTTTGTGCCGACTGCGCCGTTGCTCCGGTGAAGTCGTGGAGAACCCGCCGAACGCCCTCGAGGAGTTCCCGGACCTCTGCCATCTCCACCTGCGTGGACTTGATCTCCGATTCATGCTGCTGCAAAACGCCCACCAGTTCCTTGGCAACACGTTGATGATCGCTGGCCAGGTGTTGAAGTGCATGACCAAGCCTCTGGTCATTCTGGCTGATCTGTCGACCGAGGCCGGAGAGGCTGTCCACCAGTTGGCTCATCCGGTTCTGATCTTCCTGATGGATCGCCTGCGCGAGTTGGACCTGCGCTTGCGCCTGCTGCTCAAGCCCGTTGCGCAGGGACTGTTCGCGTCGATCAAGCGCCTGCTTCATTTCCTGCAGCAACAGTCGCGAATCCTGCTCGCGTCGGTCGGATTCAGTGCGCAGCGTTGAAACCACTGCGCTCTGCGTGCGAAATCCGGCATCAACAGTTTCGAGCAGCCGGGCAAACATCGGATTCCACTGCCCGTCCAGGACTTCCGCGAGCGCTCCTGGCATGCGCGCGTCCGACTCGAGCATCGCATCTGCATGCTGGCGAAGGATCACGGCAAGGCGATCACCAAGGCCCTGCGCCTGCTCGCCCAACTCGAGCCGTACCACTTCGCGCGCATTGTCCTTGAGCCGCGGGGCCAACCGCAGCACCTCCTCGAGAAGATCGCGCAACTCGGCCACCTCTTCCCGAACACGCACCACCTGATCCATCGTACTCAGCGCATTCACAGCCCTCGTCAGTTCATCAACTCTCGACCCCAGGGCAAGGCCCGGGTCTGCACGCTCAAGGATCTGCCGCTGAGCGTCCTCGAGTCCCTGGATCCGCTCAAGAAACTGTTCCTGCTGCTTGGCCATGAATTCCATCATCGATGAGGCGAGTTTGAGCGTTGCCCGGATCTCCTCGTCGCTCGAGGACCTCGGCTGCGCTACAGCCCGTTCGGAAACCTCGGATAACTTGCGAAGACCCTGCGCAACCTCATCGAGCCGCGAGAGGGCGAGGCTCCGCTGCTCGAGGGTGGTCCGGTCGGGAAGCGGCGACTGCGCGCGCATCCGCCGCGCAGTATCCATGGACTCGCCGGCCACTGGAAGCGCAGATTCCCTTGGCGAGGATGTCACGGATTCCCCCGCCCGAAAGCGCATCGGTCCCCGGTTGGCTGGCTGCACCAACTCTCCCCCTGGAGACCGCAAAGCCTCGCGTGAGGCAGATGGCATGGATTCGGTGGCGGGCGACGACACCAATCGACTCAGCCCCGATCGCGCACCAGCGCCGCGGCGGAAAGCGCGAAGCGCATCTTCGGTGTCGTCGAGGTTCTGTCGTTCAGCATCGCTGCGGATCCGGGGGCGGCTGGAATGTTCAGTTGTCCCCCAACGGGTTTCGCCGGCCCACGGCTCATCGCGCAGGTCGCCTTGGGAAACGCCTTCCGGAGTGTCCTGCGAGATGCTGCGCGCGGAGGTTGCACCGAACTCGCCGTCGTCACCGAGGGATCCGTTGCCTTCCGCATTCTGTGCCTTGATCCACAACTTCGCCCATCGGGCAACCGTCCCCTGCGGTAACCCCATGGCCTGATCTGCGGCCTGATTCGAGCCGAGTTGCTGCACAAGCAGCATCGCCTGCTCAAACTGATCGTGGCCGAATCCGAGTCGGAGGTACACCTCATCGGGGAGTCGCATGCTTCACTCGCATCGGAAGGTCAAAGTGGCTCGATCGGCTCCGGCAACCAGGGCTCCGCCCATCTCCCGCGCAACCGGGTCCCTTGAAAGGAGGTACGCATCCATCGGGAGACCGTCCTCACGCGCCTCGCCAGGCGTGAAGCAGGGAAAGCTTGCGCTCAACGGCGCGTACAAAGAATGCAGCACCGAGCGGCAAGGCCGCATCGTTGAAGTCGTATGACGGGTTGTGTACTTCGCATCCGCCCTCATGATCCCCGTTTCCGATGTTCAGATAGCATCCAGGCACTTTCTGCAACATGAAAGCGAAATCCTCCGATCCCATGACCAAGGGCGGATTTCGGTGAACTCTCTCCTTGCCCACAAGTTCCTCGCACACGGCGGCTGCAAACTCCGCTTCGTTCGGGTCGTTGATCACAGGCGAGAAGATGTTTCGAAAGTCTACGCTGGCCGTTGCCCCGTGTGCTGCTGCCACGCCCTGGGCAATCCGGCGCATGTTTGTTTCGATGAGCGCCATCACCTCTGCGGAAAACGCGCGCGCTGTTCCGGCAAGCCGAGAGGTCTGGGGAATGACGTTGTAAGCGTCTCCGGCATGAAACTGGCACACCGAGACCACGGCTGTCTCCACGGGCCTCACATTGCGCGCAACGATTGCTTGAAGGTTCGAAACGATCTGCGCACCCACCAGGATCGGATCGATTCCCGACTCGGGCCGGGCTCCGTGTGCACCGTAACCCGTGATGTGGATATCCCACGACGCAGCACTCGCCATCATCGCTCCGGCCTTCACATTGAAATGCCCAACCGGCAAGCTGGGCCGGTTATGCATCCCGAAGATCGAGTCGCAAGGGAATCTCTCGAAGAGACCATCCTCCATCATTGCGACCGCGCCGCCGAGGCCCTCCTCGGCAGGCTGGAAAATGAAGTGCACTGTGCCGTCAAAACGCCGGGTCTGCGCGAGTACCTTGGCCGCGCCAAGCAGCATGGTGGTGTGTCCATCGTGACCACAGGCGTGCATCAGTCCGTGGTATTTCGAACTATGCGCAAAACGGTTCAGCTCCACCACGGGAAGTGCGTCCATGTCGGCGCGAAGTCCTACACGCCGACTGGAGGCTCCGGCACTCAGCACGCCCACCACGCCGGTCTTGCCAACGCCGCGATGCACCTCGATACCCCACGACTCGAGGCGTCGCGCAACCAATCCTGCGGTTCGTGTTTCCTGAAAGCCAAGTTCGGGATGCGCATGCAGATCCTGACGCCACCGCGTCATTTCCTCGTGATGAGGCTTGCATCGTTCGAGAGCGTCCGGATGCTGGCCAACTGCCGGGCGTCCGGGATGCTCATCGTTGTCGCGAGACTGCGGCATTGCGCGGGTTAAAGACGGTTTGTACCCGTCGGGCGAAACGGGTTCGCCCCCCAGGTGCGGGGATGGGTGCGCTGGATCATTGACGGCATGCATAGGCACTCTTTTGGAAGGCAATCTTTTACAAGGCACTCTTTTACAGGACGATGGCGTGAATTACACTCGCTCGAGGATTTGCGCGTTGCATTCTGTGCACACAAACGGGTCAGGCAGCCCCGACGTTTGGTTGATGCGCAACTACTGTCGTCCACGACCCCCGCCTCCCGCATCTGCCCCGCATCCGCCCCCACCCCCACCCCCACCCCCACCCCTAACCGGATGTCATGCAAAGCAATGAGTGATCCTGCCGAGGCATTACTGCTGACCCGTCTGGCCCACCACCGAGACCGCCTGCAGCGGCAGGCGGTCTGGGTGAAAAGTGCGCTCAGCGGCGACGCACATCAGGACTGCCTTGGCGAGGCGGCGGGTATCTTCGTCGACGCGAGCCGCCAGCCATGGGATCACGCGTTGCGCCTTGATCTGACGCAACTCTCCCTTGTGCGCGACCTTCCCGGTCATCGTGATGCGATGGCAGCCGGTGAGGTCGTCAATGCGAGCGAGGGAAGGGCAGCCGGGCATCTGCGGTTGCGCGCCACGGATCACGAACTCAGCCGCAAGGGGCTCGATGAGCTTGTTCGCACCCGCAGGGCCTTTCTCGAAGAGGCGGCACGGCTGCGTATCGACCCTCAGGTCCAACACATCGTTCACGTTGGTATTGGGGGCTCCGATCTTGGTCCGAGGTTGCTACTCAGCGCGCTCGGTATCCGGGGCACGCATCTGAAGATTCACTTTGCTGGCAACGGAGATCTGCACGAACTGGAGGGGGTATTGTCCTTGTTGCACCCGGCGCAGTGCGTCGTCGTCCTCTGCTCCAAGTCCTTCTCCACGCAGGAGACGCTCGTCAATGCTTCGAGGATCCGGGCTTGGATGGACCAGGCCGACAGCAGCCTCTTCGGCCAGCGTACCTACGCGATCACGTCCAACCCCGCAGCCGCGCAAGCCTTCGGCGTCCTTCGCACGTTTGCGTTTCCCGATTGGGTTGGAGGGCGCTACTCGCTCTGGTCGCCGATCGGGCTGAGCGCTGCGGTGGCAATCGGGCCGGAGGCATTCGAGGCGCTGTTGGCAGGGGCCCGAGCGATGGACCGCCATTGGCTCGAGGCGCCACCGGAACAGAATCTTCCCTGGCAACTCGGCTTGCTCGACGTCTGGAATCGCAACGATATGGGTTTTGCTTCCCGCTGCGTGGTTCCCTACGACAGCCGTCTTGCACGTTTTCCTGCCTATCTCCAGCAACTCGAGATGGAGAGTAACGGCAAGTCAACAGACAACCACGGTCGCCCGGTTGCGCAGAGCACCTCGCCTCTCATCTGGGGTGAACCTGGAACGAACGCGCAGCATTCGTTCTTTCAGTGGTTGCATCAGGGCAGCGACGTCACGCCGGTGGAGTTCATTCTTGTTCAACACCCGGATCACTCCAACGCAGAAGCCCACCGCAAATTGCTCGCCAATGCGCTCGGACAGTCCTGGGCGCTGCTCCGCGGCAAGACGATCAGGGAAGCCCTTGGCGAGAGGGTCAAGGGTGCAAACCCGGAATGGAGTGCAGAGCAGCTAGCCCCCCATCGGGTGTTCGCCGGTGCCCGACCAAGTACACTGCTGATGATGGATCGGCTCAGCCCTGAGCGTCTGGGGGCCCTGCTGGCTCTCTACGAGCACCGGGTTTTCGTTGCAGCCCATATGTGGCGGATCAATCCCTTCGATCAATGGGGGGTGGAACTTGGCAAGTCGCTTGCAGACGACATCGATCGACGGCTGGCCGGCGGATCGCTGGAGGGGTGCGATCCGCAGACTGCCCGGTGGATTCGCCGTCTGGCTGGTCCTGGGGGCGCTGCAACCCAGCCTACCGGCGCTGGCTCAGATCTGTCCGAATGATCCCTTCTGCCCCCGGCGTCTCGACGGCTACCGCTACCCCTTTCAGCAGCAATCAGGACTGAACTTCGATCAGGTCTGGAGACCTCCGGTGATCAGTGGCGAGCAGATTCGGCGCGACTGGCAGGACGCGGCGCGTAATCCCTTTGCGTGGGACCGTGGGCCAGCCACGGGTGTTGGGACTCCACAGGCCCTCACCAACCCCTACGGAACCGGCGATCCCTTCCACAGCCCCCGGCT
>VGHO01000154.1 GCA_016868175.1 Betaproteobacteria bacterium
GCCCAGATCGGTATCGAACCACTCCGAAAGTCTATTTAATCGTGGTCAGTCATATACTTGCAGCGCATCGCTCGGTCGGCACTGGAAAGGAGGCCTCTAACTAGGGTGCTCCGGAATTGTGCATAACTGCGAGCTGGGCTTGCTCCCGCTGCCGCGTGCTGTAGGTGCGCACTGTTTCAAGCAGAGCCTCGACGCTTTCGGGCGGCGTGTGTTGCGAGATCCCGTGCCCGAGATTGAAGACGTGTGCAAACCCGTCCTGTGGCAATCCGAAGCTCTCAAGCACCCTGAGCGCCTGGCCCTGGACCTGCCCAGGGTCGGCCATCAAGGCCATCGGATCGAGGTTGCCCTGCAGTGCCACACGGGAGCCAACCCGCGCCCGCGCGGCACCAAGGTTAACCGTCCAGTCCACGCCAAGCGCATCGCAGCCGGTGGAGGCCAGTTCCTCAAGCCACAAACCACCTCCCTTTGTAAAGACAATGCTGGGGACTGGAGACCGTTGACCCTGCTCGGTTCGCTCGCGGAGCAGGTGGTCGTGAACCCACCGCATGGGGGCAAGCGAAAACTGCTGGAAAAGTCCATCAGGGAGCACCCCGCCCCAGGTGTCAAAGATCATCACAGCCTGCGCACCGGCCTCGATCTGGGCGTTGAGGTAAGCAGCCACTGCCTCGGCGTTACGCTGCAAGAGCCGAAGCATCAGGTCGGGCCGCTTGTAGAGCAAGGTCTTGACCTTGCGGAAGTCCTCGCTTCCCCCGCCTTCCACCATGTAGCAAGCGAGCGTCCAGGGACTCCCGGAGAACCCGATCAGTGGCACCCTTCCCTTTAGCGTTGTGCGGATCAGACTCACCGCCTCCATCACATAGCCGAGATCGCTTGCCATATCGGGCACTGCAAGCGCAGCCACATCGGCCTCGGAAAGCACCGTTCGTGCAAAGCGCGGCCCCTCACCGTCGGCAAAATAAAGCCCCAGACCCATTGCATCGGGCACTGTGAGGATGTCGGAAAAGAGGATCGCTGCATCCAGGAGGGGGTAGCGATCAAGCGGCTGAAGTGTGACCTCGCACGCCAGCTCGGGCGTCTTGGCCAGCGCGAGGAAACTTCCGGCACGTGCCCGGGTGGCGCGATACTCTGGAAGATAACGTCCGGCCTGACGCATCAACCAGACCGGAGTGTAAGGCGTGGGGAGCCTGAGCAGGGCCCTGATCAATACATCGTTCAAGGGCGCTGCCCCCGCGGACCCGGGTGGATGGGCCGTGCGGACCGGAAGCGTTGAAATCCGCCCCGGTGCGCAGCTGCAATCAGCGCGACGTCCGCCTGTATCGACGCAACGAGGCGATCTGGGCCACCGCCGAGGCAAGTTCGGCCTGCGCCTTGGCGTATTCGAGTTCGGAGGTGCGATTGACCATCGCCTCCTCGGCAGCCTTCCGTGCAGCCTCTGCCTTGGCCTCGTCGAGATCGGCGCCCCGGATCGCCGTGTCGGCCAATACGGTGACGGCGTCGGGCTGAATCTCGAGAATCCCACCGGCCACGAAGACAAACTCTTCATGGCTCTGCCCGACCACCTTGATCCGGACGGCCCCGGGACGGATCCGGGTGATCAGTGGCACATGCCGCGGCATGATGCCCAATTCCCCATCCTGACCAGGCAGCGCCACAAACTCTGCCTCTCCCTCGAAAATCGAGGCCTCGGCGCTTACCACATCAACATGCATGGTGGCCATCAAAGCATCCCCAGAAAGTACTCATTCGGCATGATTCCGAAGCGCCTGACCAACGGAGGCGATGAACGCCCCGAAGACTCCGATCGCTCCAATGCTTCGCGACTCCTACAGCTTCTTCGCCTTCTCGAAAGCCTCTTCAATCGGCCCGACCATGTAGAACGCCTGCTCGGGAAGCTGGTCGCACTCGCCGTTGACAATCATCTGGAAGCCACGAATCGTTTCCTTGAGAGGCACATACTTTCCCGAGATACCGCTGAAGACCTCGGCCACATGGAAGGGCTGGGAAAGGAAGCGCTGAATCTTGCGCGCTCTTGCCACCGCCAACTTGTCGTCGGGCGACAACTCGTCCATCCCGAGAATCGCGATGATGTCACGCAACTCCTTGTAGCGCTGCAGCGTTGCCTGCACCCTTCGGGTGGTACCGTAATGTTCCTCGCCAATCACGTTGGGGTCGACCTGACGCGAAGTGGAATCGAGCGGGTCGACTGCCGGGTAGATACCCAGCGCCGCAATGTCGCGCGAAAGCACAACCGTGGCATCGAGGTGCGCAAAGGTGGTGGCCGGCGAGGGGTCGGTGAGGTCGTCGGCGGGCACATACACCGCCTGGATCGAGGTGATCGAACCCGTCTTCGTGGACGTTATCCGCTCCTGCAGGCGGCCCATTTCGTCGGCAAGCGTGGGCTGGTATCCCACCGCAGACGGCATCCGGCCGAGCAAGGCTGAAACCTCGGTTCCGGCGAGCGTGTAACGGTAAATGTTGTCGACAAAGAAGAGGATGTCACGGCCCTCGTCGCGGAACTTCTCGGCAATCGTCAATCCTGTGAGGCCCACCCGCAGACGGTTCCCGGGCGGCTCATTCATCTGGCCGAACACCATGGCCACCTTGTCGAGCACCTTCGACTCTTCCATCTCGTGGTAGAAATCGTTGCCCTCCCGTGTGCGCTCGCCCACACCTGCAAACACCGAGTACCCGCCGTACTGCTTTGCGATGTTGTTGATGAGTTCCATCATGCTCACGGTCTTGCCAACCCCTGCACCCCCGAACAGTGCGATCTTGCCGCCCTTGGCAAAAGGACAGACCAGGTCGATCACCTTGATCCCGGTCTCGAGGAGCTCGGTGGTGGGTTTCAACTCATCGAACTTCGGCGCAGGCTGATGGATTGCACGGCGCTCGTTGGTCTTCACCGGGCCCGCCTCGTCGATCGGCCGACCCAGAACGTCCATGATCCGGCCGAGGGTGGCGGTGCCTACAGGGACCGAGATCGCCGCCCCAGTGGCCGCCACCGGCATGCCCCGCCTCAATCCATCGGAGGAGCCCAGCGCGATGGTGCGTACAACGCCGTCGCCGAGTTGCTGCTGCACTTCAAAGGTGAGGCCGTGCTCGGCCAGACTGCCGGAGCTGTCCTCAAGCGTCAAGGCCTCGTAGACCTTGGGCATGCTCTCGCGGGGAAACTGGATGTCTACAACAGCGCCGATGCACTGGACGATGGTTCCATGATTCATGATGCTTGTCCTGACGATGGTCGTTGGAATGGATTCAGATCGAATGCGGTTTCACGCCGGAAGGAAATCGTGAGCCTCAGCTTCATACCGCAGCCGCGCCGGCAACGATCTCACTCAACTCCTTGGTAATGCCTGCTTGCCTTGCCTTGTTGTAGGAGAGTTGCAAATCCCCGATCACCTTCTTCGCATTGTCGGACGCTGCCTTCATCGCCACCATGCGCGCGCTCTGCTCGGAGGCCATGTTTTCGGCCACCGCGCCGTAGACGATCGCCTCCACAAAACGGTTGAGCAGGTCGTCGAGCACCGTGGCCGCATCGGGCTCGTAGATGTAGTCCCAGCCGAACTTGTGGGTGGATGCGCCATGCAAGCGCTCTGCTGAGAGCGGCAGGAGTTGCTCGATCACCGGTTCCTGCTTCATGGTGTTGATGAAGCGCGAGTAGGCCACCAGAACGGTGTCGACTTCGCCCTTGGTGTAGGCGTCGAGTTGCACCTTCACAGCCCCGATCAGACGCTCGAGGTGCGGCGTGTCGCCAAGATGGGTGACGTGCGATACCACTTTCACACCCACCCGCCCCAGAAACCCGAAGCCCTTATTGCCGATCGCGGTGGCTTGAACCTTCACGCCGGCCTGTTGGAACTGACGCAAGCGCTGGGTGACCATCCGCAAGGTGTTGGTGTTGAGTCCGCCGCACAGGCCCTTGTCGGTAGTGACCACAATGATGCCGGCGTTCTTAACTTCGCCGTGCTTGACCAGAAAGGGGTGCCGGTATTCCGGATTCGCCTGGGAGAGGTGGGCGGTGATGATCCGGATCTTGTCGCCGTAGGGACGGGCGGCGCGCATCCGCTCCTGCGCCTTGCGCATCTTGGAGGCCGCGACCATCTCCATCGCCTTGGTGATCTTGCGCGTGTTTTGCACGCTCTTGATTTTGGTTCGGATTTCCTTGCTGCCTGGCATGTTGCACTCCGTGGATCGCTGTCGACCGGGTTGGAAAGGCTCAGTAGGCTGCGGCCTTCTTAAACTCCTTCATGCAGGCATGAAGGCCAGCTTCTACCTCCTTGCTGAACTTCTTGTCGCGCTCCATCGTCTGCACGAGGCTTGCGTACTTCGTTTGCGCGAAGTCGTGAAGCGCCTTTTCTGCGGCGAGCGCCTTGGGCACCTCGATGTCGTCAAAATAACCATTATTGGCCGCAAAGAGCGTGACGGCCATCGACCAGACGGTGAGCGGCCTGTACTGCTGTTGCTTCATCAGTTCAGTCACCAGGCGTCCGCGCTCGAGTTGCTTGCGGGTTGCTTCGTCGAGGTCGGATGCAAACTGCGCAAACGCTGCGAGTTCACGGTACTGGGCAAGTGCCAGACGCACCCCACCACCGAGCTTCTTGATGAGATCGGTTTGCGCTGCTCCACCCACCCTGGAAACCGAGATACCCGCATTGATCGCAGGGCGCACACCGGCGTTGAAGAGGTCGGTTTCCAGAAAGATCTGGCCGTCGGTGATCGAGATCACGTTGGTGGGCACAAAGGCTGAAACGTCGCCCGCCTGCGTCTCGATGACCGGCAGGGCAGTGAGCGAGCCGGTCTTGCCTTTAACCGCCCCTTTTGTGAATTGCTCCACGTAGTGCTCGTTGACCCGCGCGGCGCGCTCGAGCAGTCGCGAATGCAGATAAAATACGTCCCCCGGATACGCCTCGCGACCCGGCGGACGTCGCAACAGCAGGGAAATCTGGCGGTATGCCACTGCCTGCTTGCTGAGATCGTCGTAAATGATCAGCGCGTCTTGTCCTCGATCCCGGAAATACTCGCCCATCGTGCAACCGGAATAGGCCGCCAGATACTGCATGGCAGCACTCTCCGAGGCAGAGGCCGACATCACGATGGTGTAGGCCATAGCACCAAACTGCTCGAGTTTCTGCACCACGTTCTTCACCGTGGAAGCTTTCTGCCCGATGGCCACATAAACGCAGAAAAGATCCTTTCCTTTCTGGTTGATGATGGTGTCGATCGCCACAGCAGTCTTGCCTGTCTGCCGGTCGCCGATGATCAGCTCCCGCTGGCCCCTTCCCACCGGCACCATCGAATCGAGCGCCTTGAGCCCCATCTGCACCGGTTGATTCACGGACCGCCGGGCGATAACCCCTGGAGCAACCTTCTCGATCACGTCGGTCATCTTGGCGTTGATCGGACCCTTGCCGTCGATCGGATAACCCAGGGCATTCACCACCCGGCCGATCAGCTCGGGGCCGATGGGCACCTCGAGAATCCGGCCGGTGGTCTTGACCGTCATACCCTCGGTGATGTGCTCGTATTCACCCAGCACCACCGCGCCAACCGAGTCCCGCTCAAGATTGAGCGCAAGACCGAAGCCCCCATCTGGGAACTCGATCATCTCGCCCTGCATTACATCGGATAGACCGTAGATACGCACGATACCGTCGGTGACGGACACCACCGTGCCCTGATTGCGGGTATCAGCGGTGACCTGGAGGCTCTGTATCTTGCTCTTGAGCAGTTCGCTGATTTCGGCCGGATTGAGTTGCATCTGAAGATCTCCTGGATACTAGGTTAGGCGGGAGCACGGGTGCTGTGGCCGAAAGAAACGGGGGGCGTGAGCACGGTCGCGTTGAGGTACTTCGGGTCCGTTGCCAACACAACGCCAAGTGGCTTTGGATCCGCGTGGGCTGCACGCGGCAGACGAGCCATCGACGCAGAGAGCATCAACGCAGAACCCCGGCGAGCTGGGCGAGCTTGCCTTTGATCGAAGCGTCGATTACCTCGTCACCAATCTGGATCACCAACCCGCCGATCAGGTCCGAGTCGACCTCGACGTTTGCCTTCACGTTGCGACCGTACTTGGCCCGAAGCACATCGACGACCGATTGCTGCTGCAGAGCGTCCATCGGGTATGCCGAAAGGATCCGCGCCTCGAGCGTCCCCTCATGGGCGTTCCGCAGGTGTTCGAAGGCCTCGGTGAGCGGCGCAACCACCTTGAGTCGCTCGTTGTCGACGAGAAGCTGGATGAAATTCTTCTGTTCGGTTGTGTAGGCTCCGCTCACCTCGCTGAGCACCTGCGAAAGCTTGTCGCTCGCCAGTGCGGGATTCGAGAGCAGCTGGGTCATGTTGGGCGCAGACAGCCCGGCAGCAAGGCGCGCAAGCATCCTCGACCAGCCAGGAAGATCCGCCGCCTGTTTCGCCTGTTGAAACGCTGCCTCGGCGTAGGGCCGCGCGATGGTGGAGGGCTCAGCCATGGTCGCTCAGCGCAATTCGGTGCGGAGGTCTGCCAGAAGCTGGGCGTGCCCCCTGGCGTCGACTTCCCGCCGCAGAATCCGCCCCGCGCCGGCTACCGCAAGGAGTGCAACCTCATCGCGCAGCCGATCCTTCACCCGCTGAGCTGCCAGCTCCGCCTCACCCTCGGCCGCTTTGCG
>VGHO01000155.1 GCA_016868175.1 Betaproteobacteria bacterium
GTACGGTCAGACCCTGGAGCGAAGGACCCCTGCTGAGGCTGCACGTGGGGCTTGAAGACCCGCGCGACCTGATCGAGGATCTTGCAGCGGGATTTGCCGCAATGCGCGCTGTGCGCTGAGCCGCGCATCGGCGCTGGTTGAACGCTCAACGTTGCCCGTTCACCGTTGGCGGTCAACCGTGAACCGTTAACGCGTACCCGTGTTCCGCCGTGGCTTTGGAGGCACGACAGCCATGCCCCCGACTTTGTGAGGAGAATTCGGTGCCGAACCATCCCAACCCCTACCGCCAGCACCTCGGACCCAACGCTGCAAACCATGCAGTGCTCACGCCTTTTGAGTTTCTTTTCTGGGCTGCCGATGCCTACCCCCAGCGGCTTGCAGTCGTCCATGGCGACCTCCGGCTGAATTGGCGCGAATTCCGGGACGCTTGCATGCGGATGGCAAGCCGTCTTTCGGCGCTGGAGATCGGCATTGGCGACACGGTGTCGGTGATGTTGCCCAACATTGCGCCGATGGTCCAGGCGCACTTCGCGGTGCCGATGACCGGCGCAGTCCTGCACTGCATCAACACCCGACTCGATGCCCCGACCGTGGCTTACATGCTCGAGCACTGCGGTGCCAAGCTGCTGGTCTTTGATCGTGAGTACGAGGGCACGATCGCGGCCGCTCTCGAGGAACTCCGTCTTCGCGCAGTGCCGCGTCCCTGCTGTGTGAGGGTCAACGATCCGGTCTACCTTGCCGAGGCGCAACTTCTGCACCCTTCTGCGCCCGCACCAGGTGATCTGGTGGAGGCGACCGGGTTCGATGAATGGCTGCGCGGGTTCGAGCCCCGATCCGGCTCCGATGATCAAACCCTGGCGCACCATGGTTCGCCTGGGGGCCATGGAGGGCCAGGCGCTTTTGGCCAACACCGCGGTGTGCCGAAGTATCCGGAGAGCGAATGCGATGCGATCGCGCTCAATTACACGAGCGGCACAACCGGACACCCCAAGGGCGTCGTCGTGCACCACCGGGGTGCATACCTCAACGCACTCAGCAATATCCTGGCCTGGTCGATGCCCCGGCATCCGGTCTACCTCTGGACACTACCGATGTTTCACTGCAACGGCTGGTGTTTCCCGTGGACGGTTGCTGCACTTGCCGGCGTGAATGTCTGCCTGCGGCGCATCGACCCGGCGCACATCTTCAGCCTGATCCGGGAGCATGGAGTAACGCACTATTGCGCCGCGCCGATCGTCCATGCCATGCTCATCCATGCGCCGGAGGCAATGCGCGAGGGCATCGCGCACCGGGTTTCGTGCCTGGTGGCCGGCGCAGCGCCTCCACCGACGATGATTGCCGGGATGGAATCCATGGGCTTCGACCTTACCCATGTGTATGGCCTGACTGAGGTGTACGGCCCCTCGTCGGTGTGTGCGAGGCAATCGGAATGGGACGCGCTCGATCTGGCCGACCGTGCCGAGCGCAACGCACGCCAGGGCCTGCGTTATCCGCTGCAGCAGGGCATGGTGGTAATGGATCCGGCAACCATGCAGGAGGTGGAGCGCGACGGCTACACCATGGGCGAGGTGATGTTTCGGGGCAATGTTGTGATGAGTGGCTACCTCAAGGACCCGGAGGCGACGGCCAAGGCCTTCGCGGGCGGGTGGTTCCATACCGGTGACCTCGGTGTGGTCGATGAGAGCGGCTACATTCGGCTCAAGGACCGCGCCAAGGACATCATCATTTCGGGAGGCGAGAACATTTCGTCGATCGAGGTGGAGGATGCGTTGCACCGACACCCTGCGGTGATGGCCTGCGCAGTGGTAGCCAAGCCCGATGCCAGGTGGGGCGAGACGCCGCTGGCTTTCGTGGAGCTCAAACCCGGAAGCCTTGCCGGCGAGGACGAACTCATTGCGCATTGCCGAAGTCTGCTTGCCCATTTCAAGTGCCCGCGCGAGGTGCGTTTTGAGGAGTTGCCCAAGACCAGCACCGGAAAGATCCAGAAGCAGATCTTGCGCAGCAGGGTGCATTCGGCAAGTGCGATCGGATAGGCGATGCTCGAACATCAGCGCGACTACCTTGCCGGCCTCTTCCTGAAGGCAGCCGTCGGTATCGGGGAGAGCCGATGCGACGGTCCGACTGGATCGGCGCTTGCCGAGAGCATTCCAACGATCCGGCTTGATCCGCCCCGCGAGGCGAATCACGGCGACCTTGCCTGCAATCTCGCGATGCAGCTTGCACGCCTGTGGAGGGCGAATCCCCGGGAACTTGCCAAGGACATCGCTGCGCGGGTGCGCGAAGCCGATGCCCGGGATCAGGCGCTGGTGGAGACACTCGATGTGGCGGGAGCCGGGTTCATCAACCTGCGACTTCACCCCCGCGCCAGACAGGAGGTTCTTGTTCATCTGCTTCGGGACAAGGCGCGCTTTGGCTGGCGCGTTGCACAACCGCGGGACCGGGTGATGGTGGAGTTCGTCTCGGCCAACCCCACCGGGCCCTTGCACGTTGGGCATGGGCGCCAGGCGGCGCTTGGCGACGCCATCTGCGCCATGATCGAGGCAACCGGGCACAAGGTCCATCGTGAGTTCTATTACAACGATGCCGGCGCACAGATCGACAACCTGGTTGCCTCGGTTGTGGCACGACTGAAGGGTATTGCGCCGGACGATCCGGCATTTCCGCGGGACGGTTACCGCGGGGACTATATCGCCGAGATTGCACAAGCCTATCTTCAGCGGCAGACGGTGCAAGCGCATCAGAGCGCACCGGTTACTGCCGCCGCAGACCCCGACGACCGAGAGGCTATCCGCAGTTTTGCGGTGACCTACCTGCGTCGTGAGCAGGACAGCGACCTCGATGCCTTCGGCCTCCACTTTGATCGGTACTTCCTTGAATCCTCCCTGTATGGGAGCGGTGAAGTCGAATCCGCAGTGGAGCGGATCCGGGCCAGGGGGCATTGCTACACCGAGGACGGGGCCCTATGGCTGCGCAGCACCGCCTTCGGCGACGACAAGGACCGGGTGATGCGCAAGCGCGAGGGGGGCTTCACCTACTTTGTCCCGGATGTGGCCTACCACCGCAACAAGTGGGCTCGGGGCTTTCGTGATGTGATCAATGTGCAGGGCGCCGACCACCACGGTACGACAGCGCGGGTACGCGCTGGACTGCAGGCACTCGAGGAGGAGATTGCCCCAGAGTTTCCCCGCTATGTGTTGCACAAGATGGTCACCGTGATGCGAGGCGGCGAGGAGGTGAAGATCTCCAAGCGCGCCGGAAGCTATGTAACGCTCAGGGATCTCATGCTCTGGAGCGGCGATGGCAACATGCAACGCGGGCGGGACGCGGTGCGCTTCTTTCTTCTTTCGCGGCGTGCCGACACTGAATTTGTTTTTGATATCGATCTTGCGCTCGCACGCGGCGATGAGAACCCGGTCTATTACGTGCAGTATGCGCATGCGCGCATCTGCGCGGTCTTGCGGCAGGCCGCAGGGCAGTACGGCTGGACCCTTGCCGAGGCCACGCACTTGGGCCTTCCCCTCCCTCTCGAAAGTGGCCACGAAACCGCGCTGCTCCAACTTCTCGCACAGTGGCCCAGGGTGCTCGGCGAGGCGGCAGCCGGTCTTGCGCCGCATGCGGTCGTCTTTTTCCTTCGCGACCTCGCTGCGGCACTGCATGGCTGGTACAACGCGGAGCGTTTTCTGGTCGAGGATGCGGCAGTGCGAGGCGCGCGGCTGCTGCTGCTCTGGGCCACGGGGGAACTGCTGCGCAGCGCTCTTGCCCTCCTCGGCGTAAGTGCTCCGGAGTCAATGTAGTCCGGCAGCGCACCAACCGCAACCTGTTGCGTAACGGCGCCGCATCGCGTGTCGGCGGCCTCCCGCGTGTTTGCGCCAGGGTGCGCCTGTGCAGCGTATTTCGCAAATGTGGGATGATTTCTTTCATGGAAGCAGGCTGTTCCCGGCAATCCCGTCCAGCGTTCGAGCGTGCATACAACCGCACTTCTGAGTGCGAGGTTTCGCGTGTGCCGGGGTGGGAAAGCCGGGAGCTGCCCGTGCCCTTGGGGCGCATGCAGCAGTCCACTGCGCCCGGGTCGAATGGCGAGGAGGTGCCGCTGGCCGTGGCGGCGCAGCGCGGGGGGACCTTCGGTGGCCTGTTGGTGGGTCTGCTGCTCGGCCTTGCAATTGCGGTCGGGGTGGCGCTCTATGTGGCCAAGTCGCCGATTCCCTTCATCGACAAGGTGAGCAAGCCGCTCGAACGCACCCCAGCTGCGAAGTCGATGGCAGACGCACCCGATCCGAACATGTCGATGTATCCGCGCTCGCGCGTGGAAAAGCGCAGCGATGCGTCAGGGGCCAAGGCCGACGCTGAAGTCAGGGACGAGGCGCAGGTGGACGAGCGCGACGAGAAGGCTGCGACCCAGGAGCCTGGGGGCGCAGCACAGCCGCAAGCGTCGTCTCCCGCCCCTGGAGCAGCTCAAGCGCAATCCCCGGCGCCTGCGCCCGGATCCGCAGTGGCTCCCGGGAAAGGCGCGAAGGCCCCACCCCCTGCTTCCACACCTGCAGCGCAGGCGGGCGCCTCGCAGGCCCCACCCGCAAGCTCAATGTCGCCTCAGTCCGCAAGCTCAACCCCGTCTGCGCCGGGCAGCACAGCCACGGGCAATCCGGGCGATCCGCCCGGAAGTTACGTTCAGGCTGGAGCCTTCAAGGTGCTTTCCGAAGCCGAGGCCCTCAAGGCCAGGCTGGCCCTTCTCGGACTCGAATCGCGGGTGGTGAAATTCGATCAGGGCGGGCAGGTGTTCTTTCGGGTGCGACTCGGCCCCTATCCGCGGGGCGAGGAACTCAACCGCACCCGTAACCGATTGCTCGAAGCCGGGCTCGATGCAGTGGTGGTGAAGCAGCCCTGAGCGACGTTGCGCATGTCGGCGTCGCGCGACCGTCTCGGCTTTCTCGGCTGTCTCGGCCGGCTCGGCCGCCTCCGCCGCAGGACTGCAGGGGCACACCGAGCGTTGTGCGCTCGGCACAAGCGGATAAGCTTTGTAGAATCAGCGCGGTCAAGGTGAGGGTCTGCGCACGAAGGGAAATGCAGCATGAAGAAGGCAGAAACGGAAGAGCGATCCGGCCGCCGACCCAGGACTGGTTCGGATGGAGAAACCCTCGGCGTGGGCGCGCGGCGGTCCTTGAGCGCGGCAGGCAGGCGCAGGGCGCTGGCCTACGGCAGCACCGGATTCCTTGCGGCGGCCGGATTCATTGCGGTCCAGCCGGGAAAGCTAAGTGCTGGCGGGGTCGCAGCGGGTGCCAACGGGATCGCAGCGGGTGCTAACGGGATCACACCGGGCACACGGGCGATTGTCGGCTCCGCTGAGGTGCGTCTGGTAAGTGCACGCGAGGGGGCTGAATACCGCCTTCTCCGGGTCCCCGCGCCGCACGAGTCAACTGACCGTATTGATGTGCTTGGCTTTTTCTGGTTTGGCTGCCCGCACTGCCACACCCTCGAGCCCGCGCTCAAGTCCTGGGCGGCGAAGCTTCCCCCCGACACTGCATTTCGCAAGGTGCATGTGCCCTGGAGGGATCAGCTGCAGCAGTTCTACTACACCCTCGAAGCCCTTGGAAAGACAACGCTCACCGACAAGGTGTTTGTGGCGATTCATCAGGAAAAGGTGAGCTTTCAGACCGTGCAGCAGATGGCAGAGTGGATCGGGCGTCAGGGCGTGGCGGAGAAAGCCTTCATGGAGGCTTTTGAATCCTTCGGCGTGCGTACGCGCATGCGCCGGGCCGCCCAGCTTGCCGAGGGCTACCGGCTCGAGGGTGTCCCAGCGATCGGCGTTGGGGGCCGCTTCCTGACCGCGCCGAGCATGGCTGGGTCGAATGCGCAAGCCCTCGAGGTTGCCGATCAGTTGATCGAGATGGAGCGCCGCGCGCGTCGCGGGCCGAAGTCCTGAGGTTGCGCCCTCGCGCTCTGCTTGCGCTCGCGGGAACGCCCCTGCAGATGTCCCCTCGGATACCCCCGCGGATGTCCCCGCGGATACCGTTGCGGATGCCCCCGCAGGCGCCCTTGTGGACCGGACCGCTCCATTTACTGATCGTGGCTGGGTTGGCACTGAGCATCGCAGCCTGCTCAACGTCGCCCCGCACCTCACGTCCAAGTGTTACCGCAGAGCCGCGCGATGGAGCGGCGGAGGGTGCTTTCTTCAAGGACGACGGCCCAGGTGAGCGCTCCCTCGAGGAACTCGACCGGATCCCGGAACCGGTGCCCCGGCTCGAAGGGCTGCTTGCCAGGGCTAATCGTCCGTACCAGGTGGAGGGTCAACTCTACATTCCGATGCGGGCGCTCGAGCCGTATCGCGCCGAGGGCATGGCTTCCTGGTACGGGCGCCGGTACCACGGTCGTCCGACCGCAAGCGGCGAGGTCTACGACATGTATGCGCTGAGCGCAGCGCACCCGGTGCTTCCGCTTCCGAGTTACGCGCGTGTGACCCATCTGGCGAGCGGCCGCGCAATCGTGGTGCGAATCAACGACCGGGGCCCATTCATCGGGGGCCGGGAGATCGACCTTTCCTACGCGGCCGCCCACCGGCTTGGCATGCGCACGGCCGGATCGGCCCGAGTCCGGGTGGATCTGCTGCTGCCGGGTCGGGACTTTT
>VGHO01000156.1 GCA_016868175.1 Betaproteobacteria bacterium
TTTGCTGCGCTCGAGCGGCCGGATCGCTGGTTCGGTGGCGACGTGGTCTACGCGTCTGCCGGCCTTGCGTTGAGGCTGCAAACCATGCTTGCAGCCACCCAAGCCGGGGGCGGGTCGCAGGAGGATCGAGCGTCGAGAGAGGATCGAGCGTCGGGAGAGGATCGAGCGTCGAGGGAGGATCGCGCTTCGCAGGAAGGGGGCGTTGCACTGCGCGGCGCCCTTCCGCCCGAGTCCGATCCCCGGGCGCTAGCGCTGCGTACGCTCGGAAGATCCTTCAGGATGACGCTGGGGGGGTCCGAGAGAGGATCGAGCGTCGAGGGAGGATCGCGCTTCGCAGGAAGGGGGCGTTGCACTGCGCGGCGCCCTCCCGCCCGAGTCCGATCCCCGGGCGCTAGCGCTGCGTACGCTCGGAAGATCCTTCGGGATGACGCTGGGGGGGTCGCTCGCGCAGGCCACGGCCGGGCGCGATCTGCTCGTGACCGACATTGCCAGTCTGCAGGAGGCAAGCGGACTGCACCATGCGGTCTCGCGCATCGACATCCGCTGGAAGGAGCCGGAACGCAGCGGCAACGGAGCAGAACTGCTTGCCGAACTCGCACAGGATCGGCAAGCAACTTCGCTCCTTCTCGTGCGCCCAGACGACGAGGCTGAGCGCATGTCGAACCTTTCGCGCGCCTACCGGGTGAATCTCGGCATCCTCGCCCTGGTTGCGCTCCTCACCGGGGTCTTCATCGTGCAGTCCAACATGCAGTTGCTGGCCTCCCGGCAGTTGCCATCGCTTGCCATCCTCGGGGTGCTTGGCGCAAGTCGACACCAGATCCAGGCGCTGATGCGCCTGCAGGCGCTTGCGCTCGGCCTCACCGGTGCGCTACTCGGTGCGGTCCTCGGCATCGCACTTGCCTGGATTCTTCTTGCACGAACCGGTGGCGACCTCGGCTCGGGACTGATCAGATCCTCGGGTGCAAGTGTTCGTGCCGACGCAAGCCTGCTCTTCACCGCTCTTTTTCATGGCGCCCTGGGAGTGGGTGTGGCCTGGCTCGGCGCGCTTGGGCCAGTGAGGGCGATGGGACGCCTTTCGCCGATCGCGGCGCTCAAGGGGGCGCTGCCTGCACCGCGCGCTTCGGCCGCAAGCCTCGCCTGGCTTGCAGCAGCCCTGCTCGGAATGGGTGCGGCAGGCCTCGTTGTTGCGCCCCTCGGGCACCTCCCGATCGGTGCCTATGCGGCGCTGGCGCTTTGGCTGTGTGCAGGACTGCTCGCGATGCCCCTTCTGATCCAGCGGCTGGCTCAGGGCTGGTCCAGACGCGGCGCACTCAACTGGCTCACCCGCCAGCGCGCACTCGCCGCACCGTTGAGCCTGAGCTTCAGCATGACGGGCATCGTGGCGAGCGTGTCGCTGTGTGTGGCTGTCACCCTGATGATCGGCAGCTTTCGCGATGCCGTAAGCGCATGGCTCGACCATGTCCTTCCCGCCGACGTCTACGCACGCGTCCTCAAGGGAGAGACCCCGATGGATCAGGCTACGCAGCAAAGTCTCGCTGCGCTTCCCGGCCTGCGCCGCACCGAGTTCCAGCAGGTGCTCGAAGTCACACTCGCGACAGACCGCCCACCGGTTTTGCTCATCGTGCGCGAGCTCGATCCCGCAACCGCGCAAAGCCGCCTTCCGGTCACCGGCGCGTTGCTGCCACCCCACCCCGAAATGCCCAGCGTGTGGGTGAGCGAGGCGATGGTTGACCTCTACGGCTGGGCGATCGGCTCCGCCCAGCAACTTCCCCTGCCAGGCGTTGTGGCCGGCGACAGCACCCCACAGCAACTTCCCCCGCCGGACGTCGTTGGCGCCGACAGCACCACGCCAGCATCCATCCGTGTCTTCGTCGCCGGCGTGTGGCGCGACTACGCCCGCCAAAGCGGAAGCATCGTGATCGAACGACGGCAGTGGCTTGCGTCCAGTGGTCGCGCCCAGCTCTTCGCAACCGATGTCGGCTGGACCCTCGAACCCGCAAGGCAAGGCGTGGACGCTTCGCCCGAACAACAGGTCAGCAAACTGGTCAACGCGATCGATCCGGCCATCGCTTCCACCCTCGAGATCCGCACCGCCCAGGACATCCGGCAGTTGTCGATGCGCATCTTCGACCGTAGCTTCACAGTGACCTACGCGCTGCAGGCGGTTGCGCTGCTCATCGGTTTGCTCGGCGTTACCGGAACACTCGCCTCGCAGTCCACGACCCGACTCAGGGAGTTTGCCGTACTGCGTCATCTGGGACTGAGCCGCATGGCCTGTGTGCGCCTTCTCCTTCTCGAGACAGGTGTTGTGCTGGCGGTGGCGCTCGGCTGGGGGATGCTGCTCGGCCTGGCGCTTGCCTGGATCCTCATCGATTGGGTCAACCCGCAGTCCTTCCACTGGAGCATGGACATGAAGCCTCCGGGCGGCGCGATCGCGCTTGGGCTGGTGGCCGTGTGGATTGCAGGCATGCTGAGCGGCGCCCTGGTGATCCGCACCATGATGCAGCAACCGATGCTGCGCAATGTGAAGGAGGACTGGTAGTGCGCTGCAGCGCCGGGGTTGGGCCCGCAGGCACGTCGGCCCCGGTGGCCGGGCGCGATTCCATCGCAGGCGATACCCCTGCCTGCCGGGTTCCTGCTGGCAGCACACCATCCCTGCCAAGGCGGACGCTGCTTGGATCGGCTCTGGCACTTTGGGCGCAGCCTGCAAACGCCACAACGCCCGCCCGGGCCTTCGAACCCTTGCGCTTTCCGCGGGATCATGGTGCGCATCCTGAGCAACGCATCGAGTGGTGGTACCTCACCGGCTGGGCCGATGAGCGCACGGGCGTGCAGATCACCCTCTTTCGCGCGCGCCTCGGGCGGCGGCGTGATGCCGCTTTCGGAAGCGACCAGATCCTGATCGGCCACGTGGCCGTGGTGCGCGAGGATTGGCCCTCGGTGATCCACGCGCAGACCGCTTGGCGCAGCCTCGAGGGTCTTACCGTTTGCGCCACCCACGACATGCACCTGCAGTGCCCGGGCTGGTCGATGCAGCGCGAGCCCGACGACACCTACCTCATGCGGGTTGAACAGGGCAGGCTCAAACTGCGATTGCGCGCCCACGCTCCCGATGCGCCGGTACTCCAGGGCTTGGCCGGCCATTCCCGCAAGGGCCCGAATCCCGATCAATTCAGCCGCTACTACAGCCGGACGCAGATGCGGCTCGACGCCCGGATACAGATCAGCGAACAGGCCTTGCCTCTTTCCGCCGAGGGGCGCAGCGGGGTTGCCTGGTTTGACCACGAGTGGTCGGATCAGTTGCTCGACGCTGCTGCGGCGGGCTGGGACTGGTTTGGTCTCAACTTCGACGACGGCAGCGCGTGGATGGCATTCCGGATCCGTGACCGAAGCGGAGCAACGCTCTGGACCTCCGAGCCCGATCTGCGCTTCGAAGTCAGCGAGAACTGGACATCGCCATTGAGCGGCGCACGTTATCCGATCGGCCTTCGGATTCACAGCAGGCGCGGCACCCTCCTTCTGAAACCGCTGATTGCCGCGCAGGAGATCGACGCCCGGGCATCCACCGGAAATCGGTACTGGGAGGGGGCAGTACGCGCCTACGATCACCAGGGTCAACAGATAGGACGCGGATACCTGGAGCTCACCGGCTACGATCGACCGATGCGCCTGTGAGCGCTGTGGAGGCTGTGTACTCCCTGGCGTTCCCGGCGTCACGGCGAGGCCGGGGGTCGGGATGAAGGCGAGGGTCGCAACGAAGCCGGGCGCCGCGATACCTACGGGTTTTCTTCGGTTGCACCGAAGCAGGGAGACTTTGCCATGCAGGCTTATCTCGGGCTGATGCAGCATGTGCTTGAACGCGGAACGCCGAAAATGGACCGCACCGGCACGGGCACCCTGTCGGTCTTCGGCTGGCAGATGCGCTTTGATCTCGAGCAGGGCTTTCCACTCGTGACCACCAGACGGCTGCATCTGAAGTCGATCGTGCATGAGCTCCTCTGGTTCCTGTCTGGCTCCACCAACGTGGAGGCACTGCGCGAGCACGGGGTGAGCATCTGGGACGAGTGGGCCGACCCGCAGGGTGAACTCGGGCCGGTTTACGGGCGTCAGTGGCGCGCATGGCGCGGACCCGACGGTACCTCGATCGACCAGATGGCCGAACTGATCGACCGGTTGCGCAAGGACCCAAACTCCAGGCGACTGATCGTTTCGGCGTGGAACGTCGCCGATCTGCCGAAGATGGCGCTTGCCCCATGTCATGCTCTCTTTCAATTCCATGTAGCAGATCATCGCTTGTCGTGCCAGCTCTACCAGCGCAGCGCAGACATTTTCCTGGGCGTGCCCTTCAACATCGCCTCGTATGCGCTCCTTTGCCACATGGTGGCGCAACAGTGCGATCTTCAGGTGGGCGAGTTCGTGTGGACCGGAGGCGATTGCCACCTCTACAGCAACCACCTCGAGCAGGCGCGCGAGCAGTTGCGTCGAACGCCCTACCCGCCTCCGCGGCTCGAGATCCGGCGCAAGCCCGAGGATCTTTTTTCCTACCGCTACGAGGACTTCGCCTTTCATGGCTACCAGAGTCATCCGCCGATCAAGGCGCCGGTCGCGGTGTGACGACTTGCGCGCACGAAGTCGCGCAAGGGCGGAACTCACGGCAGCAGCGGCGGCATGACACCCGTCACGCCAGTGGTCGAAGCATGACGGCCGTTATTCTGGTGGCCGCGCATGCACACCATCGGGTGATCGGGATGCGCCAGCGCATGCCGTGGCACCTGCCCGAGGATCTGCGGCACTTCCGCACGCTCACCTGGGGCACAACGGTCCTCATGGGTCGGCGGACCTATGCATCGATCGGAAAGGCGTTGCCCGGTCGCCGTAACCTGGTGCTCAGTCGGAACAGCGGGTTTCTGGCGGATGACGTGACGGTCGTTCGATCCATCGATGAAGCGCTCCTCCACACCCGCGAGCCGGCACTCCTTGTGATCGGAGGAGCACAGGTGTATGCGCTCGCGCTGCCCCTGGCCTCCCGCGCGGTGGTCACCGAGATCGACCTCGAGGTGGAGGGCGATGCATACTTTCCGGAACTCGATGCATCGCAATGGGCTGCGCTTGCGGAACATCCCGCCACCGCCGCAAACGGTCTGCGGTACCGTATCGTGGACTATCGCAGGACTCCCCAGGCTGCGACAGCCGCGCGGAGCGAGGTCACAGGTTTCGGAAAGGACTCAGCATGATGGATGACACAGCGCGGGTCGTGAGACCGCAACCCCTGCGCGATGCAGTCGCGCGCATCATTGCGGGCACCGGTTCAGTCGAACGGGAAGCACACCAGGTAGCCGATAACCTCGTGCTCGCCAATCTCAAGGGCCATGACTCGCACGGGGTCGGCATGGTCCCCCGCTACGTGGATGCATATCTCGAAGGCGGACTGCAGGTCAACCGCGAACCCCTTGTGCGGGTAGACGCTGGCCCGATGCTCGGCATCGATGGCCAGTTCGGCTACGGCCAGTCGATTGGCGAGGCAGCCATGACCATGGCGATTGCGCGTGCGCGGCAACATGGTGTCTGCGTGATGGGCCTCGGCCAGGTCCATCACCTCGGGCGGATCGGTCATTGGGCTGAACAGGCGGCGAACCAGGGCCTTGTATCGCTTCATTTCGTGAACGTGCTCGCACGGCCCCTTGTTGCACCCTGGGGTGGTGCAGCCAGTCGGTTCGGAACCAATCCCTGCTGTATCGGAATCCCGTTGCGCAACGCGGACCCGATCATCCTCGACTACGCCACCAGCGTCGTAGCCCAGGGCAAGATGCGGGTTGCCCATAACAAGGGCCAGCGGGTACGCGAGGGCATGCTCATTGATCCCGAGGGCACACCAACGACCGATCCGGCCGTGGTGGTCACCGAACCCTTGGGGGCGCTGCTGACCTTTGGCGAATACAAGGGCTTTGGGATGGCGCTGGTGTGCGAACTGCTCGGCGGGGCGCTATCCGGCGGAGGTACCTGCCATCAGGAAGTCCACGGTCAACGGCGTGTCTACAACGGCATGTTGAGTGTTCTGATCGATCCGGCGCGCCTCGACCGCGATGACCACTTCTTTCGCGAGAGCGACGCCTTTCTCGCCTGGCTGAGATCTGTGCCGGTGGCCCCAGGTTTCGACAAGGTCAGGGTGGCGGGCGAACCCGAGCGCGAAGCTATGGCGCAACGCGAACGTGACGGCTTCGAAGTGGATCTCGCCACCTGGAGTGAAATCCTCAACGCTGCGGAGAAACTCGGGATCGCCGCAGCGCAGGTGGAGAGCGCAGTATCCGGATAGTGCTCCGCAGGCCCATCACTTTTGAGGCGGATCGGGGGCTACAATTCGGGCGGAGATTGCAAGGCTTCTCCGCACGAGGCGCCCGCGTATTGCGGATCCAGCATGCATCAAACCAGAGCCGCGTGGAGTCCCCCGCGTTGTCATCGCAGTGCAGTGGAAGCCACTGTCCCGGATCGCCCCTGTAGCTCAGTGGATAGAGCGTCCCCCTCCTAAGGGGAAGGTCGCAGGTTCGATTCCTGCCGGGGGCGCCATAAAATCGAACACTTACCGCACTATGCTCAGGTTTTAGGCGAATCCAAAAGTACC
>VGHO01000157.1 GCA_016868175.1 Betaproteobacteria bacterium
CGGCAAGGTGATGACGGTGGTCGGCAGCCTGGCTTGAGCAGGCGCGACGATCTGGATGACGTGGGTCGCTTCGCCATCGGGCAATTCCGTGCGCATTTGCAGTGGCTTTGCCGCCATTTCCCATTGGCCGATCTGGAGCGCGAGTTGCAGGACGCTTTGGTCTGGCGGTGGCTCCCGGGCGAGCGGGTCGATGTAGCGCAGGGAATGCCGCCCAGCCTGCGTAAGCCAGGACGCAGCCGGGGGGTGAAGGGCGGGGTTTGAGTTGCTGGCATCCGAGGCCTGCCTCAACTCCGAGCCGAACTCTGCAATGCCTTGAAGCCCCCGGCAACGAAGGGGACGAGGTGCGCAAGGACGAGTTCCGGATCTCTCGGTGTTGAACGCGGCAGATCCTGGAGGCGCTCCCATCGGTCTGTGCCCGCACTCACAAAGAGCATTGCCGACACCATGTAGAGGAATCCGTCGACGAGGCTGGCTTTTGACAGGTCCGGGAGGGTCCTGGCGAACTCCGCGAGATAGACGCGGGCGATACCGTCGGCATGCCGCTCGATCATGTCGGCACCCCGCGACGAGTTGGCGAGGCGGCCCATGAGTGCGGCGAAGTTGCGCCACCCTGGGTTGCCGTGGCTCGCTGCTTCCACGAATGGTCCGATGTAGTCGCGAATCAGGTGTGTGAGCGGGATTGGCCCTCCTTGCCGTTGGGCGATGGCCTCGGCAAGCGTGGTTTCGCGCTGCACGTTGAGGATCGAAAGCCGACGACTGACCACCGAGTCAAACAGGTCGTCCTTGCTCCCGAAGTGGTAGCTCACCACAGCGGCCTGAACGCTCGCCCTCGCCGCGATATCCCTGATGGAAGTACCGTCGTAGCCCACTTCCGCAAACAGACTCTCGGCCTCGTCGAGGATTCTCAGTCGTGTGTGCTCGCTGTTGTGGCCGGCTGGCCGACCGATCGGCCTTGCAGGTGTTGTCGACCCTGGTAACCGTTCCGGCCCCGGTAACCGACCCGGCCCTGGCAACGGGCCCGGGCCCGGACCTGGAAGCGGTCCCTGTACCTTGGACGAGGCGGTAGCGACGGGCGACCGAGCGGCTTTTTTCACCCACGAAATGTAACAGACCTCCGCTGGCGCCCGTCATTGGGGGCGCGTCGCGCTGCGTATCAGTGCCCGCAGACGCGGTGGTGGCACTGGCACCTGAAGGATCTCGATGCCGAGCGGTGCGAGCGCATCCTCGATTGCGCTGGCGATGGCCGCAGGTGCCGACATTCTTCCGCCTTCCCCGCCTCCCTTGATCCCGTACTCGGTAAAGGGCGACGGCGTGGACAGGTGAGCCGTGCGGATGTGGGGAACGTCATGGGCCGAGGGCATGCAGAACTGCCCCAGGTTTGCATTCACGAATTGGCCCTCGGCGTCGTAGATGAACTCCTCGAGCAAAGCGGTGCCGATGCCATTTGCGGTGCCACCAACGACTTGGCCGTCGAGGGTCATCGGATTGACCACAGTGCCAACGTCGTGCACGGCTGCGTAGTCGAGGATCTTCACCTGACCGGTTTCCTCGTCGACCTCGACGACAGCGATGTGGCACTGGTGACCCATGATCGGGTAGAAGATTCCGAGGTGCTTTCGCTCCGGATGCGGCTCGGTAGCCAAGGGATGGTCATACACCGCCGTGGTCTCCAGGCCGGTATCGAACTCCGGGGTGTCAGGGAAGGCCTTGCGAAAGAAATTCGCCATGATCGCAATTTCTGCGATCGTCTTGTGCCTGTCCGTGCCGTGTACCCGGACTGCACCGTCCACAACTTCCACGTCTGCGGTATTGGCCTCGAGCAAGTGTGCGCCGAAGCGCTTGAGGCGCTCCTTGAGCCGGTGCGACGCCGAGACACATGCGCCTGCAACCATGACCGTGAAGCGGCTGCCGTTGGCGCCGATGCCGTTGAACCCGGTGTGCGAGTCCGAGTAGCCGATCGCAATGTCGCCTGGTGCCACGCCGAACTGCTCGCAAAGGACCTGCGTGACCATGGTTTCGGAACTGGTGCCGATAAAGGGCGTCTGAAGCTGGCAATAGATGTGGCCAGAGCCATCGATGCGCAGCTGCACGCCTTCGGGCGCGCTGGTGAGCGCGAACCCCGGCGTCTTCACGGGATTGAGGAACCACCACTCGGTGGGTGAGTAGACGCTTCGCTCCTGGCAGGTCACGAGGCCGATGCCCAGACGCCGGCCCTGCGTTCGTGCTTCCGCCTGACGTGACTTCCATGCCGGCAGGTCGATCAACGTCTTGGCCTTGTCGAGGACGGCCTGATAGTTGCCACTGTCGTAGATGTTGCCCGTGGGGATCATGTAGGGGAACTCGTGGGGTTGCACCATGTTGTGCAGCCGAAGCGCCTCGCGGTCCATGCCGAGTTCACGGGCGGCCGCATCCACCAGGCGTTCAATCACGAAGTTGGCGCACTCGGCGCCAAAGCAGCGGTAGGGTCCTTGCTGACATTTGTTGGTGAGGACCGCAATCAAGCGCATGCCGACACTGTTGATCTTGTAGGGCCCCACCACCTGCGCGAGCGGATTTCCGTTGGTGCCCACGCTGAAGTGAAGATAGGCGCCATAGTCATCCACCACCTTGAAGCGGAGGGCAAGCATGGTGCCGTCGCGCCGGAGTGCGAGTTCGGCGTCGTAGTAGCGATCCGGGCCGTGACCGTCGGAGTTGAGGAAGTGCTCCAGCCGATCCTCGATGTACTTGACGGGTCTTCCGGAGAGTCGGGCGAGGCCAGCGGTGAGGATGATGATCTTGTGCAGCAGGACCTTGGTGCCGAAGCTTCCACCGTTGTTGACACCGATCAGCTTGAGCTTGGTTGGATGAACCTTGAGGCAACCGGCGAGTACCCAGGGAATGAAGTTCCCGAAGGCGCTGTTGCTCGTGACCGTGTAGCCGTTTGCGTCGTCGTACTCGGCAACCGCACCGCAGGTCTCGATGGGTGTTCCCGCCGCACGACCCCATCGCATCTTGCGCCGCACCACCAACTCGGCCCGGGCGAAGTCTTCCTCGACGGGGCCCCAGTCAAAAGTCTCGTCGTAGGCGACGTTCGACTCCCGCTCGGTTGGATGGATCACCCCATCGCCAGTGGCATTCATCGCGATCTCGGGGTCGCTGTTCACGGGCAGGAGTTCGTATTCCACCTCGATCAATTCCACCGCATCCTCGGCAATGTAGCGGTCCTCCGCCACCACCGCCGCGATCACTTCGCCGACGTGCCGTGCCTTCTCGATGGCCATGGGATGCTGGGTGATCGGGGGGCTCGCGAAGGACACAGCGCTGGCAGCGACCTCGCTCAACTCGCGGCCGGTCACCACGCAGACAACCCCGGGCAGCGCCTCTGCGCGGGACTTGTTGATGCGGATAATCCTCGCGTGTGCATGCGGACTGCGCAGCACGGCAGCGTGCGCCATGTTGGGCAGGCTGAGATCGTCGATGTAACGGCCTTTGCCGGTGAGGAGCTTCGGGTCTTCAACGCGCGGAATGCTTTTGCCAATCCACTTCGCGCTCGAACGTGCAGCTTCCCGCTGTCGGCTCGGCGGGATGACGATATCGGCCAGGTGCGGGCTTCTCATACGGTGGTCTCCTTCTCGGCACGGAGTTTTGCTGCGGCAGACAGGATTGCGGCAACGATGTTCTGGTAGCCCGTACAGCGGCACAGGTTCCCGGCGATGGCCTCGCGAACCTCCTCTTCGCTCGGGGTATCGTGGTGCTCGAGCAGTTCCCTGGCAACCATCAGCATGCCGGGTGTGCAAAAGCCGCACTGAAGGCCATGCTCCTCCTGAAAGGCCTTCTGAATCGGGTGCAGGGCGCTTGCCGTGCCAAGGCTCTCTACGGTTTCCACCTCGCTCCCATCGATCTGCACGGCAAATGTGAGACAGGAGCGGGCCGAGCGGCCGTCGAGCAGAATCGTGCACGAGCCGCAAACGCCATGCTCACATCCCACGTGGGTACCGGGTAATCCCATCTGATGTCGCAGGAAGTCACTGAGGAGTACGCGTGGCCTGACCTCGGCACTTCGCGGTTTTCCGTTCAGGGTAAAGGCAATCTCTATCGGTTTCATCGCTGCTCCTTCACAGGTCGGACGAGAGCGCCCGCGCTGCTGCATCAAGCAGCGCGCGACGGGCAAGCACACTCAACAATTCACGGCGGTACTCCCCCGGAACCAGCGCGTCGTCGTGAAACGGTACCGTCGCACTTGCGTCTTCGGCCGCCTGGCGGAAAGTTGCCTCATTCGGGGGCTGGCCAGCGAGGCTTTGCTCGAGCCCCAGCAGGCGGACTGCGCGCGCGCCGATGCCTGCCGCAGAAATGGATGCCGCCACCACCCGGTCGCTCTCCACCTGCAGCAGCGCCGCCACGCAAACGAAGGCGAAATCGCCCTTGCGGGTGCTGACTTCGTGGAATCCCCATCCCTGGCGCTTCGGTGCGACGGGGATCCGCACGCTCACGAGCAATTCGTCGCTGCGCAGCGCGGTCTCGAACAGTCCCACGAAGAACTCGCCCGCTGGCACCCGCCGTGACCCGGCGGGGCCCTGGACCTCCATCTCGGCATGGGTCGCCAGCATCACCGCCGGCATTTCCGAGGCAGGATCGGCGTGGCAGAGGTTGCCGCAGAGCGTGCCACGGTTGCGCACCGGCCCGTGCGCCACGAAATCGTAGGCAGCCGCCATCAACGGACAGGCCTCGAGAACGAGCGGCGAGGATCGGATGTGTTCGTGGCGGGCTAGAAACCCGATCACGAGTTCATCCCCCTCCCTGCGCACATAGTCGTGCCCCGGAATCCGGTTCACATCCACCAGATGACGTGGCTGGGCGATTCGCAGGTTCATCATGGGCACGAGGCTCTGCCCACCGGCAAGCACCCTGGCTTCGCCCCCGGCGCTTGCAAGCAACGCGATCGCCGCTTCGACCGAAGCTGCGCGCGTGTAGTCGAAAGGTGCAGGTTTCATGAAGTCTCCTCAAGAGGGGTTATCGGGCTGCGGCAGGTTTCAATTCCGTTTCACCATGCAAATCGGGGCTCGGGTAAACCGCGGATCCCGAGCCCCCTGATCCTGAAGACGGACCCCGCGCCGAACTGGGGCCTGGACTCGGCAGCAAAGTGGTCGTGGGTCTTTGGATGCGAGACCCGCCCCATTGATGTGACATAGATTTCATCGAGCGACGCGCCGCCGAAGATCACGCTCGTGATGTTGCGTACGGGCATACCGATCCGCCGTTCAACGCGGCCATCGGGAGCGTAGCGGATGAGATCGCCCGAAATGACCTGTGCATTCCACACGAACCCTTCCATATCCACCGTGGAACCGTCGGCCAGACCGGCATCGTCGCGTGTGGTGGCGAAGAGCTGGCGGTTCGACAGTGTTCCGGTCGTGATGTCGTAGTCGTAGTGGTAGATCGCCTCCTTGAAGGAGTCTGCGAAGTAGAAGCTTCGGTCGTCGGGGCTCCAGCAGGGGCCGTTCGAGCAGATGATGCCGTGGTCAACCTCGGTGACGCGCAGGTCGGGATCGAGTCGATAGAGGCTGCAAACCGCAAGTTCCTCGTCGTCGTCCATGCCACCTGCAAAGAAGCGTCCCCGTCGGTCGCATTTACCGTCGTTGAGTCGGACCCGGCCGCCGTGGGTGTCGATGCGATGAATTGCTTCGGGCTGTCCGTCCTCGAGGTCGAAACGGTAGAAGCCATCAAAGCCTGCAAGGATTGCTCCGCCTCCAGTGCACAGGGCCATCGCTCCCACGTCGAAGGGAATCGACCAGGTCCTGGTGTTACCGGTGCGGGGGTCGAGCCTCCAGATCGTGGGTTTTCCCACGCGGCGCCCGGTGCAGTCCAGCCAGTAGAGGAAGCCCCCTTCGAAGTCCCAGACCGGACCCTCGCCGAGGTGATTCGCGCACTCGAGTACGCATTCGATCGTGTAGGGCATCCAGAGCATCCATAAATAAATCAGACGGATGATATACAGAGGTCGCCTTGCCTTGCAAGCCAAATCTGGAGCGGCCGATCGGACGCCCCACAGTGGTGCGGCAAGGCCCGCAAGCTGATCCGAAGGCCCCGGAATCGGGCGCAGCAGCTTTGCTGCTCCCGACCCTCCTGATCAAGGGGCGAGAGGGCTGCCAGTCGGTGGAATTCCGCTTGCGTGCCCTTGGCATGGATTTCGCTCTCACTCGGAGGATGCTTTCTCAACTGCCTGGAGGCAAGCCATGAACCACCACCACACCAAACGCCGTGCATCACTGAAGTCGCTGGTTTCGATCGGCGCAGCCGGGACCCTCGGGATGCTCAATCCCCGGGTCCACGCCCAAAAGCCATTCACGTTCGGCGTGATCTATGTTGGGCCGCGTGACGACTTCGGCTACAACCAGGCGCATGCTCAGGCGGCGGCAGAACTCAAGAAACTGCCAGGCGTGAAGGTTGTGGAGGAAGAGAACGTTCCCGAAACCGCCGCAGTGCAAAAGACCATGACCGGCATGATCGCGCAAGACGGCGCATCACTGCTTTTCCCGACTTCGTTTGGTTACTTTGATCCGCACATCCTGGCACTGGCCCCCAGGAATGCCGCCGTACGGTTTTCG
>VGHO01000158.1 GCA_016868175.1 Betaproteobacteria bacterium
TAGGGCGCAGCGCTCGCAAGCGGCACCTCCGCAAAGCCGATGCGCGCGGCACCCTTTCCGGTCACCTCGTCGTAGGTGATGGTACGGTGCTGCAGATGCCGCTCGGCGAGTGCATCCATGTCGTGGTTGCGGTGGGCCTCGAGCACATACGAGGCCAGCAGCGAATCCTCACGAACACCTCCAACCCGGACTCCATGATTTTCAAGAACATGCAGATCGTATTTGATGTTTTGCCCAAATTTCCCATGCTGCTCGGAGGCAAGCCACGGACCAAGAATCTGCAGAACCAGATCGCGCGGAAGCTGAGTGGGTTGATCAAGCCCAGCATGCGCAACCGGGATGTAGCAGGCGTCGTTTTCGGCCACTGCGAGTGCAATGCCCACGAGTTGTGCGCGCATGGGATCAAGATCGGTGGTCTCGGTGTCGAGCGCCGCAACCTCGCTCGCCCAGAGCTTCCGGGCCCAGCGGGCGAGCGCAACTTCGCTGAGCACGGTCTCATAGGTCTCGCGCCTGAAACCAGCGGGCAGCTCCGGATTGCTTGCCGAGCGCTGTTCCAGGTCCAGGGCCGAGCGCTGTTCCAGGTCCAGGGCAGAGTGCTGTTCCAGGGCAGAGTGCTGTTCCTGGCCCTGCTTTGGACGCTGTTGCGCGCCCTGGGTTGCACGCTGTTGCGGGCTCAGGGCAGGATGCGGTTCCGGACCACGGGCTGGCGAGCGGGCTGGACTCTGCGCTGAGCCCTGCACCGCGCCTGCATCGAGCTCGCGCAGCCAGGTCCGGAAGCCGCAATCGGTGTAGAGGTTTCGCAAACCCTCCCGATCAGCGTCCTTGAATCGGGTTGCCTCGCCTGGCTCGCAGTCGGCGGGCAGTTCACAGTCTCTCCGCACCGTGACGAGTTCGCGCGCGGTGGGCAGCCAGTCGATGGCGCGGCGCAGGTTCTCGCCCACTGCTCCGCCAATGCCGGGCGCTGCCACAAGCAGTGCGTCGAGGTTTCCATATTGGGCGAGCCACTTGGCGGCGGTTTTCGGCCCCACCTTGTCAACCCCGGGAACATTGTCGACCGCATCGCCGACGAGCGTGAGGTAGTCAACGATCTGGTCGGGCCGTACCCCAAAGCGCGCCATCACCCCGGCTTCGTCGATCAATTCGGCAGGCGCTGCATCGCGGGTCATTGTGTTCACCAGCCGCACCTGCGTATCGACCAGTTGCGCCAGGTCCTTGTCGCCGGTGGAGACCACCGTGGACCATCCGAGCGCGCTTGCCTTTTGCGCCATCGTGGCGATCACGTCGTCGGCCTCGATACCGGAGAGCATCACCAGGGGCCACCCCAAAAGTCGGACCAGAGTGTGGATCCGGGGAATCTGTTGGGCGAGATCCTCCGGCATCGCTGCGCGGTTGGCCTTGTAGTGCGGGTAGATGTCGTCGCGGAAGGTTTTCCCTGGGGCATCGAAGACCACAGCACCGTGTACTGCGCCGCCGTGGAGCCGATCCTCGAGCCGCAGCTTGCGCAGCATCGCCACCATGCCGAAGATCGCGCCGGTGGGCTCGCCGCGAGGCCCACGCATGTCGGGCAGCGCATGATACGCGCGGTACAAATAGCTTGAACCGTCGACAAGCAGCAGCGTATGCCCGGGGGCAAGGCTGGGACGCTTGGACGGATTGCCAGGGTGCGCGGACGGATTGCCAGGGTGCGCGGACGCAGTGCCAGGGTGCGCGAACGGAGGATCGGAATGCATGCACCGATTATCGCAGAGGGGTCAATTGCGGGATAATCCATGGATGGCTGTGTTCACTCCTGTCACCGGTGACCAGTTGCGGCTGTGGCTGCGCGACTTTCGACTCGGCGAGTTCGTGCGTCTCGAAGGTATCGCCTCCGGGATCGAAAACAGCAACTTCTTTCTCGATACCACCGAAGGACGCTTCGTCCTTACCATCTTCGAGCGGCTTGGTGCATCCCAGCTTCCCTTCTACATCGCGCTGATGTCCCACCTGGCCGAGCGCGGCATCGCGTGTCCCCGTCCGATCGCGGATCGCGAAGGCGGGAAACTCAAGGTGCTGCAGGGCAAACCGGCTGCGATCGTGACCTGCCTGCCGGGGCAGGCGCAAACGCAGCCCACCGTGCAACAGTGTGCCGCAGTGGGTGAGCATCTGGCAGCAATGCACCTTGCCGCGAGTGAATATGCCGGTGATCAGCCGAATCTGCGTGGTCTGGCCTGGTGGCACCAGGTCATCCCTCAACTCGAAGCGCATGTCGATCCGGCCCAGTGGCGCATGCTCGTTGACGAACTGCATGCGCAGGACCGTTTCCACGCTTCGCCTCGCTACGCCTCGCTGCCACGCTCCGCGGTTCACGCCGATCTCTTTCGCGACAATGTGCTCTTTGACGGCGACCAACTCGGCGGGGTGATCGACTTCTACTTTGCCGGGGTGGATACCTGGATCTTCGATCTGGCCGTGGCCTGCAACGACTGGTGCATCGACGACGCGACCGGACACTGGAATCCCGGGCGTCTTCAGGCGCTCCTCGGGGGCTACTGCTGTTTTCGCCAGCCGACCGCGCTCGAGGCGGAATGCTGGGGCGAGGCCTTGCGCGCGGCTGGCTTGCGCTTCTGGGTCTCGAGGCTTTTCGATCTGCACCTGCCGCGCGACGCCGCGCTCCTCGTTCCGAAAGACCCGCAGCATTTCGAGCGGGTGCTTCGCGCCCGCCGCGAAGCACCGCAGGACCATGCGCTCGAGGAAGCGATGCATTGCGCCCAAAGCAGCGTGGCGCGCCGTACTCTGAAACGAGCCTGAGGCCCATGCAGGTGCACAGGGTACCGGCCGGATGGGGATTTCGATGGATCCGCGAAGGACTCGGCCTGGTGCGGAGGGGCCTGCTGCCGCTCACCATGCTCACCCTCGCCTACCTTTTCGTGTTGATGGTGCTCACCCTGATTCCCATCATCGGGCCTGCGGCGCCGCTGGTGGTGGTGCCCTCGCTATCGGTGGGTCTGATGGTGGCGGTGCGCGAAACCGACCAGGGCGCGAACCCCACGCTGATCACGCTGCTGGCGGGTCTTCGCAACTATGGGGGGGCAGCCCGCAACCGCCTGCTGATGCTCGGACTGGTGAACGCTGCAACCACACTCGTTGCCCTTGCCGCTGCCGCGAGCGCCGACGACGGCACGCTGATGAAGCTTGCAACCGGTGCGGCGGAGTCGTCCGACCTGGAACAGGTGGGGAGCGAGGTGCTCTGGGCCTCGGCGATCTTTCTTGCGCTCTACCTGCCCGCCCAGATGGGGCTGTGGTTTGCGCCGCTCTTCGTGAGTTGGCACCGGATGGGCATCGGGCAGTCGCTGTTTTTCAGCTTTTTCACGGTGTGGCGCAATCGCAGCGCTTTTTCGGTCTTTCTGTTTGGGTGGTTCTGCCTTGCTCTCCTCGCATCGCTGCTGCTGCAGACCATCAAGACGCTTGCACCCGACACGCCGGTACTGATCTCGATCGTGCTCACCCCACTGTCGCTGATCCTCATGACCGGGCTCTACGCCTCGTACTGGCCGGGCTACCGCGACAGCGTGAACCACGATGCGCGCCCGCCTTCCACTGCGAACGGGATCGCCGGAATCGAAAGCTGAGGCAACCGCCATGCCCGTGTGGGAGGAAGTTCAGAGCACCTCCAGGCGGGCGACCGACAGGGCAAGCCACTTGATGCCGTGCGCCCCGAAGCGGATCTGCGCCCTGGCATCCCGACCGCGACCCTCCAGCTCGATCACCACGCCCTCGCCAAACCGGCCATGCCGAACGCGACTACCCACGCGCAACGGGTGGATCGAATCCAGGTGCTCCACAAGCAGCTGCACCGTGCATGCCTGATCCTCGAGCGGCTGGTGAAGAAGTGGGTGCCCCAGGCGGGCAGGCTCGGGCCCGGGATGCCCCTGGTGCTGTCGATCCGAACCGGCGTTGTGACCCGACCACTGCGGCTGCGCCCAACTGCTGGATGAGCGCTGTGAAGTGCGGGGACTGAGCCAGCGGACGGCGGCATCGGGCAACTCCTCGAGAAAGCGCGACCGCAGGTTGTAGCGGGTGTGCCCGTGCAACATCCGGGTTTGCGCAAAGGAAAGGTACAGACGCTGGCGCGCGCGGGTGATTCCCACATACATCAGCCTGCGTTCCTCCTCGAGCCCCTCTTCCTGGGACAACGCATTTTCATGCGGAAAGAGCCCCTCTTCGAGCCCGGTGATGAACACATGCCGAAACTCGAGTCCCTTGGCCGCATGCGCCGTCATCATCTGCACTGCGTCATCGCCGCTGAGCGCCTGATGCTCGCCAGCCTCGAGCGACGCGTGCGCCAGAAAAGCCGCAAGCGGCGTGAGGGTCAGCACCCCCACTGGCTCAGTCTCGAGCGCAGCCAGGGTGGAGGGAGTGTCAAGCCCGAAGGACTCCTCCTGCACAAAGGCCGCAGCGGCGTTCACCAGTTCCTCGAGATTCTCGAGCCGGTCCTGACCCTCGCGCTCCATGCTGTAGTGCGCCACCAGACCGCTGTCGTTGATCACTTTCCTGACTGCATCGGGCAGGGCAAGCAGGGCGGATTCCTGACGCAGGCGGCTGATCAGTTGTGCAAACTGACGCAGTCGCCCGAGCGAAGCCCCGCCGGGTCCTCCCTCGGACGCTGTGCGAACCGCCTCCATCAGCGAGCAACCCTTGGCCCGGGCAAGGTCCTGCAACTGCTCGAGCGAGCGCGTACCGATACCGCGAAGTGGGAAGTTGGCCACGCGCAGGAAAGCACCGTCGTCCTCCTCGCGCTCGATCAGCCGGAGGTAGGCGAGTGCGTGCTTGATCTCGGCACGCTCGAAAAAGCGCAACCCCCCGTAGACGCGGTAGGCGATCCCTGCAGAAAAGAGTGCGTGTTCCAGCGACCGTGACTGGGCGTTTGAACGGTAGAGAATGCCCACATCCGAGCGCCGGTCGCCGTCGCGCACGATCGCCCTCACCTGTTCCACGATCCACTGCGCCTCGAAGGCATCCGAGGGCAACTCCTGAACCACCACCCGCTCACCTGCACCCTCCTCGGTCCAGAGGTCCTTCCCGAGTCTGCGATCGTTGTGGGCGATGAGCGCGTTGGCGCAATCCAGGATGTGGCCCGAGGAACGGTAGTTCTGCTCGAGCTTCACCCGGTGCTGGACAGCAAACTCGCGCTCGAAGGCGAGCATGTTGGCCACGTCCGCACCGCGGAAAGCGTAGATGCTCTGGTCGTCGTCGCCCACCGCGAAGATCGCGTTGCCCGCGCCAGCGAGCAATTTGAGCCAGCCGTACTGCAGGGCATTGGTGTCCTGGAACTCGTCGACCAGAATGTGTCGGAAACGTTGCTGGTAGTGCTCGCGCAGGATCTGGTGTCGCTCGAGCAACTCATGGCTGCGCAGCAGCAACTCGGCAAAGTCGACCACTCCTTCGCGCTGACATTGCGCGTCGTAGCCCGCGTAAAGCTCAACGAAGCGGCGGTTGTAGTCGTCGAAAGCCTCAACGTCGGCGGGCCGCTGGCCTTTCTCCTTGCAGCCGTTGATGAAGCTTGCAAGCTGGCGGGGCGGGGCCCTGTCCTCGCCGATGTTGCGCGCCTTGAGCAGGCGCTTCACCGCAGCGAGCTGATCCTGGGTGTCGAGGATCTGGAAGCTTGGCACCAGCCCTGCGTCGCGATGGTGGAGGCGCAGCATCCGGTTGCACAGCCCGTGGAAGGTGCCCACCCACATGCCCTTCGGATTGACTGCAGTCAGGGTGCTCAGCCGCAAGAGCATCTCCCGGGCAGCCTTGTTGGTGAAGGTGACCGCGAGGATTCCCATCGGGCTCACCCGACCGTTTGCCATCAGCCAGGCAATGCGGGTGGTGAGTACGCGCGTCTTTCCACTTCCCGCTCCGGCGAGGATGAGCGCGTGCTCAGGCCCCAGCGTTACCGCAGCCGCCTGCTGCGGATTGAGGCCACTCAAGAGTTGCGTTGTCAAGAACCGGGATCCCGCAAAGAACGCTGCACCATGCTCGCGGCGGTAGCCGCTCGACTCGTGAAGTTTAGGGCCAGTGTCGTGAAGCCCGTTTCCTGTAGCGCAACTCTGGTGGCGCGGCTCTGGTGGCGCGGCTCTGGTGGCGAGGCTCTGGTCGCGCGGCTCTGGTAGCCCGCATCCGGGAGCGCGAACCCACGAAGGCTCAGCCGCGTGCCTCGGCGGCATGCCTCGGCAGCATGCCTCGGCCGCGTACGCTCACCAGTCCACAGTTTGCGCCAGTTGCTGTGCAGCTTGCCTGAGTTGCGGAAGAAAGGTGAGCGCTTCGTCGATTCGAAGCCTGCTGTTGCATGTCTGCAGTGCCACTGCAGCCACAACCTTGCCGTCACTGTCGCGCACCGGCACCGACACACCAATGATCCCGGCGATGTACTCCTCCTGGTCGAGCGCATAGCCCTGTTTGCGAACCCTTTCGAGTTCGGGGCCGAGGCGCGCGGGGTCGCACAGGGTGCCCGGCGTGTGAGAGAGCATCGGCGCAATACGCAGCATCCGTTCACGGCTGCGCCGGGGCATGTGGGCGAGGAAGAGTTTTCCGCTTGGACAGGCATAGAGCGGCA
>VGHO01000159.1 GCA_016868175.1 Betaproteobacteria bacterium
TGCGCGCGGGTGAAGGCGGTGTCGATCATTCCATCAACGATGACATGGGCCACATGCACGCCCTTGGGCCCGAGTTCGCGCGCCATCGACTGCGCGAGTGCTCGCAAAGCGGCCTTGCCACCGGCAAAGGCTGCAAAGCCCGCAGCGCCCCTCACACTCGCCGTGGCGCCGGTGTAGAGGATGCTCCCGCGACCGCGGGCTAGCATCACGCGCGCGGCCTCGCGCCCGGCCAGGAAGCCCGCGAAGGCACACATCTCCCAAACCTTGAAATACTTTTGAGAGGTGGTCTCCAGGATCGGAAACCGCACGTTGCCGCCCACGTTGAACACCATGACCTCGATCGGGCCAATGGTGGATTCCACGTGATCAACGAAGGTGATGACAGCGTCCTCGCGTCGGGCGTCGAGTCCGAAGGCATGCGCGCGACCGCCGGCGGCCTGGATGGATTCGACGAGCGGTACCAAGGCCGCTTCGGTGCGCCGGGCTACGCAAATCTCGTAGCCCTCGCGTGCAAAGCGCCGGGCAATAGCGCCGCCGGTGGCGTCTCCCGCACCGATGACGCAGCAGACCTTTATGGTGTTCATGCGCGGACCTCGATTGTCAGGCTCGGGCCGAAGGGCGGTCGGTGACCCTGCTGAACCGGCGCGCGAGGTTCATCTGCCCGGAGGGGATACGCAGACCCAGCGCTTTGGCCAGCACGAAAGCGCACTGGGCCACGCTATTGGCCATGGTTTATTGCGAGCACGCAATGAAGCGCCCACCGGCCAATTCCCCGTTCAGCCACTTCAGGGTTGGCACAACCTGCTCCCGCAACCACTCCGCATAGCCAGGTACCTCAACGATGCGACCGCGGTAGGATCAGATCCAGCCAAAGTGCCGGAGTGCCTCGCGCGCAATGGGCTCACCCCACTCCTGAACGAAGTGTCCGGCCTTCGGTATCAGCAGGGGCTCGGGGCAGCCTCGGATAGTCGCGGCCAGAAGCCGCATCACCGGCTCGCCCAGCACAGGGTCGCGCTGGCCTATCGCCAGCAGGCTATGGCCCGACCACTCCTCCTTCAGGAACCTTGCAGCTTGCCGACCGATGCTGACGCCTTCGGCCTCAGGCGAATCGGGCACCATGTTGGCGAAGGCGGCCAGGGCCGCCTTGTGGTGCGCATCGGGGAAGGGCGCGTCATACGCCGCCTGTTCAGCCGCGGTCAATTCCGGGCAGCCCCGCGCCAGCAGTCGCCCGATGGCCAGATCTGGCGTGCTGTTGCAGTAGTTGCGCCACTGCAGGAACCCTTCGGATACCTCGCCCAGGGGCAGCATCGTGTTCATCGCCAGGATGCGTGTGAAGCGTTGGGGCATCGCGATGGGCAGCGTGAGCCCCAGGATGCCACCCCAGTCCTGCACAACCAGCATCACGTTGCTCAGGTCGAGGCGCTCGATGAGACTGATCAGGAATTGCCGGTGCTTGGCAAAGCGATGAAACGCTGCGTCGGTGGGCTTGTCGGATCGGCCAAAGCCGATCAGGTCGGGGGCCACGACGCGCAGCCCGGCCTCCAGAAACACCGGGATCATCCTGCGATAGAGGTAACCCCAGGTCGGGTTGCCGTGCAGCAGAAGGGCGGTTGGCATGCCCAGGCGACCGGGCTCATCAACCCTGTGGACGCGAATGCCCTCGAACCCCGGCAGATCGTCGAGATAGCGCGGAGCCCAGGGCCATTCCGGCAGACCCTGGAACCGTTCGTCGGGCGTGCGAAGAAGCGTCATGCGATCACCGAACGCGTGACCGGATCGATGTCCCAGCGGCTGAAGGCAAGTTCGGCGGGGATGCACACGGCTTGGGAGTTGCCGCGCTTGAAGAGCCTGGTGATGGCCATGCCTTCGCGCTCGATGAGTGCCCGGAGGTAAAAGAGCCTGGTGATGGCAATGACTTCGCGCTCGATGAGTGCCCGGAGGTACGCCTGCATCTTAACCCGTGGAGCGGCATTGAAAACACATGGATGTACTTTCACCTGCTGTTTGCTCGCATAACCCGCACGGAACAGGAAACCCTGGTACGGGGCGCATTTCGGAGCGTCGTTCCGGAACTTGTTGTCGTTGCAGGCTTTGAGCGGATGAATGATGTGGCCGATCGACGCCGCCGGCTTGCGCTATTCCTTCACTGCGCCCGTCATGCCGGAGACGTAGTATTCAACGAAGAACGAGTACAAGATCGCCACTGGGATCGAGCCAAACAGGGCTCCCGCCATCAGGGATCCCCAGTGGTACACGTCTCCCTCGACGAGTTCGGTGATCACGCCCACGGGAACGGTCTTGACCTCGGACGAGGAGACGAAGGTGAGCGCATAGATAAATTCGTTCCACGACAGGGTGAACGCAAAAATGCCCGCCGAGATCAGTCCCGGCACGGACAGCGGCAGAACGATCTTCCAGAGGATTTCGAGCCGCGTGGCACCGTCGATCAGCGCACATTCCTCGAGTTCGTAGGGAATCGAGCGGAAGTAGCCCATCATGAGCCAGGTGCAGAACGGAATCAGGAAGGTTGGATACGTGAGGATCAGTGCCAGGCGTGTATCGAACAATTGCAGCTTGAACACCATGGTGGCCAGCGGGATAAACAGGATCGAGGGCGGCACCAGATAGGCAAAGTAGATGCACAGTCCCACCCACCTGCTGCCCTTGAAACGCAGGCGTTCGATCGCATAGGCTGCGAACACACTTGCAAACAGCGAAATGAAGGTGGCCGACACCGCCACCAGCATGGTGTTCCACAGCCATTCCGGATAAGCGGTGTCGAACAGCAGCTTCTTGACGTTTGCAAGCGTTGGGTTCGAAACCCAGAACGGACTGTTGCGTTCGTAGTCGTACAGGTCTTCCTTGCCCTTGAAGGTGGTGATCGTCATCCAGTAGAACGGAAACAGCAGCACGAAGGTGAACACGGCCAGAGGCAGATACACGGTCACCAGCCTGCGCTGGCGGGTTACCAGGTAGTCCATGCCGCCCTCGGAATGGGCGGCTGCGCCTGGCTGCGCCGGGTTGTGCGGATCTTGCGCGGTCATGGGTTAATCCTTCACTCCCTGCTGCCACTTGCGGCGCTGCAGGCCAAAAAAGCTGATCAGAATGGCAGCAAGCAGGAAGGGCACCATCGCCATCGCAATCGCGGCCCCTTCCGCGAGTTGGCCGCCGGGAATGGCGCGCTGGAACGACAGCGTTGCCATCAGGTGCGTGGCGTTCACCGGCCCACCGCGCGTGATGACGTAGATCAGTTGGAAATCCGTGAACGTGAAAAGCACCGAAAAGGTCATCACGATGGCGATGATCGGCGTGAGCAGCGGATAGGTGACGTGGCGGAACAACTGCCACCGCGACGCACCATCGATCGTGGCCGCTTCATACAGTGAAGGCGAAATGGTTTGCAGCCCGGCGAGCAGCGAGATCGCGACGAAGGGAATGCCGCGCCAGATGTTTGCCGCGATCACAGACCAGCGCGCATTCCAGCTATCCCCGAGGAAATTGATGTACTCGTTGATCAGGCCCAGCTTGACCAGCGCCCACGAGATGATTGAAAACTGGCTGTCGTAAATCCACCAGAACGCGATCGCGGACAGTGTGGTCGGAACGATCCACGGCAACAGCAGGATCGCCCGCATGAGGGACTTGAAGCGGATGTTCTGATTGAGGAGCAGCGCCAGCCAAAGGCCAAGACCGAACTTGACGACGCTGGCCACGCCGGTATACAGCATGGTGTTGAACACCGAGAGCCAGAACACGCTGTCGCCGAACAGCGACCTGTAGTTTTCCAGACCAACAAACTCGCCGGGGCGGCCGATCTTGGTATCGGTGAGGCCCAGCCACATGCCGAGCCCGAGCGGATAGGTCAGAAACACCAGCAGGATCGCGGCTGCCGGCAGCATGAACAGGAAGCCCAGTGCGTTGGCGCTGTTGTTGATGCGCCCGATGAGGGAAAGGCCTGTTGCTGTGGACAAAGCAGCTCCCGAAGGATGACCCGAAACGTCGCTGCCTGCCGCAAGCGGCACAACCACCGCTGAGGCAGGAAGAATCGACAACCGCAAAAGGCCGGGTCAGACCTTGTAGTAACGCTCGGCGCGCTGCTGCGCGCGTGCAGCAGCCTCCTGCGGCGTACGCTGGCCTGAGGCCGCTTCGGCCACCATGTTGACCATGATGAAATCGGCCAAGGTGCTGGCGGAGGAATAACCGAGCCTACCCGGAAAGCCAGCCGGACGCATCACCGCCATCGCATTCCTGTACGGAGTGTGCTTCGGATCGACAGTCCAGATCGGATGCTTCTCGTAGGCCTTGAGCGGGTGGCAGACGTAGCCGATCGACGCGTTCATCCAGGGGTTGTATTGCTCCTCCTCCATCATGAAGCGGATGAATTCTTTCGCTGCCTTCGGATACTTGGAGTACTTGAAGATCATCTGGTTGAAGAACAGGTTGAACTCCGTCGGCACGCCGGCCGGGCCGATCGGCATGTTGGCATGCTGGATGTCGCTTACCAGTTCCTTCACCTTGGGGTCCTGCGAATTCTTGGCCGCGTAGTACACCGAAATGCCATTGGCGGTGAGACTGATCTGCCCGTCGAGGAAGGCCTTGTTGTTGTTCGGGTCGAGCCACGAGAGCGTCCCGGGCACAAAAGTGGCGTAGAGCTCCTTGGCATATTCGAGGGCCCTGATCGTTTCCGGGCTGTTGATGATGACTTTGTTGTTGGTATCGATCATGGCGCCGCCATGCGACCATACGACCCAGTGGGTCCAGGAATTGCCGTCACCCGTGGCATTCCCGAGCGCAAAACCGCCCGGCGTGCCCTTGTCCTTCAGCGCCTTCATCAACTGCAGGAAGCCATCGTTGTCTTTCGGAAAGCTGGAAAAGCCGGCGGCCTTGACCTGACTGTCCCGATAGACCAGCGCGTTGCCTGCCGCACCGAAGGGGACGCCAATCCACTTCTTGCCGTCAGGCCTCAGATACTGTTCGCACACCGGGTACCAACCCCCGTACTTCTTGCCAAGGTAAGTTGCAACATCGGTGCAATCGACCAGTTTTTCCGGATACAGGTTGGCGTCGTCATTGGTGCTCAGGATGATGTCGGGTCCGCTTCCAACGTTCGCAGCGACCGCCGCTTTCGGACGCACATCCTCCCAGCCCTCGTGATCGACGCGCACCTTGATGCCCGTCTTCTCCTCGAATTTCCTCACGTTGGCCATGTAGACATCTTCGTCTCCCTGGACGAAACGCTTCCAGCGCAGCACGCGCAGCTGCGCGCCCTTTTCCGGGGCATTGCTCCACTGCGCGTGAGCGGACCTGGTCCAGATCATCGGACCGGTGGCAGCACCGGCGGCCACAGAAGAGCTTTGCAGGAACTTGCGACGGGTGAAATGCAGCATGGTGAGCCTCCTCTTGAAAGTTGGTGAGAACTGAATATCAACGGGTGGATCATACTTGGTTGCGTGCAGGGTGCGCTGTTGTAGGCATGCCGCCGCTCAGGCCGCGAGACGGGCACTGGTGGCCGCATCGAACAGATGCGCACGCGCGGAGTCCGGTTTCAGACGGATGGATGCCCCCGGCTTGAAGTCATGCCGTTCGCGGAACACGCTGGTCATTTCCATGCTGGCAAACTTGGTGAACACAAGGGTATCGGCTCCCGTTGGCTCAACCACCACCACTTCAGTGGCAACGCCCTCGTTCCCGGAAGCGAGTTCGATGTGTTCCGGGCGCGTACCGTAGACCACCTTCTGCCCGTTACTGGCGCTGGCATTCGTTGGCATGGGCAGCATGGCGCCGCCTTCGAGTTCGACCCTTCCGCCATTCACGATGCCTGGCAGGAAGTTCATCGCCGGTGAGCCGATGAACCCTGCAACAAACTGGTTTACCGGACAGTCATAGAGTTCGAGCGGCGAGCCGGACTGCTCGACGATGCCATCTCGCATCACAACGATCTTGTCGGCCATGGTCATCGCTTCGATCTGGTCGTGCGTGACGTAGATCGAAGTGGTCTTCAGACGCTGATGCAACTCCTTGATCTCGGTGCGCATCGCCACGCGCAGCTTGGCGTCGAGGTTGGAAAGCGGCTCGTCGAACAGGAACACCTGCGGATCGCGCACGATGGCGCGGCCCATGGCCACACGCTGGCGCTGGCCACCTGAAAGCTGGCGCGGATAGCGGTCGAGCAGGCTTTTCAGACCAAGGATTTCGGCCGCCCTGCCGACCCGATCCTCGATGGTCGCCCTGTCCTTCTTCGCCAGCATGAGCGAGAACGCCATGTTGTCGCGTACGGTCATGTGCGGATACAGGGCGTAGTTCTGGAACACCATGGCGATATCGCGTTCTTTGGGCGGCATGTTGTTGACCACCTTTGCGCCGATCCTGATCTCGCCGCCGGAGATTTCCTCCAGGCCGGCGATCATGCGCAGCAGCGTGGACTTGCCGCAGCCGGACGGACCGACGAGCACGCAGAACTCGCCGTCGCTGATCTCGACCGATACGCCCTTGATGATGTGGGTCTGGCCGAAGTACTTCTGCGCCTGACGGATGGTGACGGATGCCATGCAATCT
>VGHO01000160.1 GCA_016868175.1 Betaproteobacteria bacterium
TCTTCGGGAAGCGGCACAGGTTTGGACTCGAGCGCCACATCGAGAACCTGATCGATCCACTTCACTGGAATGATCTCGAGGCGGTTCTTCACATTATCCGGGATCTCCTGCAGATCCTTCACATTTTCCTCGGGGATCAACACGGTGCCGATGCTGCCGCGATGCGCCGCGAGCAGCTTCTCCTTGAGTCCGCCGATGGCAAGCACCTCGCCCCGGAGCGTGATCTCCCCGGTCATTGCCACATCCGCGCGCACCGGGATACCCGTGAAGATCGACACCAGTGCAGTGGCCATTGCGATCCCCGCACTCGGGCCGTCCTTCGGGGTGGCGCCCTCAGGCACATGCACATGCAGGTCAAACTTCTCGTAGAAATCCTTGGCGATCCCCAGCCTAGCAGCGCGGCGCCGCACTACCGTCATCGCAGCCTTCACCGACTCCTGCATCACGTCACCCAGTTTGCCGGTGGAAAGCGCCTGCCCCTTGCCAGGAACCGCGGCAGCCTCCACCGTGAGCAACTCGCCGCCAACCTCCGTCCAGGCGAGGCCGGTTACTTGTCCCACCTGGTTCTTTTTCTCAGCAATACCGAAGTTGAAGCGTCGCACCCCGAGATACTTCTCCAGGTTCTTGCTTGCCACAGCAACCTTCGTGGACTTCTTGGCCAGCAGCAAGGCCTTCACAACCTTGCGGCAGATCTTCGAGATTTCCCGCTCGAGCGAGCGAACGCCTGCCTCGCGAGTGTAGTAGCGCACGATGTCGCGCACCGCTGACTCGGCCACCGCGAGTTCCTGAGGCTTGAGTCCGTTGTTGGTGACCTGCTTGGGCAAAAGATAGCGCTGCGCGATGTTGAGTTTCTCGTCCTCGGTGTAGCCCGGCAGTCGGATCACTTCCATACGGTCGAGCAGCGCCGGCGGGATGTTGAGCGTGTTGGCCGTGGCCACGAACATCACGTCCGAGAGGTCGTACTCCACCTCCACGTAGTGATCCACGAAGGTGCTGTTCTGTTCGGGATCGAGTACCTCGAGCAGTGCGCTCGCGGGATCGCCGCGAAAATCCATCCCCAGCTTGTCCACCTCGTCGAGAAGGAAAAGGGGATTCCGGACGCCGACCTTGGTGAGATTCTGAAGGATCTTGCCGGGCATCGATCCGATGTAGGTGCGCCGATGGCCGCGAATCTCGGCCTCATCGCGCACTCCACCGAGCGCCATGCGCACAAACTTGCGATTGGTTGCGCGGGCGATGGATTGACCGAGCGAGGTCTTGCCCACACCGGGAGGCCCGACCAGACACAGGATCGGCGCCTTCACCTTCTCAACCCGCTGCTGCACCGCGAGGTACTCGAGGATCCGCTCCTTCACCTTCTCGAGTCCATAGTGGTCCTGGTCGAGCACCTTCTCGGCGCGCACGAGGTCGGTGCTCACCTTGCTCTTCTTTTTCCAGGGAAGCGCGGCAAGCGTGTCGATGTAGTTGCGCACCACCGTGGCTTCGGCCGACATCGGTGCCATAAGCCTGAGTTTCTTGAATTCAGCTTCGGCCTTCTTCAGTGCCTCCTTGGGCATCCTGGCCGCCTTGATCTTCTTGTCGATCTCCTCCATGTCGGCGCCGTCTTCGCCTTCGCCAAGTTCCTTCTGGATCGCCTTCACCTGCTCGTTGAGGTAGTACTCGCGCTGGCTCTTTTCCATCTGCCGCTTCACGCGACCGCGGATCCGCTTTTCAACCTGCATGATGTCGAGTTCGGACTCGATCAGCGCCAGAAGTTTTTCGAGCCGCTCGTGCACCGGAAAGGTTTCCAGGACCTCCTGCTTCTGCTCGAGCTTTACCGGCAAATGCACCGCAACCGTGTCGGCCATGCGGCCCGGCTCGTCGATCCCCGCGAGCGAAGCCAGAATCTCGGGCGGGATCTTCTTGTTGAGCTTCACATACTGGTCGAACTGCGCCAGGATTGCCCGGCGCAGTGCCTCGATCTCGGGTGTGCGCTCGTTTTCCAACTCCACTGGCCGGCAGTTGCAACTGAAGTGATGTTCACCGGCATACGCCTCGAGGATGGTTGCGCGCTGCGCGCCCTCCACCAGCACCTTCACGGTGCCGTCGGGAAGCTTGAGCATCTGCAGGATGCTCGACACACACCCGAGCGTGTGGATGTCGTCGATCCCGGGATCGTCCTTGGTGGCGTTGCGCTGCGCCACGAGCATGATCGAGCGCCCCTGCTCCATGGCGCTCTCGAGCGCCTTGATCGACTTCGGCCGTCCGACGAAAAGGGGGATGACCATGTGCGGGAACACCACCACGTCGCGCAACGGCAACAGGGGCAAACCCTGGATGACTGTAGGACTCATGTTGTAGAACTCCGCCGAAGCTCCCTGCCGTGTGTTCCACCGGGACCCCCGGCCGGGGAAGCAGCAAGCCCCGGATCGTGGAGATGGTGACGGTTTCGAGTGTTTTCAACCTTAATTCGATCCAGCCACTTTGGGGGTTTCGGCATAGATCATGAGGGGCTTTGATCCCGACTCGATCGCATGCTCGTCTACCACCACCTTGGCCACGTGTTTTTGCCCGGGAAGATCGAACATCACGTCGAGCAGCGCAGCCTCCACGATCGAGCGAAGGCCCCGCGCCCCGGTCTTGCGCTTGAGCGCCTTGCGTGCGATGGCCTTGAGGGCGTCTGGGCGAATCTCGAGATCAACGCTTTCCATCGCGAAGAGGCGCGCGTACTGCTTGACGAGCGCATTGCGCGGCGCAACGAGAATGTCGACGAGGGCCTCCTCGGTGAGTTCCTCCAGCGTGGCAATCACCGGCAGCCGCCCCACGAGTTCCGGAATGAGGCCAAACTTGATGAGGTCCTCGGGCTCGATGCCTTGCAGCAACTCGCCAATCTTGCGCTCCGAGGCGCTACGCACCGAGGCCGAGAAGCCAATGCCGGATCGCTCCGAGCGATCCCGGATTACTTTCTCGAGACCGTCGAAAGCTCCCCCGCAGATGAAGAGGATGTGCGTGGTGTCGATCTGCACGAAGTCCTGGTTGGGATGCTTGCGCCCCCCCTGCGGCGGCACCGCAGCCACAGTGCCCTCGATCAGCTTGAGCAAGGCCTGCTGCACGCCTTCGCCCGACACATCCCGCGTGATCGAGGGATTGTCGGACTTGCGCGAAATCTTGTCGATCTCGTCGATGTAAACGATGCCGTGCTGCGCCTTCTCCACATCGTAGGCACAGTTCTGGAGCAGTTTCTGGATGATGTTTTCCACATCCTCGCCCACGTAGCCCGCTTCGGTGAGCGTGGTGGCGTCGGCGATCACGAAGGGCACATTGAGCAGGCGCGCGAGCGTTTGTGCGAGCAGAGTCTTGCCCGAACCAGTGGGCCCGATGAGCAGGATGTTGCTCTTTGCAAGTTCAACTTCGTCCTTGCTGCTCTGGTGGCGCAGTCGCTTGTAGTGGTTGTAGACCGCAACCGCGAGAACCTTCTTGGCGTGTTCCTGCCCGATCACATACTGACCGAGGATGCGACAGATCTCCGCTGGCGTCGGGAGCCCGTTGCCGTGCGACCCGTGGGCGTCGGCATGCGACTCGTCGCGGATGATGTCGTTGCAAAGGTCGATGCACTCATCGCAGATGAAAACCGAGGGCCCGGCGATCAGCTTGCGAACTTCATTCTGGCTCTTTCCGCAGAAGGAGCAGTAGAGCAGCTTCTCGCTCGAACCCTTTTTTTCGCTCATGTCGCAGGGGCGCCTTCGCTTCGCTGGCTCATGACCCGATCGATGATGCCGTAGCTTAGCGCATCGTCAGCCGACATGAAGTTGTCGCGATCGGTGTCACGCTCGATGCGCTCCACAGGCTGGCCGGTGCGCTCGGCAAGGATCCGGTTTAGCCTTTCGCGCAAGTAGAGGATCTCGCGCGCCTGGATCTCGATGTCCGACGCCTGCCCTTGGGCGCCTCCGGACGGTTGATGGATCATGATCCGCGCATTGGGCAGCGCAAAGCGCTTCCCCTTGGCTCCGGAGGCGAGCAAGAAGGCGCCCATGCTCGCGGCCACCCCCATGCACAGCGTTGACACGTCCGGCTTCACAAACTGCATGGTGTCGTACATCGCCATGCCCGCCGACACCGAGCCTCCGGGCGAGTTGATGTAGAAGGAAATGTCCTTGTCGGGATTCTCCGATTCAAGAAAGAGCATTTGTGCCACGACGAGGTTGGCGCTCACGTCGATCACCGGCCCCACAAGGAAGATCACGCGCTCACGCAGGAGCCGCGAATAGATGTCGTAGGCGCGCTCACCGCGACCGCTTTGCTCGATCACGATCGGCACCATGCCGAGACCGGTGGCCTCCAGGGCACCGGCGCCATGTCTGTGGCCCCCGCCCAGATGGGCGTTGACCAGGTCCTCGATGAGACTGTTTCGTGTCATGACAATTGCGCCTCCGGCAGCAAGTCCTTCAGGGGGATCGTCCGGGGGACCACCTTTGCACGCGCGAGCACAAAGTCAACCACATTGTCCTCGATCGCAATCCTTTCAACATGGGCCATCCGCTCGCGGTCGGACATGTAGTGGCGGATCAACTCGGCCGGCTTCTCGTAGGCGGTGGAGATCCTCTCAACGATCTGCCGGACCTGCTGCGGTCTCGCCTCGAGATTGTGCTGGCTCACCAGCTTCCTGATGATCAGGCTGATCTCAACCCGCTCCCGGGCAAGCTGCGCAAACTGCTCCGCCTCGAACTTCAATTCATTGTTTCCACCGCCGAACTCCGCAGCCTGCTTGCGGGCCTTCTCCATGAGGTCGTTTGTCTCCGCCTCCACGAATGCGCGCGGAACTTCAAAGTGCGCGAGCTTGGCCAGACCTGCCATCACCTGCGCCTTGATACGGTCGCCCATACGTTGCTTCACCTCGCGATCCAGGTTGCGGCGGACCTCGCTACGCAATACGGCGAGATCACCATCGGCGATCCCGAGGGCCAGCGCAAAGTCTGTGTCAAGCGGTGGAAGCTCAGGGACCGACACCTCGTGAATCGTGGCGCGAAACTTCAGGATCCTGCCGACGACCCCTTGCGCGGGATCGTCGTCGGAAAGCCGTAACGCGAGATCCACGCACTCGCCTTTGCTGCGCCCCAGCAGCCCCTCCTCAAATCCCTTCTCCAGCACGCTTCGGCCGAGTTCGATCATGTGGCGCCTGGGGGTGCTGCTTCCCGGGAGCGAACCGTCGTCCTGCAGATCTTCCAAGTCGATGACGAGGCGATCCCCCCTGGCCGCCGGCGCGTCAGTCGGAATCCAGGTGGCGTACTTCCTGCGCATGACGTCGATGGTCTGGTCGACATCGGCATCGCCCAGCGGAACGTCCAGCTGCTCGATTTCGATCTGTTCAATGCCCTCCACTTCCACCTCGGGGAAGACCTCGAACCTGGCCCTGAACCGCAATTCGGTCTGGTCTGGCGCCAACTCCTTCTCGGGTTCGATCGTGGGCTCACCGGCCATGCGCAGTTGCTGGTCGTTCAGGATGCGGTTGAAGGTGTCGCTGACAAGCTCCGAGAGCACATCAAGGCGGGTGGAGCGACCGTGCGTTGCCGCGATGATCTTCATCGGCACCTTGCCCGGACGGAACCCGGGTACAGCCGTGGTGCGTCCAAGCCTGGCAAGCCGGGCCGCCACTTGTTTGCTGACTTCCGCGCTTGACACTGCAAAGTGAACCTGGCGCTCGAGCCCTTCGAGTACCTCTACCGTTTCCATAACTCCCTGTTCCATCCAGTGGCCTCATGATTCCGAAACACTCCGGCCGCATTACCATGGCAACGATGAAAGCTGCCGTATCCGACTCTGCTGCCCCATCAAACTCTGCAGCCCGATCAACCGGTGCCGCTCCAGCAGCCGGTTCGGCCCTGGCGGCCGCATTTGCCACAGCAACAACCGCTGCGGCGCCCGCCTCCGGCGCCTCTCGAGCAACCGAGGGCCTGAAAACCGGATCGATTCCCGCCGGCCACGACCTCGATCCCGAGCCTCGGCGGCTGGTGCGGCCGAAAGGACTCGAACCTTCACGCCTTGCAGCGCCAGGACCTAAACCTGGTGCGTCTACCTATTCCGCCACGGCCGCCTGCCTCGTTGTAGTGTAACTGTCTTCGATCGCCACCCTGATGACACCCGAAGGCGCATTGACCGTCCCGCAGGTTCCGGGTGCGCCGGCGGCGCCAGATGCGCCGGGTGCGCGGGCGGCGTCGGACGCATCCCGCAACCTGGTCCTGCGGATCGACGCCAGGCGCGGGACCGAGAACTTTCCGGTGGCTTCGCTCCTTCTCCAGCGACCGGTCCGTTCGAAAGTGCTCGCCATCTACCGCCTTGCGCGGCTCGCCGACGATCTTGCCGACGAACCCGGCATTGAAGACGCTGCACGGCTCGCGTGCCTTGGCGAGTTGATGCAAGCGATCGAAACGCCGCCGGGTGCTCGGGCCTCCGAACAACTTCCATCGCTCGAGGCGCTCGGGCTGCGCCACACTGCAAGCTGCGTCCTCGCGCAGTGGTTCGAGGAAGTGGGCACCCAC
>VGHO01000161.1 GCA_016868175.1 Betaproteobacteria bacterium
GCGCAATCCCGCTGCTCAGAAAGCGCCCCGTGCGCGAGACCCGTCTGCGGGCTCTGACGCATGCGGAGTACCTGCGGCTTGACGCCGCGCTCCCCAGCTACTTGCGCCCACCCGTCGCCTTTAGCCTCGCGACGGGCCTGCGCAAGAGCAACGTGTTGGGGCTAACCTGGTCGCAGGTCAACCTTCAGGCGGCCACTGTTTTGATCTACGGCGACCAAGCTAAGGCCGGCAAGCGCTTGGTGCTGCCGCTTTCGGCGTGGGCGCTGGAGGTCTTAAACGCGCAACGCGGCCTGCACGACACCCTTTGCTTTCCTGGCGCGCACGGACAGGCGATCATCGAGCACAAGCGCGCGTGGACGACGGCGCTTGGGTCAGCAGGGATTGAGGGTTTCCGCTGGCACGATCTTCGTCACACCTGGGCGAGTTGGGCCGCTGCCGCGGGCGTTTCTTTGCTTGAGCTGCAGCAGTTGGGCGGCTGGGCCTCGCTTGAGATGGTACAAAGGTATGCGCATCTGTCCCCGTCACATTTGCGCTCTGCGGCAGATCAAGTAACAAGGCCCGGGCACAATTTGGTCACACTCTATTGGGAAAAATCGAATCCCTAAGGGGAAGGTCGCAGGTTCGATTCCTGCCGGGGGCGCCACGGTCAACGGCCCAAACGTCTCGGGCCATTTTCTGCCCTCCGTTTCCCCAAGAGACATAAGGGCATGCGCCACAGTGCGTGTGCCGAGCCTACCGTTTTGCGCGCCTGAAGCCGATTTCCATCCCAAAAACGCTCGCTGCTCTCTGTGAATGCGTTGGTCGTCCTTGGCCAGGAACCCAGCATTCATGCGGACCTGCGCGATGTTGGGTTGTTGTGAAGCCGCGCCTGCCAAACGCCGATTCAATCCGCCAGCTTCGTGCCACGGCCCGTGGGATTGCCAGACGCCGATGAACTGTTGAGCTTTCACGCTCTGGCCGACAGGCGAGCGCTCAGCCTTGCTGCCAGTTGTTGATCCACGAGTGGTTGCTGCCTCACGAGGTTGATCCGCATGGCGGTACGTGCCACGTCAAGCACCGGCAACGGAAAATCGACCTGCCTCGGCCGAATCGTGATGCGGGCGCCTTTTCCTGCTCATCAGGCTCCATGTTCCTTGGAGCCAAGAAGGCTATCAACTGGCAACTTGCTCATCGCCCTCTCGAGGAGCGAGTAGTGCGATGCAATCCCGCTCCGCGATCGCGAGAGCAAGGGTCAAGCCATTGGTTACGGATGCTGAAGCAAGTCTGGCACCAGCCACCCGGGTCATTGACCGTGACCTGCACCGCGACCATGCCCAAGCCCGATCGGGTCTGGGGCGGTCATGACGATCCGGGTGAAGAGTTTCCTGAAGGCAGGCTCATCCTGAACGGTCGGTGCCAAGGGGTGGGAGTTTGAGGCAAACGCATCGTCAAGCACTTTCCACTCAGCGTCCGAGAGCAGTTTTCTGGCTTCCGGAATCACTACTGTCTCCTCCAACCTCATATGCTCATGGTAGAAATGGATGTACTTGCGGGCCTCGTCCTCGAAGTCATGGCGCCTTGCTTCGCCGAAGTACTCCCAGGCAAGCAAGCGTTGCTGCAGATCTCGAATGGCGTTCTCCTCACGGACATGCTGCAGTTCCAGATCATCGATAACCTCGGCCAAGGCCTCAGACTTCCCCCTGAGCGGACGAAACAGGAACTCCGTTTCCTTGGGATGGTGCTGCCTGGCCGGAAACTCATCGAGGTAAAACAGCATTGCTCTCAGCGTTTCGAAGAAGTTCTCCTCGTCGCCGCGTGGACCTCGTTGGAGCATTGCGATGATCGAACTCAGGATCGAGGAGATGCTTGCATGCTCCTGATGAATCGTCTGAATGCATGGGTGCACCATGGAACCACTCCCGCCCTGCACGTGAAACTTGAACTGTCAAAAAGAGGCCCACAACCCAAACGGCGCCACTTTTACCGTGCTCCGAGTCAATCCACTCCTCATGGAAGGGGTAGCGAACCCCGACCGAGCATACCCTCGCAGAGAGTTCCCGGTCGACGCGTCTCGATGCAGGGAGTGTGGCCTACTTCCAACCCTTCGCATCCATTTGGGAACGCACCGCCTGAGCCATCAATTCGTGCCCGCGAGGGGTCGGATGAAATCCGTCGGAGAACAGGTAGGGCTTCCACCAACCAGCCGCTTTTCCTGCCAAGGCGTCAAGCGCCTGAGACGTGCACTTGGGAAAGTCATAGCTCGGGAGTCCGTCGCTACCCTGCCCGACAACAGGGCAGGCGGTATTGGAGGTGTCTGTCAACGCATACTTTGCTCTATTCTGAACAATGTCTGTGAACGTGCCGTTAAAATCCGAAATCAGGAGCCGTGCATCTGACGCGGCCTTGCTCGCAATCCGCGTGTTGAAGCCCGACACCCACTGCCTTATCGCGCCCTCGAGTTGCTGGGCGGCACCGGCACCTGCCTGTTGAGTTACGCCTGCCAGCACTGCCTTGAATCGAGGGGTCAACGTGATGTCGGGGACATTCAACACCACCACCCTCTGCGCCCCCTTGTCGAGCAACTGGGCACTGATCTGGTCAAAAAAGGTATCGGCGAGCTTCTGCATGTACGCACCGGCCGCTTGCGCTGGACCGTTCGGCTGCCCAAGCAAGCTCGTGATGGTGGCGTTATCGAGTTGTTGCGCCAGAAACTGCTGATAGGCCGCCAGTCCCGCTGGACCACTGCCTGCACCGAGATACGCGCCAACCAGGTCAGCCGCGTCGTTGCCGCCACCGTCAACAAGAACAAGCTCGGAGAAGGAAAAAGCGCCAAGGCTGGCCCGGGTCGCCATCTGCGTGCCGATGTTGAGGGGGCTCTGGGAGCCGCCGCGACTTGCACCGGCCACAATTCGTCCTCCCCCTATCGCAAAGTTCGTGCATTGCTGTGCAGTGTTTGCCGTAAAGGAGGTCCCAGCCTGATTCGCCAGATAGTAGGGGCATTGCGATGTACCGTCTGCCCCGTACGATGTGGCAATGATCTGGGTCCAGAGCGGAAAGCCTTTGGGGTTTGAGGCGTCCTGCACCGTGAACTTCAGACCAAAGGTGCCGACGTCGCTCAGGCTATCGCCCATCACAGTAACCGTTGGCGCCGGATCGTCGTTTGCGCACCCCCAGAGCCCAGCGGTCAACGCGGCGGCAAGGAGAATACCTGACAGTACCCGACCGGTCCGGTAACCGGCGTCTATTCTGAACATTGAAAGTCTCCATCCGTATAGTTGGTTGTGCTCTCGAACACCTGATCCCGAAGTCAATCATCAAGACGCAGCGATCGATCCCTGTTGGAGATTAACGAAATTTTGCCCCGCAAGGGGGCGAATCAGCGACTTTTTTACATTTCGATGACGGCGCCATCTGAGTGACCCACCCCCAACGTCCTCGGCGGCGGTCTGGGCACTTCGGCTCCGAGGAGAATCTGCGCATAGGCCTTGGCGAGATTGTCGGTGTGCAGCGATGCCATGCCGCCTCCGCCGAGCACGCCTTCGAGCACGAGGTTGAGCCCGTGGATGCCGGGTAGTGCATAGCGGCGCAGGCGCAGGATCTGGCGGTGTGCAAAGACCCGACGCAGCAGAGCCTCGTCCACCACTGCGAGGAGCCAGGGCCAGTTGGCGGGATGTCGGGCGATCAGACCGATGTTGGCGGTGTTGCCCTTGTCGCCGGAGCGGCCGTGCGCAAGTTCGATCAGACGAACCCGCGCCCACCTTGGATCGGACCAGGCACGGGCCGCCTTGGTGAGCGTGCGCGCGTCGAGTCCTGCAACAACTCTGCCGTCGTGATTGCCGGTCAACATGGCCGTGGAAGACATGCGCAAGTCGGAGGCATCGGGCGCATCAGCGTGCTCCGGAACGAGCTCCTCCTCATCGAGCAGCACCCGCACCGACACAGCCTGACGCGGTTCCAGCAGGGAAAACAGCCGGATGAGCGCACTGGGAGCCGCCCGCCCCTTGCCAAATCCGCTGGTTCCAGGCGCCATCGAAGTTGCGGCGGCGGCAAACTCCCGGCCAAACAACTCGAGACTTGCCTTTTCGGAGCACCTCGCAGCGATCCTGAGCACCACTTCGCGCGCCTGCCCTGCGCGTGCAGATGGCCCGTACATCGCCTCGCTGCCGAGCACCTCCACATGCGTTTCGGCCAAGGGTGCAAGCCCCCTCCCCTGCAGCATGCGCGCAAGGCGCGCGAGCAGGGCATCGGCGGTGCGCCGCGCCTTGGCAGCGGCGTGTTCGCCGCCGATCACGAGCAGCACCTGATTCTTCCAGCCGTCTTGCCAGGTGAGGCTGAGTTTGAGGTCGCGCGGCGGTGGCAAGCCGCGAGCGCCTTCCACACTCACGCGATCGAGTCCGGAAGGACGGATCACCACGCCGGTCCAGTCACAGACGACATCCGGGACCACATAGGCCGCCGGATCAGCGATCTCGTAGAGCAGTTGCTCGGCCACGGTGGCCGGGGTAATCATCCCGCCGGTACCCTCCGGCTTGAAGATCTCGAAGCGTCCGTCGGCCCAGGCCTCCACGACCGGAAAGCCGATATTTTCCCAATCGGTCACCTGCTGCCAGTCGGTGAAGAGCCCACCCGTGCATTGCGCACCGCATTCGATCAGGTGCCCTGCAAGCGTACCCTGCGCGAGGCGGTCAAGCAGTTTCTGCGAAGGCTCCCGGCCCACCGTCTTGTGCCAGCCGAACGCGTGCATCATCGCACCGAGGGTCACGGCCGAGTCCACACACCGCCCGGTGATCACGACCTGCGCACCCGCGTCAAGCGCCTGCGCGATCGGACGCGCTCCAAGATAGGCGTTGATGCTGAGGACCTTGTCCGGAAAGGCAGCCCCGCTCGACATGTCGATACGCTGGCTCGCGCGGAACTCCTCCTCCCGGTGCAGGAGATCGTCGCCCAGCACCAGACCGATGCGGATCCTCAGCCCAAGGTCCCTCGCAAGATCCGCGAGCGCCTTGGCGCAGGCCTGCGGGTGGATTCCCCCGGCGTTGGATACGACCCGGATACCCCGGCCGAGCAACTCAGGCAGGTGCTCGCGCAGGGTGACCTGCACAAAGTCGGTGGCATAGCCTGCCTGGGGCGACCTTGCCCGCTGGCCGGCCATGATCGCTAGTGTGAGTTCGGCAAGGTAGTCGAAGACCAGGAAATCGAGATCCGGAACCTTGAGAAGCTGGGGAACCGCGCTTGCAGTGTCGCCCCAGAAGCCCGATGCGCCTCCTATTCGAATACTATCGACCATCGTTGCCCGCCCCATCATGAAACGCTTCGAGTCAAGCATACAACCGGGAAGCCCGGTGTTCGTCTCGCGCAGCACTGCCATGCTCGGTCTCTTGCGCGAGCTAAGGGCCCTGGAAGCCCGCAGCCGCGAGCGGTCGGCCGCTGCGAAACCGCTCTTTGATCGCAGGGGCCAGTTGCTCCCACGCGAAAGGCTCGCGCGCCTCCTCGACCCGGGAGCGCCCTGGCTGGAGCTTTCAACCCTTGCGGGCTACGGACTCGACACTGATGATCCTGCACGATCGGTGCCGGGAAGCGGCGTGATCACAGGCATCGGTTTCGTGAGCGGTGTCCGTTGCCTGGTACAGCTCAACGATGCAGGCATCGATGCAGGCGCAATCCAGCACATGGGTCGCGAGAAGATTCTGCGCGGCCAGCGGATTGCCGCGGAAAATGCGCTCCCTTATGTGCAGCTGATCGAGTCCGCCGGCGCGAATCTTCTTCGCTACGAGGTGGAGGGGTTCGTCGAAGGCGGGCGGATCTTCGCCAACCTCGCCCGGTTGTCGGCCGCGGGCATCCCGGTGATTGCGGTGGTCCACGGAGCCTCCACCGCTGGCGGGGCCTACATGCCGGGGCTTTCAGACTATGTGATCATGGTTCGCGGCAGGGCCAAAGCCTTTCTTGCCGGCCCGCCGCTCCTGAGAGCCGCCACAGGAGAAATCGCCAACGACGAGGAACTGGGCGGCGCACAGATGCATACCCAGGTCAGCGGTCTGGGCGAATACCTCGCCGAGGACGACGCTGAAGCAATCCTGCTGGCACGCAACCTGTTGCGACATCTTGGATGGCAGGGCCGAAGCGACGGCATCGCAAGGACCGATCAACGTGCGGGGTGGAGTGCGCCGCGTCATAGCCCTGAGGAGTTGCTCGGCGTGATGCCTGCAGACTTCCGCGAACCTGTCGATATGCGTGAAGTACTCGCGCGGATCGCAGACAGCTCCGACTTTCTCGAGTTCCAGCCTGACTACGGGCCCCAGACGGTGTGTGCGCACGCGGCGATCGAGGGCTATGCGGCGGGCTTCATCAGCAACAACGGGCCCATCGATCCTGCGGGAAGCCACAAGGTCACGCACTTCATCCAGGCCTGCTGCCAGGCCGACATTCCGCTCGTGTACCTGCAAAACACAACCGGCTACATCGTGGGCAAAGCCAGCGAGCAGGCAGGCATGATCAAGCACGGCTCGAAGATGATCCAGGCGGTAGCCAATG
>VGHO01000162.1 GCA_016868175.1 Betaproteobacteria bacterium
CCAACGTCATGACCCTGACGGTTCAGCGTGGTGGGATCGTGGGTGGCAAAGAAGATTTTCAGGATCGTTTCGAGTTTCAGGCTTCGGGTGTCGTACTTCAAACGCACGACTTCGGCGTGACCCGTCTGCCCCGTGCAGATCGACGCATAGTCGGGGTTGACCGTGGTGCCTCCGGTGTAGCCAGACTCCACCGACACGACACCGAGAACCCCTAGAAAGACAGCCTCGGTGCACCAGAAACACCCCCCGCCCAAAACGATGCTTTCGGTCCTCTCTTGATCAAGGTACATCCCACCTCCCCTGTGTCCGTCGCTGATTCAAGCCATGCTCAATCAAGCCAAACCCACCAAACCGTGTCCTGCCCCTTACTAACCCCTGGCCACGCTGCGGTCATCCTGCGGCTGCTATGCGGGAAACCTGCGGGAAACCTGCGGGAACTCTGCGGAACCGCTGCGGAAACGCTGCGGGAACTCTGGGGGAAACCTCCGGAAACTCTGCAGGAATTCTGCGGGAACTCGGCCGGTACTGCGCGGGTATTGTGCAGATATTCTGCGGCTTTTCGGTAATATCAACGGACGCAGACACACTCGGGGTATGAACGCGCCTCGTCGCACTGATGGGGCCAAGGTTAACCGGCAGAGCTCGTTCCAGCATCAGGAACCCCTCGAGCGCAACTGTGCCGGCACTCGCGTCGCCCCTGTAACAATGACGGCAAGGCTTTGGCCCTACACTGCGCAAAAGGAATCTGCACCCGGAAAAGTCAAGGCTCAAACATCGCTGTCATGCCGATCGTCAGCGCGGATCCTGCGCCAGCGGCGCTTGCCACGTCTTGCACCTTTTTGCGCGGTGCGTCCAGCTGGCGCGAAGCCCCTGCCTGCCGTGCTGTATTCCCATGCTTCGCTCTGCTGCCTTGCTTCGCCGGATTCCCTCGCTTCGCCGTATTCCCGTGCTTCGCTGTGTTCCCGTGCTTCGCTGCACCCTGCCTGCGATATCACCCCGCCCGGCCCACCTGGAGTCCCGCATGAACGCGATCACTGAATCCCAACGCGCTGCGCTGGCCGATCCTGCCGTTATTCACCCTGCCGTCGTTCACCCTGCCGTGGCCCTCCCCGTCTCGCCTGCCACCCCGGCTGAGGCTGCCCCACCTCCCACACAGGCTCACCTTGCCCCGGTCGCAACTCAGCCAGAAACTGCGCCGCTCGCAACTCAGCCAGAAACTGCGCCGCCTGCCGCCCTGACGGACCCTGTCGCCCACGACACCCTCGTCCAGCCTGAACCCTGGCGGGCGGCCCGCAAGAAGGCGGCTTCGTTCAGCTGGAGCGATCCACTTTTGCTTGACCAGCAACTCACCGAGGAAGAGCGGATGGTGCGCGATGCCGCGCAGGCCTACTGTGCGGACCGGCTTGCTCCGCGCATTCTCGAGGCGTTTCGCCACGAGAAGACCGACCCGGAGATCTTCGGCGAAATGGGCGCACTCGGCCTCCTCGGTCCGACGATTTCCAGTGACTACGGCGGCCCCGGACTCAACCATGTGTGCTACGGGCTGATTGCGCGTGAAGTGGAGCGTGTGGATTCCGGTTACCGGTCGATGATGAGCGTGCAGTCCTCGCTCGTAATGCTGCCGATCGAGACCTTCGGTACCGAGGCGCAAAAGCGCAAGTACCTGCCCCCGTTGGCGCGCGGCGACTGGATCGGATGTTTCGGGCTCACCGAGTCCAATCATGGATCCGACCCGGCGTCGATGGATACCCGCGCAGTGGCCGTACCCGGTGGCTACCTGCTGAGCGGCAGCAAGATGTGGATCTCGAATTCGCCGATCGCCGATGTCTTTCTGGTGTGGGCCAGGTGTCAAGGGGGCGAGCACGATGGCCGGATCAAGGGCTTCGTCCTTGAAAAGGGCATGAAGGGGCTTGGCGCCCCGAAAATCCTGGGCAAGGTTGGCTTGCGCGCCTCGATCACGGGCGAGATCGTGATGGACGGGGTGGAGCTGGGAGAGGACCAGCTTCTTCCGGGGGTGGAGGGACTCAAGGGCCCCTTCACCTGCCTCAATTCCGCGCGTTACGGGATCGCTTGGGGCGCGCTCGGTGCCGCCGAGTTCTGTTGGCACACAGCACGCCAGTACACCCTCGATCGGCAGCAGTTTGGGCGACCGCTGGCGGCCAACCAGCTCATCCAGAAGAAGCTCGCCGACATGCAAACCGAGATCGCGCTGGGGTTGCAGGGCTGCCTGCGACTCGGTCGGATGAAGGATGAAGGGACTGCGGCGGTGGAGATCACCTCGATCATGAAACGCAATTCCTGTGGAAAGGCGCTCGACATTGCCCGCATGGCGCGCGACATGCTCGGGGGCAACGGCATCTCCGACGAGTTCGGCGTGATCCGGCACCTGGTCAATCTGGAAGTGGTGAACACCTACGAAGGCACCCACGACATCCACGCGCTCATTCTTGGCCGGGCACAGACAGGCCTTCAGGCCTTCTTCTAGGACCTTGTCAAAGGGGCTGCGGTCCACCTTTGCTTCGGTTGGAGCAAGGGGGAGCCGCGCATCATGAACGCGGCACACGACAAGCCCCCAACGTCGACGGAGAGGGTTTTCGACGAGAACGAGATTCACCGGATCATGGCAGGGCTTGTGCTCGCCATCTTCGTGGCCGCAGTCGACGGCACCCTGATTTCGGTTGCGCTCTTGCCGATCGGCAAGGATCTCGGGATGCTCGAGCAACTCCCCTGGGTGATGTCGGGCTATCTCGCAGCCTCGGCAGTGGCCACACCGATCTACGGCAAGCTCTCGGACCTCTACGGACGCAAACCGCTGATGCTGGGTTCATTGCTCGGCTTTGCGCTCACCAGCCTGGGTTCTGCGCTTGCTCCGAGCATGCCGGTCCTGATCGGGATGCGCATTCTGCAGGGCCTGACCGGAGGCGCTGTCATCGCGATGGCGCAGGCCATCATCGCCGATGTCGTACCCCTGCGCGAACGCGGCCGCTATCAGGGCTGGCTCGCGGCCACCTTCGCGAGTTCCGCGCTCGCGGGGCCGGTGATCGGCGGGCTCGTGACTGGAGCGCTCGGGTGGCGCGCAGTGTTCGCGCTGCTCGTTCCTCTCACCCTCTTTGCCACCTGGCAGGTATCCAGGGTTCTGACGATCATCCCCACGCGTCGCCAGCGCCAACCGATCGACTGGCCAGGGGCACTCTGGCTCGCGCTTGCCCTGAGCTCGCTCATGAGCCTGCTCACGCTTTTGGGCCAGGGCAGGCCGCCGAGCGACACCGCCTGCCTCACTCTCGCCTTCACCTTCCTGATCACCGCAGCCTTGTGTGTACTCCAGGAAAAACGCGCCCCGGAGCCCATTCTTCCTCCGGAGGTGCTCGCAATGCGCGGCGTGTGGGTAGCTTGCGTGAATGTCGTGTGTATCTTTTTCACGATCATCGGACTGAGCACGGTGCTTCCGATTGCGCTGCAAACGGCCGCAGGCCAGAGCGTGGATCAGGCGGCGTTGCGGATGCTCCCTCTCACGCTCGGCATCCCCTGCGGTGCCTTCATCGCCGGACGCTGGACCTACCGCACTGGCGCTTCACGGCGCATCATCTTCACTGGACTGATCAACGTGCTGGTCGCACTCACCGCAATGGCGTTCGCACCACTCGCGGCGCTCTGGCCACTCGCCTTGGCGATGGCGCTGCTCGGCGTGGGGTCGGGCATGGCGATGGTGACCTCCCTGGTGGTGGCACAGTCCTCGGTGGCGGGCCGGCATATCGGCGTGACCACGGCAGTTGTTGCCTGCGCGCGCACCGTTGGCTCGGCCATCGGCGTATCGATGCTTGCCGCAGTCCTCTTCAGCACGCTGCGCGATCTTGCCCCACTCGAGCACGATCTGCGCCGCCTGCTCGAGGTGGTTCCGCCCGCAAAATCGGGCGAAGCCTTTCGGGTCGTGATCGGCGTGACCTGGGCAGTAACGCTCCTTGCGCTCCTCACGATGCTTGCGGCAGGCCGAAACATCGGCGCAGGACTGCGCCAGGGTTGAAGCTTGCGAAGGCGAGAAATCCTCAACGCGGATCCCGGGCAACCCGCAGCCTCACCCGGGATCAGGGAATCGACTGCCCCTGCGCTTCGAGCAGCAGGGCGATCCGCTCTGGCGCGAAACCTGCCTCCTCGAAGACCTCCCGGCTGTGCTCGCCCTTGCGCGGCGCGAGCCGGCGGATCGAGCCCGGCGTCTCGCTCCACTGCGCGCTGATCCTGGTTTCGCGGATCCGTCCTTCGGTGGGGTGCTCGAACTCCTGGAACATGCCCACAGCCTTCAGATGCGGGTCCGCCGCCAGGTCCTCGAGTCGGATCACAAGAGTCCAGGGGAGATCGGCGTGGGCCAGTCTGCGTTGCCATTCGGCGTTGTCGTGCCTGGCCACCTCCTCCCCGATCAACGCATACATGGCCGACACATGCGCTGCGCGCGCCGACTGGGTGACAAAGCGCGGATCCTCGAGCAGATCCTCCCTGTCCGCCGCCCTGAGAAAGGCCTGCCACTGACGGTCGTTGTAGGGCAGTACGCACAGATAGCCGTCGCGGGTTGGGTGGGGGCGGCGGTGTGGCGAAACAATGCGTGCGTAGCCCATCTCGCCGAGCGAAGGCACAAAGCTGTCGCCGCCGTAGTGTTCACCGAGCACGAAGGCGGTCATCGTCTCGAACATCGGCAGTTCGATCGACTGGCCCTGCCCGAGGCGCTCACGGGCAAACAGCGCAGCCAGCACAACATTGACCATGTGCAGGCCCGATACCCGGTCACAGAAGTTGATGGGTACGAAGCGGGGCGGCCCCAGCTGGTGTCGCCCGAGCAGATCGGCAGCACCGCTCATCGCCTGGATGAGATCATCGTAGGCTGCGCGAGCGGCGTAGGGCCCGTCCTGACCGAAGCCGAAACAACCGGCGTAGATGATCCGCGGATTCACCGCCCTGAGGTCCGCATAGCCCAGGCGCAGCCGTTGCATTGCCTGCGGTCGAATGTTGTAGACGAGAACGTCACTTTGCCGCGCAAGGTCGAGGAAGGCGCTGCGACCGGGATCGCTTTTGAGGTCGAGGACGATCGATCGCTTGTTGCGGTTGACGTGCAGGAAGACGTGGCCCATGTCTGGCGAACGCCCAGGGCCTGGAAAGCGCATGATGTCGCCCTCGGGGCTTTCAACCTTGATGACGTCGGCCCCGTAGTCCCCAAGGATCTGTGTGGCGTAGGGGCCCATGATCACGGTGGTGAGATCGAGCACCCGCACGCCCGCGAGCGCTCCGGGCTTTTCTTCGCCGCAGCGTCCGATGTGCTGTGGCTCGGGGCCTGGTGCCAGGGGGTTCAGGTCGCCACCTGCTGCGCGCCGCGAGGACCCTTGCCGCACCGGATCGTGCCGCCCCGGATCGTGCTGCACCGGATCGTGCCGAACGAGGCGCCTCCAGCGCGAGGCGCGGGCAGGTGCACGAAGCGCGCACTGCACTTAGCCGAGATCATCGAACGACACATCGAAATCCATCGCGTCTGCGGAACTCGCAGGAAATCCACCCGAATCGGAGGTGTCGAAGCCGGAGCCTGTCGAGGCGCTCCCAAAGGCGCCTCCCGAGAGGCTGGCGGGGTCGCGCATCGAGCGCGGCGCCGATGTCGCCCCCGCAGCCGCATCGGCAACCTCGGGCGAGCCCAGCTTCACAAGCCCCACCGAAGTGGCATAGGCTGCACGTTGCAACCGGTCCAGCACCGCTTCCCACGCGTCGGGCAGTGTTGCAGCCGTCTGCGGCGTTGCGGCAAGGTTGGGAGCCTCCGCTGCCTTTGCAGGCGATCCGTCCAGATCCAGCGCCGACTGCGCAGTCGCGTCGACTTGACCCCCAAGCCTTCCCTCGATCGCACCCTTGGCAGGCGCCATTGCGAGCCCGGGGAGCACGACGAGGAGCGCTTGCGCTTCAGACTGATCCATCCGTCGCAACTGGCGATAGAGTTGGCGTGCAACCTCCTGAACGGATCCGGGCATCGGGTGCTGGTGGATCTGGAGGCCGTTGGCGTGCTCGAGCCCTCCGTCGCTGCAGAGGCCCCCAGCGTCGTCAACGCCACCCCACAGCGCAACGGATGCGACGCCTTGCCCCGCGAGTTCTCCGAGCTTTGCCGCGAGATCGCCGGCAACGGTGAGGACCAGAGGCTTACGCGGTGCATAGTGCGCAAGGTGGGTACCCGAAACCCTGGGGAGTTCCTGTGAGGCACCTGCTCGGCCCGACATGCCGGTGCGGATCGACCCTCCAGTTGCCCGTGGTCCGCGTGCGTCTCTTCGGCCATTTGCGAGCGGGTCCTGGTCGGCAACGCGCACCCAGGGGATTTCCATCCCCAGGAGTGCCTCGATCTGCTGGCGGGGGATGGCACCGGGGCGTAGCACCCGTGCCTGCCCGGTGCTCAGATCAAGGACGGTTGATTCAATACCTGCCTCACAGGC
>VGHO01000163.1 GCA_016868175.1 Betaproteobacteria bacterium
CAGGGCCAGCAGGAAAAATCCTCCTGCACCACAGGCCGGATATAGAACTGCAGCCTATCTGTCCCACCACACACAAAACGATCTTGACAAACGGGAGGCGTCCATATAGAGCAAAGCATGACCTCACACGACCCACGCATCCCCCTCGAGGGCCGCGCGCATGTGCGCGGACAGCAGTTGCATCCGCTTTCGGAGCGCACCGTTGGCGAGTGGCTCGCCGCAACGAGCACCACTTTCCCGAAGCAGGAGGCGGTGGTGTTTCCAGAACTCGGGCTCCGGTGGAACTGGAGCGAGCTCCACAGCCTCAGCCAGCGCTTGGCCGCTGCTTTGCTTGCACTCGGCTTCGAAAAGGGCGATCGCCTGGGGATCTGGTCTCCAAACCGGCCCGAGTGGGTCCTGGTGCAATACGCCACTGCGCACATCGGCGTGATCCTCGTCAACATCAATCCAGCCTACCGGGTTGCCGAGCTGGAGTACGCGCTCAACAAGGTGTCCTGCAAGGGCATCGTGAGCGCCGACCGCTTCCGGACCAGCGCCTATCTCGAGATGCTTGTTGCGCTTGCGCCCGAGCTTGCGCGCTGCCCACCGGGCCATCTGCAGAGCCGGAACCTGCCCCACCTGAGCACGGTGATCAAGCTTGGCGAGGATCACTCTTCTGGGATGTACAACTTCAACGCACTGCTGCAGCAGCAGGATCCGGACCGGCTCGCGCAAGTGCAGCACATCAGCGGCACACTATCCTGTCACGATCCAATCAACATCCAGTTCACCAGCGGCACCACAGGGCATCCGAAGGGGGCCACGCTCACCCATCACAGTGTGGTGAACAACGCAATCGACGTGGCGCGAACGATGCGCTACGGAGCAGGCGACCGCCTGTGCATTCCGGTGCCGCTGTACCACTGCTTCGGCATGGTGATGAGCAGTCTGGCATCCACAGTCACCGGCGGGACGATGGTGTATCCGGGGGAAGGTTTTGACCCCCTCGCTACCCTCAAGGCAGTACATGCTGAGCGCTGCACCCACCTGCACGGGGTGCCCACCATGTTCATCGCCCAACTCGATCACCCACATTTCGACGCGTTCGACCTCTCAAGTCTGCGCGGCGGCATCATGGCGGGAAGTCCTTGTCCGATCGAGGTAATGAAGCGGGTAAACACGCGCATGCACATGGAGGAGGTCACGATCGCCTACGGCATGACCGAGACCAGCCCGGTTTCGTTTCAGAGCGGCACCGACGATCCGATCGAAAGGCGGGTGAGCACGGTAGGGCGGGTGATGCCGCATCTGGAGGTGAAGATCGTGGACGCGGAGGGAAACACCGCAGCGGTTGGCGACAAGGGCGAGCTGTGTACCAAGGGCTACAGCGTGATGCGCGGCTACTGGGATGATCCCGAGCGCACCGCCGATGCGCTCGTGGACGGCTGGATGCACACCGGCGACCTTGCCACGATCGATGAGGATGGCTTTTGCAACATCGTGGGCCGCGTGAAGGACATGCTGATCCGCGGCGGCGAGAATGTCTACCCGCGTGAGGTGGAGGAGTTCCTGTTCGCTCATCCGAAGATTGCCCAGGTGCAGGTCTTCGGGATCCCCGATGCACGCTACGGCGAGGAGGTTGCTGCCTGGATCGTGCTCAAGCCCGGCACAGAAGCAAGCGCTGAGGACATCCGCAGCTTTTGCGAGGACCAGATCTCGCACTACAAGATCCCGAAGCACATCCGCTTCGTGGCCGAACTTCCGATGACGGTGACCGGAAAGGCGCAAAAGTTCATCATGCGCCAGAAGATGATGGAGGAACTGGGGTTGAGCGAAATCAGGACCGCCTGAGCCGGTCAACGCGGTCTTGGGCAACCACCCAACCGCAGCTACCCGCCCTCTGGTCCATCGGCTTGCGCGTTCCTCCGGTATGGCTCGCGCAACAATCGCTTGAGGACCTTGCCCAGCGCATTCCGCGGAAAGTCCGCGCGTACTTCGATCGCCGACAGCCGCTGGTGTCTGCCCAGACGCTCGTTGCACCAGGCCAGCAGCCCTGGCGGCTCGAGCCTGGCGCCCGGCCTCGGGATCACGGGTGCGAGATAGCCGTGGCGGTCGAGTACCTTGGGTTCCTTCGCTGGATGATTCATGGCTGCTGCGGCGCAGTACACCCGCGGAGGAAGGCAAGACTCGCCTCGATCACCTGCGCGGTCTGATCGCGGTGCGGCGCGTGTCCGCAGTTGGGCAACTCGAGCAGTTGGGTGCGGCGAACGCGGCGGGCAATGCCCCGAATCTGCTCCAGCGTACCGTACTCGTCGTCGATTCCCTGCACTGCGAGCAGCGGGCAACGGATCGCCTCGATTTCGGCCTCGATCGACCAGGCGCGAAACCGAGGCTCAAGCCACACGCGGTTCCAGCCCCAGAAAGCGGCGTCGGGATCGGCGTGGTAGCGCGCGAGTCGTTCGCGCAGATTGCCCGACAGGAAGGCCTCGCGCGCCTTCGCAATGCCCTCGAGCGATCGCTCCTCCACGAGAATGTGCGGGGCAAGAAGGATCGCACCGCGCACCTGACCGGGAAAATGGGCCGCATGCAGGAGCGCGATCGAAGCGCCGTCGCTGTGTCCGAAAAGAAGCGGGGGATCGCTGTGTGTGTCGATACCAAGGAGGGCGAGAAAAGCCGGAAGCACTTCGAGAGCCTGCCGGTGCATGAAGTCGGGCCCCCACGCCAGCGTTGGCGGGTAGGGGCTCGAGCGGCCGTAGCCTGGTCGCGAATAGACCAGGCCCCGCACCCTCGCAGCAGTGCAGAGGCGATCCGGAAAGTTCCGCCACATCGCGAGGGATCCCAAGCCCTCGTGGAGAAAAACGAGCAACGGGGCGTCGTCGATCGGCGCACCTGCCCAAGCGTACTCGATCGTGCAGGCGCCGCTGGCCCAGTCCATCACGAGCGAGTGATTCAAGACGGCAAAGGGTTGTCGGTCGAGGTTGTGGGGTTGCCTGCCGAGGCTGCGGGGGTGCCTGCCGAGGTTGTGGGGTTGCCTGTCGAGGCTGCGGGGGTGCCCGCTGCAGCCGGTCGCCTCTTCATGGCCCGGCAGTCGATGGCGCTGCGCAGCGCCGCCTCCCGGGCCTCCCGCTCCAGCCCACCGTCCGCGGCAAAGAGTCTTGCCTTCTGCACCTTGTTGGTGGGCGTGACCGGCAGCGTCTCGCGAAAGAGTATCCACCCGGGGGCCTTGTAGTACGCCAGTTCCCCCAGACAGTAGCGCACCAGGATCTGCGCAAGGCCCCTGGGCTCGGCGCGAGGATCGGCCGGAACCACCACCGCCAGCACCTCCTCGTCGCGCAGGGCATCAGGCACCGCAACCACAGCCACGCGCAGCACCTGCGGGTGCGCGGCAAGTACTGCCTCCACCTCGGCCGACGAGATGTTTTCCCCGGAGCGGCGCACCATGTCCTTCTTGCGATCAACAAAATGCAGCAGGCCCTGCGCGTCGCGCCTCACCACGTCCCCCGTGTGGAACCAGTTACCGCGCCAGGCTTGCGCAGTGGCTTCCTCGTCGTAGAGGTAGCCACGGAAAAAACCGCCGCGCGGATCCTCGTTGCCAGCCCGCACCACCAGTTCTCCCGCTTCACCCGGCGCGAGATCCTCGCCGCTTGCGCCAATCACCCGCGCTTGAACCGGCGCCCGTTCCTTTCCGAAAGCACGCGTCTCGGTGTATCGCGGTTCGCAGTGATTGGCGATGAAGCGACCGGTCTCGGTCATACCCCAGACCTCCACCAGCGGAAAACCGAAGCGATCCTCGAAGGTGCGGTGGAGCGTTGGATCACACCCCGCACCAAGCCCGAAACGAATCCGGTGTCGGCGCTCCCACGGGCCTGGCTCCTGCTTGACGAGCACCGGTGGCATGATCCCGAGGTAGTGGATTGCGCTCGCTTCGGAGCGCACGCAATCCTCCCACCAGCTCGCAGGGTGGAAACGCTCAGGCAGGATCAGGCAGTTTTCGCTCAGCAGCATTGCAGCAAAACTCACCATCCCGCAGTTCATATGAAACACCGGAAGCGGGTTGAGCAGTCTTTCCTGCCCGGGCTCGAGATGCAACAACTCTCCCTGCTCCAGGTACCAGGCCCCGGCGGTGAGGAGGTAGTGGTTGTCGAGTACACAACCCTTCGGCCGGCCGGTGGTACCGGAGGTGTACAGGATGGCGAGTTCATCGGCCTGACGCTCGACGCCACCTCGGGCCTCGGGAAGGCAAGCGGCATGCGCGCCTGATCCGTGTACGGTCACGACCGCGAGATCAGTGAGTTGCGGGAGTGCTGCAACCGCCTGATGCACGACGCGCGCCTGGGAGCTGCTGCACACGGCAAGCGCAACTTTCGCATGCTGCAGCACATAAGCCACCTCGCCGCTCAGGTGGTCGGGGTTGAGCGGCACCACCGATGCGCCCACCTGGTTGAGCGCAAGAGCATGCATGAAGTGGCGCGGATGATTCCCAACGCCCAGTGCAACCCTGTGCTGTCGGCCCCAACCCGCTTCCGCGTAACCCTCTGCGAGCGCATCCACGACACGCCCGACCTCTTCGAAACTCCACTGACGCCCGCCCGAAAGCGCCGACTCGGCAAGGAAGGGATGCGTTGGCACCCGCGCGCCCACCGCTGCAAACGCCGCATGAAGGCTCCGATTGCGCACAGCATCCCGGGCAGTCATGGTGAGGAATCAGTCAAGCCGCAGGCCGAGCGCCTTGACCACCCTGCTGTAGCACTCCACCTCGATGCGCAACAGCGCCGCGACCTGCTCTGGAGTATTCCCCGCGCACTCCGCACCGTTCCCTTCCATTTGTGCCTTGAACCCTTCTGTGGCGACAATCGCAGGAAGTTCGCGAAATCCGGCGCTTGTCTGCTGCCGTTTGCACTGCATCATCGTAGTACCCGGGAAGTGGCTGAGCTTATGCAGCCCTGGTCGTTGACGCCGTCACCGTGCCTGGAACATTACCACGGCGAACAGGCAACCCAACATCCGCTCGGCTCGCGCATGGCATGATTCCGGCACAAAACGAACCTGCAAGGAGACCCGAATGCGTTTCATGCCCGCGCGCAAGCTCAGGCTGCCGCCAACCGACCGCAGCGCGAGCGCCGCAAGTGCGGCCCGCGCAAGCCTGTCTGATCCGGTTCAAGCCCCGGTGCAGCACCTTCCGCCGATTTCCCGACGCCTTGTCCTTGCGCTGCCTGCAGCGCTCTTCGGTGCTGCAGTCACCACCACCGCAACGGCTCAGGCGCAGAGCTGGCCTGCCCGGACCGTGAAGCTGGTGGTGACCTTCCCGCCTGGAGGGGCCCCGGACATCCTCGCGCGCATCTTCAGCGACAAGGCCCAACTGGGACAGCCGGTCGTGGTGGAAAACAAGCCGGGAGCCGGTGGCAACATCGGTGCCGAGTCGGTAGCCAAGTCGCCCCCCGACGGCTACACGCTGGTCATGGCAACTGTGGGCACACATGCAATCAACGGCGCACTCTACGCGAAGATGCCTTACGACATGGTGAGGGACTTCACGCCGGTATCGCTTCTGGCCTCCACCCCCAACCTGCTTGTGGTGAACAACAATCTGCCAGTAAAGTCCGTGCCCGAGTTGATCGCCTACATGAAGGCCAACCCCGACAAGCTCTCCTTTGGTTCACCCGGGGTAGGGACATCGGTGCACGTCTCGGGCGAGCTCTTCAAGTCGATGACCGGCACCAGCATGACCCATGTGCCCTACAAGGGGCGGCAATTTGCCATCCCGGATCTGGTCGGGGGGAGTATCCAGCTGATGTTCGACAACATGCCCTCTGCAATCCCGATGGCGCGCGAAGGCAAGATCCGCGCGCTTGCGGTGACCTCCGCCAAACGCTCGCCAGCGGCCCCCGAGATCCCCACGGTGGCCGAGACCCTTCCGGGTTTTGAGGCGAGTTCCTGGTTCGCCATCTTTGCTCCGGCAGGAACGCCCAGGTCCGTTGTGGATCGGCTGGGTGCCGAAGTGCAGCGGGTCTATCGTCTGCCCGAGGTCCAGGAGCGAATGAAAACCCTGGGGCTTGAATCGGTCCTGTCAACGCCCGAGCAACTCGCGAGCTATCAGGCTGCCGAGATTGTGAAGTGGAGCAAGGTGGTGAGGGACTCGGGCGCGAAGGCGGAATAGGCGGGTCGTCGTATGCAACTGCCTGGCGCTCGCGCGCGGGCCTCAGAAGCTGTAGCGTACCGTGATGCTTGCGCCCCACTGGGAGAT
>VGHO01000164.1 GCA_016868175.1 Betaproteobacteria bacterium
TCCTTGCGGTAGCGGTTGAGTTCCTGCACCGACACAAACGACTTGCCGAAGAGGAGCGAGAGGTTGTGCAGGATGCGCCCAACAACCTTGTCCTCCCACTGGGCATCAAAACTGATTTGCTGGTCGAGCCAGCGCTCGAGCCATGAGGGGTCGGGAAGCCGACTTTGCACAGTGTCGCGCGGATAGAGTCCCTTGTTGACGTGAAGGTTGGTGGGGTGCAGAGCCTTGCTCTGGCGCCTGGCGCTTGCCATCAGCACGCCGATCCTGGCGAACGCGGCGCGCGCCTGATCACCCATCTGGGCGATGGCGCGCCGCATGTATTGGAGGTAAGCGCCGCCGTGTCGCGCCTCGTCGCGCGAGATCAACTCGTAGATGAACTTGATCACCGGTTCGGTATGCCATTCGGAGGCGCGTCTGTACCAGTGATTGAGGCGGATCTCGCCACAAAAATGAAGCATCAGGGTTTCGAGGGGCGGGGCGGGGTCGAACTCGAAGCGCACTTCGTGAAGTTCCGCTTCCGAGGGGGCGAGCTCAGGGCGAAATCGCCGGAGGTACTCCATCAGGACGAGAGAATGCTTTTGTTCCTCGAAGAACCAGACCGACATGAACGCGGAAAAGTCGCTGTCATGACGGTTGTCGCGCAGAAACATTTCGGTGGCTGGAAGTGCAGCCCATTCGGTGATCGCATTCATCTTGATCGTTCGCGCCTGCTCATCCGAGAGAAGCGACGCATCAAAGCGCTCCCACGGCACGTCGCGCTCCATCGACCAGCGGACCGACTCGAGCGAGCGAAAGAGCTCTGGATAAAGCATGGTCGTGTCTCCTCACGAACAACCGGTTTCAGTCTATCAGTGTGCATCAACGGAGCAAGCCTTATGCCCTTTTGTTCGGACTGCACTTCGACGGTGCCCGGGCAACCTTCACCCCGCGATCGGTGGAGCCATGGGTTTGGACCGGTTTTGGCGACTCGCCTATCCGTCCCTGGCCCTGCGCTTGAGCCAGCGCATCATGGCGGCGAGCCCCGGAATCTTTTCGTAAAGTTCCTCGGCCAGATCCCAGTAGTCGCGGTGAACCGCGATCCTTCCGTCGTCCGACAGTTCGAGCCAGGAACAGCCGCGGATGCGTTGCGGCTTTCCACCGAACTCCACACAGTAATCCCAGGTGAGGCAGCACACCCTCAAACTGCCGGGGTCAGGGCCCGGGGAGGGGCTCGCAAAGTCGGAATGGCTGGCCTTGCCCGGCTGACCCGGTGCTCCCACCCCCCCCGGCACGGCGGGGCACCCGGAAGTGACCACACCCGTGACGACGAAGGATCCCCCGGGAAGCTTCCGGAACATGTGGGCGAGGATGTTGCGGATTGCGGCAACACCGACCACTTCGTGGAAGGGGTCCTTGAAGCGGGCGTCTGGCCGGTAGATCCGATCGAGTTGATCGAGTGAGGCGGGAGTGAGGCGCTCGAAGAACTGTACGATCGCGTCGCAGCCGACAGGATCGCCCCCATTCCCGCCGGCGGACATGGCCGACGCAGCCTCACCAGGCGCCGTGCCGCACCGGGGCGATGCAGCCCCGGATTCCGGCGATCTGGGGGGCGCAACGATGCCGCCGCCTGTGCCTCTGGCGGGACGCATGCCACGCTGCATCAGCGCGAAGTAGAGGCGGTAGGGGAGCAGCGCGAGGGTTTTCATGGCAAGGGTGAAGCGACGCGGAAAATGAATCTCGAAGGCCGAGCGGGCAAGACCGCGGACGATCTCGTGTGCGGCGGCCTCCGCGCTGATCAGTGCCGGCATGTGAAAGTCGTTGACCGCAGTGGCCGGGGTCTGGACAAAACCAGGATGGATGACCCACACGCCCACGCTCCGGGGAGCGAGTTCGAGATGCAGGATTTCGGCCAGGTGGGTGAGCGCTGCCTTTGTCGGCCCGTAGGCAAGAGCCTTGGGCAGTCCGCGGTAGCCCGCAACGCTTGAGACGAGGGCAAGGCCGCGCGGGGGCGTGGGTGGCACTCCTCCGGGAAGGCTGCCCGATGTCCCTGCGGGCGTGGAAGGCCGGCGAAAGTGCGCAAGCAGATCGCCGAGCACATGGAGGAGCGCCACATAGTTGGTTTGGGTGATTTCGAGGACCAGGTCGGGGCGGTAGTCGTCGACCGTGACAGGCTGATAGATCCCGGCCATCCATACCACCACGTCGATACCCTCGAGCACAGCGAGAGCCTCGCCGCAGGCGCGGGATAGCTGCTCCGGGTCGCGCAGATCGCAGGGTAGCAGTACCGCACCGGAGAGACCAAGCGCCTCCATCGCCTCGCGCCGGCGCGAGCTGAGCACCAGGCGGGCACCTTCCCGGTGAAGCCTTTTCGCGAGTTCCGCACCGATGCCGGACGACGCCCCGACGATCCAGACCCGCACACCCCGCCAGTCGGTGATTGGAGGATTCAAGGTCGCTTCTCGCGGGTGAACGAAAGCGTGACCTCGCCGAGTTCGATCCCGAACTTGCTCATCCTGGCGCGATTGATCAGCACCTGCTCATCGATGAGGTACATCCAATCGTCGAACTGCACATGCCAGATGCGCCCCTCGATCGGCAAGGCGAGGGTGTAGCGCCAGTTCAGCGCATTGCCGGCCGACACGCCAACTGCCTCGCCGATCACATCGTCGGCGCGCCCCCGGAAACGGCCCGGCGCGATCTCATCGATCGTCCATACCCGACGTTCGGTGGTGCCGTCGCTGTAGAGAAAATCCTCCTCGAGAATGCCCTGGGAGCCCTTCCAGCTCGCCTGCATGCGCACCTCGAAGCGTCGCACCACCTTGCCGAAGCGGTCGGTGAACATCCCCCAGGCGCGCAGTTCGCCGTTCAGGTAGCGTTTGAGGTCGAGGACCGGCTTTTCGCTGCGGTACTGCTCAACCTCCACGCTTGCACATGCGATGAGTCCAAGGCACGCGCCGAGTCCGAGCAGGATGCCGAGGCGTCGAAACCAGCCCGGCAGGCGCCACACCAAAGGCGCTGAAATGCGGTCCACGGCGCAGCTTTGGCCACGGGCGGAGTCGACGCGCTGAGGGCAGGCGCGGTCGGAGTGCGGATCGTCTGACATCAGTGGGATTCCTTCACAGGTGATGGACGCGACGGGAGCGCAGCAGCAGCAGGAGCGAGACCGTCTTGAGCAGGCATGGAAGACCCGCATAAATCAGTCCGAGAACGACAGGATCGTAGCCGGCGACGCCCGGCGAATCCGAGGGGAGCGAGGCGCTTGTCAGTTGCTCGATCAGTCGGTCAAGAAAGTTGCCAGGGTTGCTTGAAGATCCTGCTTCAGGGCCCCTGGGGGCCCCAACTTCGGGTTCGCTGCCGGGCAAGGAGGGCAGACTCGCGCTTTCCGAAGGATCCGATCGCACTCCGCCGAGCACTTCGAGCAGCGGCAACGCAAGCCCGGCGGCAATCGCGAGGTTGAGCTTGCCCACGAGCGTCCAGTAACCCATGCAGCGGCCTGCGATTGAAGGCTCTCCAGGGTGCCTCGCGTCGTGGTTGCGGATCAGCCGGGCAAGGATCGCAAGCGGCATGGCGAGATCGGCGCCGAGCGCAAAACCGGTGACCACGCAAACCGCAGCGTAGGCAAGCGCATCGCCCTCGCCGAGTTGCAGGCAAAAGACAAACGCCGCAATTGCAAGCACCATCGCAATGGCCCAGCTTGCACTTTGCCCCGCCCTGTCGCTGATCATGGTCCACAGGGGAAGCCCAATTGCAGCGCTCAGAAAGTAGGCAATCAGAAACAGCGGCGACGCGTCCGGCAGTCGCAGGACCTCGGCGATGAAAAAGAGCACAAGCGTTGCCGGGATCGCTGCAGCGATGGCACTGAGCATGAAGCACGCGAAAAGCGCGCGCAGGGGTGGAGTTCGCAGCAGGCGGCGCAGCCCCCATCCAGAATCCGCGCCCCGGTTGGACAGCGCGTTGACAGCATCTCCGCTGGCAGGGTCGGCGCAAGGAGTACGCTCGACGCCAACCTCCGGTGCTCCAGGGCACGCGCGCGGTGTCCGCTCGACGCCAACCTCCGGTGCCGCAGGATCGGCCGGGTAGGGAAGCGGTCGAAGCAGCCAAAGCGCGATGCCGCTCGCGAGCACGAGGAGGCCGGTCACCAGCTGCTTTTCCTCGACGCTGTCGAGTTGCAGGAATACCGACATCACCATTACGCCAAAGAGCCCCAGGCCCTCGCGGGTGAGGGCGAGCCGGCTGCGGCCTGCTTCGGTTCCCGCGAGGGCAGTACCCCAACTCTGGTAGACGATCGTGCTCAGGGAGTAGGCGAGATAGGTGATGCAGGAGGCGCCGGCCAACACTGCGATGGCCGCCGGCGGACCCTGCTGAAGAGCCTTGCCGAGTTCCGCCCACCAGAGGAGCAGGCAAAAGCCGCCCAGGTAGACGCTCGCCGACAGCAGGAGAATGCGCAGTGCAAGCGGCTGGATGCGCTGGTTGCGCCGAGCGACGGCCTTGTCCCACTGCGCGCCGAGCCAGGGATCGGCAAGTGCATCCACAAGCCGCGCAAGCAGGAGCGTGATGCCCACGACGCTGAGCGGCAGGAGGGCCGCAAAGAGCTTCGGAAGCAGCACATACAGGGGCAACTCGAGCATCGCGAGCGGCATGCGCAAGCTGGCGTAACGCAGGCGTGCCCCCAGGCCGCAATCCGCGCTCAAGGGCCGACGGCTTTGGGAGGCATCGCCGACACCTTCGAGAGGCATCGCGCTCAGGTCAGGCCGAGCAAGGCCTTGCGCAGCCCAGGCTCGCGGGTTTTCGAATCGAGCCAGATGGCAAAGAAAGCACGCGCAAAGTCGGAATCGGGCGTCTCGCCGGTTGTACGCAGGTTGTGAACGAAGCGGCATCCTGCCTGGGGGCCATAGACGCCGACAATCCGATCGCCGGCCTGAACATCGGGGAAGCTTGCGCGCATGAATCGAAGCCAGGTGGCATCGCGCGCAGCCGACTCCTCCTTTGTGGCTCTCTGGGCCTGCATCAATTCAAGCGAGGCCTCTGCAATCCGCGCTCCCGGGAGGCTTCGGGCATAGATGAGTTCGAGCGCAAAGCCGTGTTGCTCCCAGCGCAACGGGTCGAAGGTCTCGGCTGACCAGAGGCGAGCCTGATAGAGGGCAAGCCCGAACCAGCGCAACAGTCCTTCGCCGCGCAGCGACCAGCGCATCCCTTGCTGCTCGAGCCACCGTGCACTCACACTCGGAGTCCACACCGGGTCGGCCGCGGTTGCCGCAGGTACAACACCGAGCGCCAGCAGGCTTGCGGCTGCGTTCAAGGCCAGTCGCCGGCCGTCGCGCCGGGTCTCAGGCCGCCGCGGCCGCTTTCCGCAGTCGAAACTGAACGACATCGGTTGCGCCTTCCTCGAATCCGGCCTGGCAATAGGCCAGGTAGAAGTGCCACATGCGCTGAAAACGCCGGTCGTAACCCAACTCCTGTACTTCGCGCAGGTGCGCAAGAAAGCGTTCGCGCCAGCGCGCGAGCGTCCATGCGTAGTCGGGTCCGAAACGCAACTGGTCGCACAAATGCAGGCCGAAGCGCCCCGCAACCGCAAGGAGTCGCTCGGCGCTGGGTAGCATTCCGCCCGGGAAAATGTACTGCTGGATGAAATCCGTGCCGGCGCGGTAGCGGAGGAAGTTGCGCTCGTCGATGGTGATGCTCTGGATCACGGCCTGACCTCCCGGCCTGAGCCGGTTGGCAATCTGGGAGAAGTAGTCGCCCCAGTAGGTTTCGCCCACAGCCTCGAACATTTCAATCGACACCACCGCATCGAAGGTGCCTCGCTCGTCGCGATAGTCCTGCAGGGCAAACCGCGCAACCCCTGGCTCCTCGAGACCCGCGTGCAGTTGCCTGCAGTAGGCCAGTTGCTCGGCCGAAAGGGTCAAGCCCTTGACGTGCAGGCCGTGCCTTCGTGCACGTGTTGCAAAGCCACCCCAGCCGCAGCCGATCTCCAGAATCTGTGCTCCCTCGGCCAGGGCGAGGACCTCGAGAATCCGATCGTATTTGCGGTGTTGCGCCCTGAGCAGTGCAGTGTCGGACCCGGGTGCGCCGGAATCGCTGCCTGGGCTGGAATCGCTGCCTGT
>VGHO01000165.1 GCA_016868175.1 Betaproteobacteria bacterium
TGCACGCCTACTACGGCAAGAGTCACATCCTGCAGGGTGTGAACTTCGAGGTACACGCGGGCGAGATCGTCAGCCTGTTGGGGCGCAATGGTGTGGGGCGCTCCACCACGATCAAGGCGATCATGGGAGACGTTGCCCCTCAGGGATCGGTGCGCTTCAAGGGGGAGCAGATCGCAGGGTTGCGCCCGCACCAGATCGCGCGACGGGGCTTGGGCTATGTGCCCGAAAACAGGGATATCTTTCCCGCGCTCACGGTGCGCCAGAACCTTCTGCTGGGTCAGAAATCTGGCGTGACAAACCCGCGCTGGAGCATGCACGACATGTTTGCCCTCTTTCCGCGGCTCGAGGAACGCGCCGACACAGCTGGAGGCGTACTCTCGGGCGGAGAGCAGCAGATGCTCACCATTTGCCGCACCCTGATGGGGGACCCGGAACTGATCATGATCGACGAGCCCACCGAGGGCCTCGCGCCGATGATGGTGGAACTGGTGGCGAAGCTGCTCGCCGAGATCGCGCAACGTGGCGTGTCGATCCTGCTCGTGGAGCAAAAGCTCACCATTGCCCTGCGCATCAGCCACCGCCTCTATGTGATGGGACACGGAAGAATCGTCTTCGAAGGAACCCCGGCCCTGCTGCGCGCAAGCCCCGACATCCGCCAGGAGTGGCTCGAGGTCTGAAAGGGTTGGAGCCGTCTGTGCGCAGTGATCCCGAACCGACGACGGAAGAGGTCTCCGAAACGGGCGCCTTCCGGGATGGAAGCTACTTCGGCCGGGGCAGCCTGCGGTACCCGGATGGCCGGCGCTACAGCGGCGAATTCCGCAGTGGCCAGCCCCATGGGGATGGGACAAGCGTCTGGCCTGATGGCGAAACCCACGTTGGTGCGTATCGTGAAGGCCTGTGCCATGGGGAAGGAACAACCCGCTTTGCAGACGGGCGCATCTACAGCGGTCCCTACCGTGACGGCTTCTTTCACGGTCAGGGAAGGATGGTCTGGCCCGACGGCGAGGTCTACGTGGGAGCGTTCCACGCGGGCAAGGCAACAGGGCAGGGCACCACCACCTGGCCAAGCGGCGAGGAGTACATCGGTGAGTATCTCGACGGTATCCGCAGCGGCCAGGGTACCTACCGCTTTGCCAACGGATCAAGCTACAGCGGCGAGTGGCGGGCGGGCAAGCCGGAGGGCAAGGGAAGACTTGCGTACCTGGACGGCCGGGTCTACTTCGGCGAGTTCCTGCGCGGAAAGCGCCATGGGTTTGGCACGGTCATCGCGCCCGACGGCCAGGAGTACCGCGGCGAGTATCGGGACGACCGACGCGAGGGTGAAGGCAGCTATCAATGGCCCGACGGCGACAGCTATGTGGGCGGGTGGCGCGAAGGCGTACCGCATGGGAGCGGCAGCTACCGCTACGCCAGCGGCGAGGAGTATCGCGGCGAGTTCCGCGAGGGTCGCTACCACGGCGAGGGAACCACCCGCTGGCCAGACGGCGGGTACTACCGGGGAAGCTATCGCTTCGGCGAACCGAACGGTCGCGGCGACTACCAGAGCGCGAACGGGTCGACCTACCAGGGCGAATGGCGCGACGGTCAGCCCGACGGGCAGGGCAGATACAACTACGCCGATGGATCGAGCTACCTCGGGCGGTGGCGAAACGGCAAGCGCCATGGGCACGGCACCTACCTCTTTGCCGACGGCAGGAAGTATGTGGGCGAATTCTCGGAAGGGAAGTACCAGGGGCAGGGCGCGTTTACCTTCCCCGATGGAAGAACCTACGTCGGGAGCTTCGTCGACGACAAGTATCACGGACAGGGAAGCTACCGCAGCCCCGATGGCGAGACTTACGTTGGCGAGTTTTTCGAAGGAAGGTTCCATGGGAAAGGCACCACAACCTGGCCGGACGGAAGGAAGTATTTTGGTTCTTATCGCAACAACAGGCGCGACGGTGCGGGGACCTACATCCACTCCGACGGCACGATCCACTCGGGCCAATGGCGCGACGGCCTGCTGCTCGATGAGGACCGCGCATCGCCTTCAGAGGCCGCTCCGGTTCCGGGCAGCGAGGCGGATATGGGTGCCTCTCCGGGGGTCGCTCCGGTTCCGGGCAGCGAGGCGGATACGGGTGCCTCTCCGGAGGGTGATCCGCACGTGTAACAATTGAAACGAGGGTTCGGTGGCGGGCCTGCGAAGCACGCAACGGGGAGGGAATGCAATGTCATCCAGAGTCGATCGGTGGGGCGAAGGGTTGAACGGCCACTTTCGGATGGGCCGTGCGTGGTTGGCCACCCGAGGGCGTGGCGCAGCGGTGGAGGCGGCGAAAAACGCACTTCTCGCTCTCGTTGTTGCTGCGTTTTCGCTCGCCTTCATGCCGGGGGCTTTACAGGCCCAGGGTGGCACCTATCCGGTGAAGCCGGTGCGCGCGGTGGTGCCTTTTGCTCCGGGCAGTGCAACCGACCAGGTGGCGCGCGCCTTCACTGCGAAGATGGCCGAATTGCTCGGCCAGCCCTTCGTGGTGGAAAACAAGCCCGGTGCCAATGGCATGCTCGGGGCCGACACGGTGGCCAAGGCTGCGCCCGACGGCTACACCATCCTGGTGGGTACCAACAGCACCAACGCAGCCCTCAAGAGCCTGATGAAGAAGCTCCCCTACGACCAGGACACCGCATTTGCACCGGTGGCCTTTCTGGGGCAGGTCCCCCTGATCGTGGCGATCAACAACGAGATGGCTCCGCGCACGCTCAAGGAACTGGTGGCCTTTGCAAAGTCGAAGCCAAACGAACTCAACTACGCAAGCGCGAGCACTTCACAGCGGGTATCCACCGAGATGCTGATGAGCATGGCGGGCATGCAGATGACCCTGGTGCCCTACAAGAGCAGCCCGGCAGCGATCGCCGATCTCATTGGCGGACAAGTCAACCTCTTCACCGCCGATTTCGCGGTGATGCTTCCGCAAGTGAAGGCAGGAAAGGTGCGCGGTCTGGCGGTTACCTCGACGAGCCGCTCGAAGGCGGTTCCTGAACTGCCCACCGTGAATGAGGCGCTCGGCCTCAAGGACTACGAACTGATCGCGTTCTTTGCGATCTATGCTCCCGCCGGGACGCCCGCGCCTGCTGTGGCGCAACTCAACAAGGCCGCCAACGCAGCAGCCAGCGACAAGGACCTGCTGGCTCGCTTCGCCAGCCTCGGTTTCGAAACCGACCCCGGTACGCCGGAGGCCCTCGCGGAGCGAACCCGTCGTGAAACGCTCAAGTGGGCCAAGGCGATCAAGGACGCCCGGATCGAACCGGAGTAGCCATCGTTGCTTCGGCGTCCGAGCCGGGCCCGGGATTTGCCTGGGTCAGCATTCTTTGCAGGAACCTCGCGCCAGTCTTCCGACCGCACCGCCGGGCTCTCCTGGCGGTACTTGTGCTGATGCTCCTCGAACTCGGTCTGCAACTCGGCCAGCGCAAGGCCTTCAGCACGCTGATCGACGACGCGATCCTGCAAGGGCAGGCTCCTCTGATGGTGCTCATCCTGGCCCTGCTTCTTGCCGCTTCGGTGATTTCGAGCATCTGCGGCAGTGCGCATGAGTACCTCCTGTCCGGGCTCTGTGCAGTGATCCCGGCCGAGGCCCGCGATCGACTTTTTCACCATCTGCAAGGGATGCCGCTTGGCCAGTTGCGGTCGGCTGGCCATGGCGATCTGGTCTCGCGCATCGTGAACGATGCCGGAGGGCTCGAGTCGGCGCTTTGGTCCATCGGTTTTGTGGCCACAAGCTTTTTCGGCGTTGCCATTGCGCTTGCGATGTTGCTGAGCACCGACTGGCGTCTTGCACTGCTGGGGCTTGCCCTCCTGCTGCCAACGATTCCGATCGGACCCCGGCTGCTCACGCCGCTTGCCGAGAGGGCGAGCTACGCATCCAGGGAGGCTCACGGGCAGTTGTCCACCCAGTTGTGGGAGAACCTCGCCAATCAGGTCGTGATCAGGGTCTTCGGGATGGGCGCGTTTGTGCGCTCCCGGTTTGCCAGGGCAAACGCCGAGATCAGCCGCTTCACCCGAAGCTACAACCTGTACAGCTACTTCAGCAACCGTGTTCCCTGGATTGCGGTCGAACTGATCGAAGTGATCGTGCTCGCCGCAGGTTGCTGGATGCTGGTGCACGGACACATCACCACCGGCGCTCTGGTGTCGTTCTACCTGCTCTTTGCTGCCCTTGCCACGCACGCCTACTCGCTCGCTTCCTCCTTCTCCAGGCTGGTCGGCGTGTCGGCGAGCATGCGGCGGATTCAGGCCTTGCAGGACCAGCCCGTCGAGAACCGCCTGCAGCAGAGCCCGGCGGGTGTGCGGCACCTTTGCGGGCCGCGCAGGGCACCACGGATCCGTTTTGAAGCGGTGAGCTTTCGTTATCCCCGCAGGCTGATCGAGGGCAGGCTCGCGGTGCCCAGACCGGGCGAGACCGAGGCAACCAGGAGCAGCCCGCCGGATCCGATTCTTGCGATCACGCTCGAGATCGCCGATGGGCAACTCACCGCGTTTGTAGGGGCGAGCGGATCGGGCAAGAGCACCGCAGTGCAACTGCTGCTCGGACTGCAGCAGCCCTCCAGTGGCCGGGTGCTCGTTGACGGCGAGGATCTGCGCAGCCTGCCGCTCGAGGAGTACTGGTCGTCAACCAGCGCAGTCTTTCAGGACAGTCTTCTCTTTCATGCAAGCATTGCCGAAAACATTCGGGCAGCTTATCCAGACGCGAGCGATGCGCAGGTCGAACACGCGGCGCGGTCCGCTGGACTTGCGCCATGGATCGAAAGCCTGCCGGAGCGCTACAACACGCAGGTCTCTGCCGACACCTGCTCGGGCGGTCAACGCCAGCGGATCGCCATCGCGCGTGCGCTGGTGCGTGATCCGGTGCTGCTCGTGCTGGATGAGCCCGGCAGCGCGCTCGATGCAAGCACCGGGCGTGCAGTGATCGAGACACTCTTGCAGGTGATGGCTCAGCGCACCACGGTGCTGGTGACCCATCAACTGAGCGACGCCACCCGTGCCGACCGTATCGTTGTGTTTGAGCATGGCCGCGTGGCAGAGGTGGGGCGTCATGATGAACTTCTTGCGCGCAACGGTGTTTACCGTGCGCTCTGGACCGAGCAGGAACAAAGGTTGCAGACAGCGGGCACGCAGCCCGGCGTGTCGCGGGACTGAAGCGGAGTGAAACCCCTGGAAGGAGGCGGGATGATGAGCAGTTCGATCAAGGATTTTCTCGACGCGCGCAACTTTCTCTGGGCCCACCGCACCGATCAGGCGGCGGCTGTGGAGGGGTTTCGCTGGCCAGCCCTTGGGCAATTCAACTGGGCGCTCGACTACTTCGACGCGATGGCCGAGGCCAACGCATCGCCTGCACTGTGGATTCACAGCGAGGACGGCAGCGAGTTGCGGTTCAGCTTTGAACAACTTCGCAGCCTTTCGAATACCCTCGCGAACCAGCTGCGGGATCTGGGTTTCAGGCGCGGCGATGCGGTGCTTCTCATGATGGGCAACGAGCCCGCGCTCTGGCTCTCCATGCTCGCGTGCATGAAGCTCGGCGTGATTGTGGTTCCCGCCACCACGCTACTGAGCCGCGACGACCTCCGTGACCGCTTCGAGCGCGGTGGCGTTCGCCATGTGATCCTCGAAGGTCACCTTGCCAGCCGCTTTGCCGAGCTACCCGGGGACTGCACGCGTATTGCCACCGGACCGGCAGCCCCGGCAGACTGGCGGCGCTTCGAGGACCTGCTCGTGGGGCCCGACACGTTTCTTGCCGACGCGCCCACACAGGCCGACGACCCCTTGCTGCTCTACTTCACCTCGGGAACCACCGCGCAGCCCAAACTCGTGATGCACACGCACCAGAGCTACCCCGTGGGACATCTTTCCACCATGTACTGGCTCGGCTTGCAGGAAGGCGATGTGCATCTCAACATCTCCTCGCCCGGCTGGGCTAAGCACGCCTGGAGCTGCTTCTTTGCACCGTGGAATGCCCAGGCCTGCGTCTTCATCTTCAACCAGTCGCGCTTTCACGCGGCAGCCCTCATCGAGGTCCTCACCCGTTATCCGGTCACCTCGCTCTGTGCGCC
>VGHO01000166.1 GCA_016868175.1 Betaproteobacteria bacterium
CACGCAAGCTCCTGATTTTTATGGTGGCCTGGGGCGGAATCGAACCACCGACACAAGGATTTTCAGTCCTCTGCTCTACCGACTGAGCTACCAGGCCAAACTTTTGGGGTTGCCCTTTCAGCAAGCCCCGCGCTTACACCGGCCCGAATGGTATCAAACCGCTCTGGGGCTCCAACCAACACCGCCCGCACAACACCACCTGCACAACACCGCCCGTACAACACCAGCGCGCATCGCCAGCAGCACACGCCCGCCGGCAGATTGTTCTGCCAACACATCCAACAGCCCGCCAGATCACCCCCGGCCGAAGGCTCCTGCAACGCACCAACTTGGCCAAGCCCGGAGCAACCGCGGGGCGTCTACCAGACCAACCAGAGCAGAAAAAGAAGGCTGGTGCTCGCCACAACGACCTGACCGAGGACCTTGCGCAAGTTGAGGTCGTTCTGCAGTGTCTCGAGATCCTGGGGGGAGAGCGAGGTTCGCAACTCATCGGAGATCGGGATACTGCCGGATCGCCAGAGCAGGGCTGCGATCAATACAACGAAACCAGCGATGAAGAAGACGAGCATGCGGGGAACTTTGCGCCTTATTGGTCGCTACCCGCAAACACGGCGCAGGGCATATGTCGCTCAAGCGGAGTCGGGCGCAGCCGCGTCCGACCGCCGCTCAGCCCGCCGGATTGATGGTGGGCTCCCGTTTCTCGGACACCAGTTCGTCGATCCCCTGGTTGTGCTTCACTCGCCTGAAGGTCTGCCGCGCCAGATCGAGTGAGGAGGTTGCCATGACCAGTTTGCCGCTGTTGACCACGATGTACATCGAAGACTGTATTGCGCCTTCGAAGCGAATCCTTTCCCAGTACAACGATCTCTTCATGGCCGGAGCATAGCAAATCGTTGCCTTCGCTCGGCGGCCGCTTCGGTCCGTATGTCGGTTGGGGGTGAGCCCGCGTTCCGGGGATGCCGTCAGTTCCGGTGGCCTGCCTCAACGGTTTGTCGCACCCGTTCGAGCACTGCAGCGAAATCACCCTCCACCCGCTGCGGTGAAGTGAACTTGCGAAGGATCGGGTTGGCGCGCGTTCGCGCGTGTGCCGGGGGCAGTGCCTGGGGCGCACCAACGGCGTTTTGTACCTTGAATCCAGCGGGTATCCATCGGTCCACACGTCGGGGCCTCCCCACCCCTTGACAGGGGTAACGGCCGCCGTGCATCGGTGATTTAGTGGGGCGCAACACCCCGTCGAATGGGCTTGGCACCAGCCCCAACCTGGGCGGCGACCGTAGCGGAAGCCAGACAAGTCAGGGCCCGAGGGCGCCGATACGTACCCCCGAGATACGCTCGAGTTCCTCGAGAGTCAGCCCTTTGCTGAGGTCTCCGGCGAAAAGGCCCTCGGGGCGGATGTGAATCGTTGCGAGGTCGGTATACACCCGTGTAACGCAGCCCAGACCCGTCAGCGGGTAGGTGCAACGCTCCACGATCTTGCTCTTGCCCTGTTTGGTGAGGTGTTCCATCATCACGTACACCTCCTTGGCGCCACTGGCCAAATCCATTGCGCCGCCAACAGCGGGTATCGCTTCGGGGGCTCCCGTATGCCAGTTGGCGAGGTCGCCGTTCACCGCAACCTGAAAGGCGCCAAGTACACAGATGTCGAGGTGACCGCCCCGCATCATCGCGAAAGAGTCGGCATGGTGGAAGAACGAGGCTCCGGGCAGAGCGGTCACGGGTTGTTTGCCTGCGTTGATCAGGTCGTAGTCCTCCAGGCCTGCTGCCGGGGCAGGTCCCATTCCGAGTAATCCGTTTTCGCTTTGGAGCACGATTTCGCGCTCGGGCGGGATGTGGTTGGCGACCAGCGTGGGCATGCCAATCCCGAGGTTCACATAGGCCCCTTCCGGGATATCCCGGGCCACGTGGCGCGCCATCTGGTCGCGGCTGTGTCGGGCGATCATCATTGCTCCTCTCCACGCGCGGCCGTGGGCTTGTAGCGCACCCGCTCAACGTGCACGAGCCGCTTCACGAAGATGCCTGGGGTTACCACATGCTCGGGATGGATCCCGCCGAGTTCCACGATTTCGTGCACTTGCGCAACTGCAATCCTGGCCGCCATGCACATGATCGGCCCGAAGTTGCGGGCGGTCATGCGGTAGCTCAAATTACCCCAGCGATCACCCGTTTCCGCAGCAACGAGTGCATAGTCGCCGTGGATCGGGTACTCGAGCACATAGTCGCGACCCCCGATCCTGCGGGTTTCCTTGCCCCTGGCAAGTTCGGTGCCATAGCCGGTGGCAGTGAAAAAGGCTGCGATTCCGGCGCCGGCTGCGCGAATCCGTTCGGCCAGGTTGCCCTGCGGCACGAGTTCGAGCTCGATCTTTCCCGCCCGCCAGAGTTCGTCAAAGACCCACGAATCGGCCTGCCGTGGGAAGGAACAGACGATCTTGCGGACGCAGCCGGCCTTCATCAGCGCTGCCAGACCGTGTTCGCCGTTGCCGGCGTTGTTGTTCACGATCGTTAACTCGCGCGCACCGCGAACGATCAGGGCGTCGGTGAGGTGAGTGGGCAGGCCGGCACTCCCAAACCCTCCGATAAGGATGGTTGCACCGTCGGGAACGTCGGCCAGCGCCTGCACCGCTGACTCAACAACCTTGTTGATCAACTGCTCAACTCCCCTCGCCCGGTCGTGGCGATCGCCCTGGTGGATACCCCGAACCTATAATGAAACACACAAACGAAGACCCATGCAAGCCTATCAGCCGCCACCCCATCCCAGTGTCCCGCGTCCGGAGCGTCTCTTGGCGGGCGTGGCTGCGGTCTCTCAAGCGCAAGAGGCATCGCAGGTGGTGGACATTGCGGTGGTTGGTGCGTCGGTCGTTGGAATGTTTGCCGCTCAGGCGCTTGCCAGGCGCGGATACCGGTGCGCGCTTATCGGCCCGGAGCTCGCCTCAACCCGCGCGGTGGAGGATTTCGACGCCAGGATCTTTGCACTCTCGCCTGCGAGTTGGGCGTGGATCGAGAAGCAGGGGCTGGGTGCGCTGATCGACAACTCCAGGGTCGCTTCGATCACAAGGATGCAGCTGCACGCTGAGAACTGGTTGGGCGCGGGCCGCGACGGTGGCTCGGGCTCCCTTGCGGCGAACAGTGGCGGATCCGGTTCGGTCCGGGCGAAAGCGGCAGTACCCGTTGTGGAGTTCGACGCAATCCGGGAACTACGCGAGGAGCTTGCGCTCACCGTAGAGCAATCCGAACTGATGCACGCGGGACGCCAGGCTCTGGGCTTTTCAGGCGTTGTGCGCAACACGGCCTTGCTTGAGCGACTCGAGCCCTTTGTGCCCGGTCAGCGTGTACGCTCGATGCTCCTCTCGGACGGCACGCAACTGAGTGCCCGCCTCATCCTCGGTTGCGACGGGGCGCAGTCCGCTTTGCGACATCTTGCAGGTTTTCGTGTCCACCACCACGACTACCGTGCCCGCGCGGTCGTGGCCAACTTCGCGTGCGAGTTCCCGCATCGCAACATTGCCAGCCAGTGGTTCACCGAGGAGGGCATCGTCGCGCTTCTACCCCTGCCCGGCAACCGGGTGAGTCTGGTGTGGTCTGCGCCCGAGGAACTTGCCTCCTCTCTCATCGCGCTTGCTCCGGATGCGCTCGCTGCGCGGGTTCAGCAGCGTTGTCAGACCGTTGGTGGGCTCTGCGCGCTTGGCCAACTCCGCTGCCTCGCCGAGCCTTCGTCGTTTGCCCTCATCGACCTTCAGCTCGAATCGCCGATTGCCGAACGTGTGGCGCTTCTGGCCGATGCCGCGCATGTTGTGCATCCGATGGCCGGCCAGGGGCTTAACCTCGGCCTTGGCGATCTGGCAGTGCTCGTAGATCTCCTTGCATCGCGCGGTGCCCGGCACGATCCCGGACAGGATGCGCTCCTCGCACGCTATCGGCGAGCGCGCCGGGAAGCTGTGCTCGGCGTGTCGCTTTTCACCCGAGGTCTGCACCGCCTGATGCAGCCCGCGCCAGGGCAGCCCCTCGTCCGATCGCTGGAATGGGCATGGTCGGCCGTGGCGGCGAGCGCAGCGCTCAAGTCGTTCCTCGTCGCGCAAGCGACGGGGCATGGACCCTACCGTTTTGCTCACCAACCCGGGGACTCCCGATGACGACGTACCGACCAAGTCCCGCTCGCCCGGGTGGCGCCCGGCGTGCAAACGTCAGGCTCAAGAGCCTTCTCCTTGCGGGCCTGATCGGCTGGAGCGGGGTTTGGGCTCCAGCCTTTGCCTCTACCGAGACGGCAGTGCAGGCGGGCGTGGAGACATCGATCCGGGCGGCGGTGGAGGCTTGGCTCAAGGGCAAGTACAAGGTGGACGGCATTGCGCGCACGCCGATCGCGGGTCTCTACGAGGTGCGTCTGGGCACCGATCTGATCTACGTGGACGAGAAGGCCTCGCATGCGCTGATCGAGGGGCAAATGATCGATCTGAAGACGAGCCGCAACCTCACCCGCGAGCGCACCGAGGAGTTCTCGTCGATCAACTTCAGGGATCTCCCCCTGCAGCTTGCCTTTCGACAGGTGCAGGGCAACGGCCGACGCGTGATGGCGATCTTCGAGGACCCCAACTGCGGGTTCTGCCGAAAGATGCGCGGTGAACTTGTTGCGGTGAAGGACGTAACGATCCACACCTTCGTGCTCCCAATCCTTTCACCCGACTCGGAGGTGAAGTCGCGAAACGCGCTCTGCGCCCCCGACAAGGTCAAGGCCTGGAATGACCTGATGGTGGCAGGCAAGGCCGCGCCCACTGCGAGCCCGTCGTGCGATGCACCGATTGCGCGTCTCAAGGAACTCGGAAGGACGCTTGGTGTGAGCGGCACGCCCACCGTGTTCTTCCCCAACGGCAAACGGCTCACGGGCTATGCACCGGCTGCGCAGTTCGAGAAGATGCTCGAGGAAAACAATCGACCCTGATCCGGACTCAGCCCGGGAGCAACCGCGGGCCGCTCGGGGCCCGCACCGCGCCGTTTCAGGCCTTTGGAGCAAGAGCGATGTGGGTTGTGTATCTGGAAGCCTTCGGCATTCTTGCGCTCGTTCTCTTCATCGTGTGGTGGACGATGCGCGGCAAGCGCTGAGCACTGCAAGGTGTCGGGATTTCAGTGCAGGGTGCGCGGCACGCTCAGCACGAAGGCGGGGATGTCCTGCTCGAAACGTTCGCCGTCTTCAGCCACGAAAAAGTAGCTGCCGCGCATGGTGGCCGACGGGGTCTTGATCTGGGAGCCGCTGGTGTACTCAAAGCCTTGTCCGGGCGCGAGCAGCGGTTGCTGGCCCACAACGCCGAGCCCTTTCACCTCGGTGACCTGTCCGTCTTCGCCCGTGATCACCCAGTGTCGGCTCACCAGTTGCGCAGGAATCCTGCCAACGTTGGTGATGGTGACCGTGTAGGCAAACGTGTAGCGGTTCTGCGCGGGCAACGACTGCTCGGGGAGGTACGAAGACTTCACCGCGATGGTGAATTGATACTTCTCAGAGGGCATGCGCTTGACACCTGTCGGGATAGAATGCTGGATTCTGAAGGATTTGCAAGGAAGGACATCATCGAGGCAACAGCAGCCGGGTCATCCGGGTAAGGCATCCTGGTAACACGCCCGGATACCGTGCCCGGGAAACGCACCGGAGAAGCGCTTCCGGATGGCGCACCCTGTAAACACACTCGGGAAACGCTCCCGGATACCGCGCCCGGGAAACGCATCCGGTTCAGGGGAGTCTGATTCGATGCACCGCCCTGCCTGGCCCGCCCAACCACCCGGGCACCCCAGGCAGGGAGCCCGCGCCGGTGGGCCTGTGCCCGAGGCGAGGTTGCCAAACAACCCAGGTACGGGTGGCAAATGGTCAAAGCACGTAGCATACCGATGAATCCGCCGCACCGTATTGCTCCCAGCCTGCTGTCGGCCGATTTTGCGCGGCTCGGTGACGAGGTGCGGGCAATCGAGGCGGCGAG
>VGHO01000167.1 GCA_016868175.1 Betaproteobacteria bacterium
GCAAGGTCTCCCGCATGGGCATAACAGGCTTCGAAGAGCCAGGGGGCAAGTCCGCTCGCCCGCAAGGCAGCCTCACGCAGCGTGGTGCTGCGAATCGCGCGCGGCAGCTTGCCCCCGCAGAGAAAGTAGACGACCCAAGCCAGATCGTCATGCAGGCCTTGCGGGCGCATCCCCGCGTGAACCGGATCGCTCAAGACCGCAAACCGGCTCCGGAGTACCTCGAGCTTGTGGCTCTGAGCGTTGGATGCATCGAGTTGCTCGAGCAGCAGGGCAAACCACGCAAGCCCCCGCGAAGGTTCCGCAGGCTCTGGCGCGGCCCGAGGCGCGTGCCTGGCATCGCAGCCGGCAACGCTGGCCTCGAGGTGTTCAGCCGGTCTCATCGCCCCAGCCTTCCGCATCGAGCGCACTCGCCTCCAGGCCGAGTTCGCACAAGTGCCGCACCAGCGCCGGCACCTGCCCATGGGTCACCATCACGCGCTGCGCTGCGCTCGCGCGAATCGCTTGCAGCAGTCCCGGCCAGTCGGCATGGTCGGACAGTGCAAATCCGCGATCGAGCGCGCGCCGCCTGCGCAGGCCGCGCAGTTGCATCCACCCCGAGACGAAGGCGTCCTCCCTCTCGCCCACCCGCGCCATCGCGCGCGAATCGGCGCTCGCCGGCGGTGCGAGGATGAGTGCTCCCCGAGGCACGCGCGCCTGCACATCCCAGACGGGCGACTCGGGCACCGGGCGGCCGGCACGCCGATAACAGCGGTGCATCTGATCCACCGCCGGATGCACGAGGATCGGGCCTTCGGGAAGCGCCATGGCAAGTCGCTGCGCCTTGCCAAGCGCGTAGGTATAGAGCACCGAGCACTTGCCGGCTGCGGCGTTGTGTTGCCACCATTCCACGATCTGAGCCATGACCCGGGCCTGAGGCTCCCAGCGGTAGATCGGAAGCCCGAAGGTTGACTCGCTGATGAACACATCGCACTCAACCGGTTCAAAGGCGGCGCAGCTTGCATCGGCCTCAACCCTGTAATCGCCCGAAATCACCCACACCTCGCCGCGGCGCGCTAGACGCACCTGCGAAGCGCCGAGGATGTGTCCGGCCGGATGCAGGGAAAGATCCACCTCACCCACACGCAGCACCTTGCCGTAGTCGAGCCCCTCGATGGCGATCTGCTCACCGAGCCGCGCCTTGAGGATCGCCACCCCATCGCGGTGCGTGAGGTAGTGCGTATGGCCCGCCCGCGCATGGTCAGCGTGCCCGTGGGTAATCACTGCGCGCTCCACCCGCTGCCAGGGATCGATGAAGAACCCGCCTGCAGGACAATGAAGACCCTCGGGACGCCGCACCAGCAGGGCCTCGCGAGCAGGATGAAACGCAGGCGCAGCCCCTTCGAAGGAAGACGGCTGCGGGACTTGCCCCAGCTGGAGCGCTGCCGCGTGTGCCTCGCCCATCAGAGCCCGCGGGCGTCAGCACAGCCGGATCGGTCGAGCACCAGATCGGCAAGCACCGGAACATGGTCCGACAGGCGGGCCCAGCGTCGACCCCTGAGCACTTGAGCATCCTCAACGCGAAACCCGCGCTGGTAGATGCGGTCCATGCGCAACCACGGCAACCAGGCGGGAAAGGTGCGTGCCGCCGGGCGCTGGCGGTGGCTCTGATGCACCTCGGCGAGCGCGATCGGGTCAAACAGCGCCTCGCCCAGGCGGTTGTTCCAGTCGTTGAAGTCGCCTGCAATGATCAGGGGTGCCTGCGCGGGAACCGAACTGCGTACCCATTCAACCAGCGCATTCAGCTGCCGCATCCGCCCCGCAGCGAGAAGCCCCAGATGGACCACGAAGCAGTGCAGCACGATCGCCTCGTGTGGGTTCAGCACCGCGCCGGCCTGAGCCTCCCGGGGCATCGGAAGACGAATCTGCACATGCAGTGCGCCGCGCTTTTCCATCACATGGTCGGAGATATCCCGGTGCTCGCTCGACACGATCGGGTAGCGCGACAGGATCGCGTTGCCGTGATGCCCATGCAGATACACCGCACTTTTGCCGTAGGCGTGGTGGTAGCCAGGCTCGACCGACTGGGCGAGATACTCGTGCTGCGGCGGCGCAGGCCAGTGCGCCAACTGCACGGCATGCCGCTGATGTTCCCCCTGAACTTCCTGGAGAAAGAGCAGATCGCCCCAGCATTGTCCAAGCGCAAGGCGCAGATCGTGGATACGTGCACTGGGTCGACCCGACCAGGGGGCGCGCATCACCCCCTTGTGGATGTTGTAGGTCACAACGCGAAGCTTCATCCGCCGGGCCCCACCTCGCAGACCGGTGCCGCCTCAGCAGGCAGTGCTGGCGTAGCGCTGCAGCAGTTCGATCGCTTCGACGTTGCTCGCCGAGAAGCAGCGGCGCGCTGCGCGCTCGCAGCCCAGCCATTCGTAGCGCAAATGCTCGCCCGGCGCGAGCACCACCGGGGTGCCCTCGGCCACACAATAGGAAAACACATGCTCGGTGTTGTGCGTGACCCCTGGCTCGTAGCGGCCGCGCCAGTGGGCATAGATCTCGTAGCGGTTTTGCCGTTCCCAGTCGATCAGACGCGAGGGATCCACAACGATCCCGGTCTCTTCGCCGACCTCGCGCACGCAGGTCTTCCAGAGCGCCTCGCCCCAGTGGTCCTTACTGCCGGTCACCGACTGCCAGAAACCCGGTCGATCGGCGCGTTCGAGCAGGAGCACATCCAGGCTCGGTGTGTGCACAACGACGAGTACCGACTCGGGAATCTTGTAAGGCATGACGACTCCTCTTGCCTCATTCGGGTTGCGCTGCCCGCAGGCGGATGTGCAATTCACGCAACTGCTTCGCGTCGACCGCGCTTGGCGCTTTGGTGAGCAGGCACTGCGCGCGCTGGGTTTTCGGAAACGCGATCACATCACGGATCGATTCGGCACCCGCCATCATCGTGACAATCCGGTCGAGGCCGAAGGCGATTCCACCATGGGGAGGCGCTCCGTACTGCAGCGCATCGAGCAGGAAACCGAACTTCGCGCGCGCCTCCTCGGGACCAATCCGGAGCGCCCGGAACACCTTGCTCTGGACCGCCTCCCGGTGGATCCTCACCGAACCGCCACCGATTTCCCAGCCGTTGAGCACCATGTCGTAAGCCTTGGCAAGCGCCTGGCCCGGATCGGTGGACAGGTAGTCCTCGTGACCGTCCTTCGGCGCTGTGAAAGGATGATGACAAGCGCTCCAGCGTTGTGCTTGCTCGTCGTAGTCGAACATCGGAAAGTCAACCACCCAAAGCGGATGCCATCCCTCGCGAAGAAGACCGTGTGTACGCCCGAAATCGGAATGACCGATCCGCACCCGCAGGGCGCCGAGCGCATCGTTAACCACCTTGGCCCTGTCGGCGCCGAAAAAGAGAATGTCGCCCGACTGCGCCCCGGTTCGCTCGAGCATTTGGGCGATCGATGCGTCGTGCAGGTTCTTGACGATCGGCGACTGCAGGCCTTCGCGCCCCTTTGAAGGGTCGTTGACCTTGATCCAGGCAAGCCCCTTGGCACCGTAGATCCCCACGAACTGGGTGTGCGCGTCGATGTCCGAACGCGAGATCGCGGCACCCCCAGGGACCCGCAATGCGATCACGCGTGCGCCAGCGGTGTTGGCAGCCTCGTTGAATACCTTGAAGGCCACATCCTTCATCAGGTCCTCGAGATCGGTAAATTCGAGGTGCACCCGAAGGTCGGGCTTGTCGGAGCCGAAGCGCCGCATGGCCTCGGCGTAGGCCATCACCGGAAATCGCGCGGCAAGGTTTACGCCGATGGCTTCGCGGAACACCGCCCGGATCATGCCTTCAAAGCAATCGCGGATCTGCTCCTCGTCGAGAAACGAGGTTTCGCAGTCGATCTGCGTGAATTCCGGTTGCCGGTCGGCGCGCAGGTCCTCGTCGCGGAAACACCTGGTGATCTGGTAATAACGATCAAACCCCGCAACCATCAGCAACTGCTTGAAGAGTTGCGGTGACTGCGGCAGCGCAAAGAACTCTCCGGCGCTTACCCGCGAAGGCACCAGGTAGTCGCGCGCACCCTCGGGAGTGCTGCGGGTGAGCATGGGCGTTTCGATATCCACGAAGCCCTGCGCGTCGAGGTGGCGCCGCACCGCCATCGCCACCTTGTAGCGCAGCATGAGGTTGCGTTGCATTGAAGGGCGCCGAAGATCGAGCACCCGGTGCGTGAGGCGGGTGGTCTCCGACAAGTGCTCATCTTCGAGTTGAAATGGCGGCGTGACCGAGGTGTTGAGGATCTCGAGTTCGTGACACAGGACCTCCACCTCGCCGCTGCGCAGTTCGCGGTTCTCGGTGCCGGGCGGGCGCCTCCGCACCTTGCCGCTCACCCGAAGGCAATACTCGCTGCGGATTCTCTCGGCGGTGGCAAACATCGCAGCGCGATCCGGGTCGCACACGATCTGCGCCAAACCCTCGCGGTCGCGCAAGTCGATGAAGATCACGCCCCCGTGGTCGCGTCGGCGGTGGACCCATCCAAACAGGGTCACCACCTGGTCAAGGTGAGCGGTGGATACCTCTCCACTGAAACAGGAACGCATCATTCTTACCCTTGCATCTGAACCCATTGCAGACCACCCTGCATCGTCGTTGGACCGCCAGGATCCTCAGCCACCCGAAGACCTTCGGCACCCCAGTGCTCCCGTGAACCTTCCACCCCCAGGACCCTCGGCACCCTCACCACGCTCAGGCCCCCCTGTCCTGGGAAAGCGCGGCGCCTGGCCGCGCGGGGACTTCGGCCTGACCCGAGATTCCAGGCGCAACCACCCCCATCGACACCACATACTTGAGTGCCTCGTCCACGCTCATGCGCAACTCCACCACCTCGCTTCGATCCATGACCAGGAAGAAGCCCGAGGTAGGGTTGGGGGTGGTGGGAACGTACACCGACACCATATTGTCATGCAGATGCGCTTCGAGCTCGGGGGAGGGGCGCCCGGTCTGAAACGCAATCGTCCAAACGCCGCGCCGCGGGTATTGCACAAGGAGTGCCTGGCGAAAGGCCTGACCGGAATCGGAGAAAAGGGTGTCGCTGACCTGCTTGACCGCCGAGTAGATCGAACGCACGACCGGGATGCGGTTGAGCAGGGCCTCCCACAACCGGACGATGCGCGCGCCCAGGAAATTGGCAGCAAGCACTCCGGTGGTGAAGATGATGAGCAAGGCAAAGAGCGCTCCGAGTCCGTAGCCGGACACACCGAGAAACACCTTCGGCTGCAAGGGCGGCGGCAGCAACTCGATCGTGCGATCGAGCGTGCCGATCACCACCTCAATGATCCAGACGGTGATGATGAGAGGCAACCAAACCAGGAGGCCCGCGATGAAGTACTTCTTGAACATGCCGGGGCCTTGTGGGTCGCACTCAGGAGGCGGCGGCCGACGCGGAAGCCCCCTTCGCGCCCGCCGGGCCGGAAGACGCACCCGACTGCCCGGCCCCACTGCCCCCAGGAGGCGCGCCCGACCTGGCACCAGACTTGCCGCCGGCCTCGGGCGAGGGATCGGAGGCCGACTTCCCCGTGCCCCTTGCGGAAGCGCCATCGGTGCTCCTTTCGGACACCCCCTCGGTGCTTTTGCTGGTTCCGCTTTCGGATGCGCTGTTGCCGCCCTGGTCCGCGCCTGAACCGGAGCCCTCATCGGAGGGCTTTTCGGCAGCCTTCTTCGGCCCGCTGTCACGGAAATCGGTGACATACCAGCCAGTGCCTTTGAGTTGAAACGCGGGTGCGGTGAGTTGCCGGGCAAAAGCCTCGGCCTTGCACTCAAGACAAACCGTGAGCGGCGCGTCCGAAAACTTCTGAATCACATCCTTTTCGAAACCGCAGTCCGAACACTTGTAGGCATAGATGGGCATGGTCATCCTTGGAACATCAGCGTTGCGGGTTTAGGGCGAACCGCGCCCGAGGG
>VGHO01000168.1 GCA_016868175.1 Betaproteobacteria bacterium
CCCCGCGATGCTGCTGATCGACGCCGTTGTCCGCTGGATCCCGGGCGTGCTCAACGCCGAAGAGTCGGCACCCCAGGACTCCTTCGCGACCGGGTTGCTCGACCACGCGCACTACACCCGACCCGAGATCTGGCAGGGCCAGAGGGTTCCAGAAGTGCTACTGGGCGGTGATCACCAGGCCATTGCCCGCTGGCGTCGCACGAACGCACTGCTCACCACCGCGAAGATGCGCCCGGACCTGCTCGAAGCCTCGCGCCGCGAGGGACTGCTCTCAAAGGAGGACGAGCGCTTGCTCGCCACCGGGGGGTAGCGGCTGAGGCAGCCGTTGGAAACTGCGGCGTGCCCTCCGGTGCTCAGCCCGGTCATCGACCCGCACGGAAACCTGCCGGATGGGAGCAGGCGGGACGCAATCAAGCAGGACGGGCTCCCGTCGCGCGGCTGAGCACGCGGCGGGATCCGGAGCTTCAGAGCGCCTCAACCTCCAAACCCATCACCGCGTCGGCCCCTTGCGTGATCGCATGCGCCAGCGCCTGGGTCTGCGGCAGCAGGTGGTCGGCGTGGAACTTGGCGCAGATGATTTTCGCGCGCAGGAACTCCGGGTCGCCCCGAGCCTCGCCGAGCAGTTGAATTGCGGCGAGTGCGCTGCGCGCCAGTTGCCAACCGCTGCACGCAAGTCCGAAGAGCTTGAGAAAGTTCACCGACCCGGCAAAGACACCGTGGATATCGGCCCTTGCCTGGGAAAGTATCCATGCCACACTGTGGTCGATCGACGCTGCGGCACGGTCGAGCTGGGTGGCGATGCAATCCGGGGCGGCACGGAGCGCCTTGTCGCGAGCGAGCATCGATGCACCTGGCCGGGGCGAGCCCGCCTCGGAATCGCCGGGCGCCGCACCACCCCCGAGGAGGTCCGCATCGGGCCTGCTGGCCGCTGCAGCCAGCAGGGCCCTGGCGGTCTCACGCAGGGACTCGGCGATGGCCCGCGCTGTGGCTCCTGCATCGCGCAGCGTCTTGCGCCCGATCAGATCGTTGGCCTGGATCGCGGTGGTCCCCTCGTAGATCGTGAGAATGCGCGCATCGCGGTAGTACTGCGCAGCGCCTGTTTCTTCGATGAACCCCATGCCGCCGTGCACCTGTACCCCCAGCGACGCCACCTCGATCGACATCTCGGTGGACCATCCTTTCACGATCGGCACCAGGAACTCGTAGAGCCGCTGCTGCCGTTTGCGCACCTCCGGATCGGGATGCCGGGCCGCCACGTCGAAACACGCCGAGGTCATCATCGCCAGCGCCCGGGCGCCTTCCACCTGCGCACGCATCGTCATCAGCATCCGGCGCACGTCGGGATGGTGCGCAATCGCCACCGGACCGGCAGAGCCCCCAATGTCACGGCTTTGCACCCGCTCGCGGGCAAACGCGGCTGCTTTCTGGTATGCACGGTCGGCCACCGCAATTCCCTGCACACCAACCCCGAATCGCGCCGCGTTCATCATCACGAACATGTATTCGAGGCCGCGATTCTCCTCGCCGACCAGATCACCGATTGCTCCGGCCTGGGCGGGGCCGCCATTGGCTGCTACCGGATACTTGCCGTCGCCGTAGAGCAGCACTGCGGTGGGCGAGGCCTTGATGCCCAGCTTGTGCTCGATCGAGGTGCAGTACACGTCGTTGCGTGCACCGATCGATCCGCCTTCGGCAACCAGAAACTTGGGCACGATGAAGAGCGAGATGCCCTTCACGCCCTCGGGCGCGTTGGGCGTGCGCGCGAGCACGAGGTGGACGATGTTGTCGGCCATGTCGTGCTCACCGTAGGTGATGTAGATCTTCTGGCCAAAGAGGCGATAGGTGCCATCGCCCTGCGGCACCGCCCTCGTCCGCACCATCGAGAGGTCGGACCCGGCCTGCGGCTCGGTGAGGTTCATCGTGCCGGTCCATTCGCCCGAGATCATCCTTGGGATGAAGGCCTGCTTCTGCGCCTTCGACCCGGCGGTGTCGAGCGCTTCGATCGCCCCGTCGGTAAGCAAGGGACAAAGCGCAAAACTCAGGTTGGCTGCGTTGAGCATCTCGCCGCAGCATGAGGCAATAAGCTTGGGCAACCCCTGGCCACCGAAGTGCGTCCCGTGCTGTACGCCCTGCCAGCCAGCCTCCGCAAACTTGCGAAATGCCGCCTTGAATCCCGGTGTTGTGCTGACCACCCCCTCATGCACCTGGCTCGGCTCCTGATCGCCGGTCCAGTTGAGGGGCGCGACAACATCCTGGTTGAACCTGGCGCACTCCCCGAGGACCGCCGCCGCAGTCTCGAGCGAAGCATCCTCGTAGCCGGGAAGCTGCGAAATGGCGTGAAGGTCGGCCACATGTTCCATGTTGAAGAGCATGTCGGCAACCGGTGCAAGGTAGTTCATGGTTTATCCCAGCGCGGAGTGCAATTCGGGAACAGCCTGGAAGAGGTCGGCGACCAGTCCATAGTCGGCCACACCGAAGATCGGCGCCTCGGCGTCCTTGTTGATCGCCACGATGACCTTGGAGTCCTTCATGCCGGCCAGGTGCTGGATCGCTCCCGAAATCCCCACCGCGACATACAACTGCGGCGCCACGATCTTGCCAGTCTGACCCACCTGCCAGTCGTTGGGCGCATAGCCTGCGTCAACCGCTGCACGCGAGGCACCCATGGCGGCGTTGAGCTTGTCGGCCACCGGCTCGAGGATCCTGAAGTTTTCGGCCGAACCCATGCCTCGGCCGCCGGAGATCACGACCCTGGCCGCGGTGAGCTCGGGTCGGTCGGAACGGGCCACCTCGCGCCCGACGAAGCTGCTCTTGCCGGTGTCGGCCACCGCCTCGAGGTGTTCGACGCAGGCCGACCCGCCGCTGGAGGCAGCCGCATCAAACCCGGTGGTCCGCACCGTGATCACCTTGATCGGGTCGGCGGACTGCACGGTTGCCATCGCATTGCCCGCGTAGATCGGACGCACGAAGGTATCCGGTGCGAGGACCTCGATGATGTCGCTCACCTGCGCCACATCAAGCACTGCAGCAATCCGGGGAGTGAGGTTCTTGCCGAAGGCTGTTGCAGGCGCAAGGATATGGGTGTAGGAACGAGCCACCGAGAGCACCTGGGCAGCGAGGTTCTCGGCGGTCTGCGCAGCAAAATGCGGGGCGTCGGCGTGCAGAACCTTTCTCACCCCGACCACTGCGGCAGCCGCCTGCGCCACCTCGGCGCAGTTGTGGCCAACAACCAGCAGATGCACTTCCTGCGCGAGCGCGCGCGCTGCAGCCACGGTGTTGAGCGTGCTGCCCTTGAGTGCACCCTGTTCGTGTTCGGCGATGACAAGGACTGACATGTGTGGGGACCTCAATGTGGTTTCAATCGTTGCGGACGATCGTTGCTTCAGGGTGGGCGTTGGCGTCCTGGCCCGGGCGCAGCAGTTCAGATCACCTTCGCATCGTTTTTCAGACGCTCGACCAGGCTTGCAACATCGGGCACCTTCACCCCTGCGGAGCGCGCAGGTGGTTCACTCACCTTGAGCGTTCGGAGTCGAGGCGTGACGTCAACGCCGAGGTCGGCTGGCTTGAGTTGCTCGAGAGGCTTCTTCTTCGCCTTCATGATGTTGGGCAAGGTCACGTAGCGCGGCTCGTTGAGTCGCAGATCGGTGGTTACCACCGCCGGGAGTTGCATGCGCAGCGTCTCGAGCCCTCCGTCGACTTCGCGGGTGACGATGGCGTTCCCGTCGGCCACCTCGAGCCTGGACGCGAAGGTCGCCTGCGGCAGGTCGGCAAGCGCAGCCAGCATCTGTCCGGTCTGGTTGGCATCGTCGTCGATCGCCTGCTTGCCCAGGATCACGAGGGCGGGCTGCTCACGCGCAACCAGTGCCCTGAGCAGTTTGGCGACCGCGAGGGGCTGAAGCTCAACCTCGGTCTCCACAAGGATTGCGCGATCGGCACCGAGCGCCATCGCGGTGCGCAGCGTTTCCTGACACGCCTGAACGCCCGCCGAAAACGCCACGATCTCGCTCACCACACCCCTTTCCTTGAGGCGCACCGCCTCCTCGACCGCGATCTCGTCGAAGGGATTCATCGACATCTTCACGTTGGCAATGTCAACGCCCGTCTGGTCGCTGCGCACGCGCACCTTGACGTTGTAGTCGACTACCCGCTTTACTGGTACGAGAACCTTCATGCGCGCCACGCTCCGAAATTGGGGCCGGGTCGAATCCAGCACCCGGAAAAGTTTATACGACCAGGGGTGTGCCCACGGTTATCAGGGATTCAGCCCCGCATCTTCAGGCAGCCGCCCAGGCGGGACGCCGTTTCTCGACGAAAGCGCTCAGACCTTCCCGGGTGTCGTCAGCCATCATGTTGCAGACCATCGTCTGACCGGCAAGCTGGTAGGCAGCCTCGATTCCCATCTCAAGCTGGCGGTAGAAGAGCTCCTTGCCGGCGGCGATGGCGACCGCCGGCTTGGCAAGGATCCGCGCGCAAAGCGCATCGACCGCTGCGTCGAGCTCTTGCGCGGGAACGACAAGGTTCACCAGCCCCCGCGCAAGAGCCTGGCCGGCGTCGATGAACTCCCCGGTCACCAGCATCTCGAAGGCCTGCTTGCGGCCAAGATTGCGCGACAGCGCCACGGAGGGCGTGGAGCAGAAAAGCCCCAGGTTCACCCCTGAGACTGCGAAACGCGCCGCCTGCGAGGCAACCGCCAGATCACACATGGCCACCAACTGACACCCCGCCGCTGTGGCAAGGCCATGAACGCGGGCGATCACCGGCTGAGGCATACGCTGAATGCCCATCATCAGCCGGCTGCACTGCGCAAAGAGCGCTTCGAGCCCGGGTGGCGGAGCTTGCGGGGACGGAAGAATCTGCGGAGACGGTAGAGTCTGCGGGGACGGAAGAGTCTGCGGGGACGGATCCGATTGCCGAGGCGGCCGGGTTTCCCCGGCCATCGCGAGCATTTCCTGCAGGTCGTGCCCCGCACAGAAGGCCTTGCCTTCGGCAGCGATCACCACCACCCGCACCGAGGCATCGGCGGCAATCTGTCGCAACGCGTTGCTGAGCTGGGCGAGGAGCGCACTCGACAACGCGTTGAACTGGGCGGGACGCGCCAGCGTGACGCGCGCGATTGCGCCTTCCTGCACCCGCTTCACGAGCGGCGGCTCGGCGTGGAGCATATCCAGGTTCTGGTCCAGGTTCTGGTCCTGGTTCTGGTTCTGGTCCTGGTCCTCGAGCATGTTCATCGGGCGATTCTCCGCATCAAACCGCGAGGTTATCATCTGGCGATGCGCCACTCAGCCTCCCGGATAACGATTGGTCCTGGTGGATCCATTTTCGGCAACCGCTGGAGCCAATTCGGCGGCTGCTGGAGCCAATTCGGCGGCTGCTGGAGCCAATCTCCCGTCGCGAAGTGCATTGAAGCAGCCAGGTGGCGCACGCGGGCAGGGTTGGCGGGCGGCTGTCTGGCCTTGTTTCTCAGCCTCTGCCCAGCCGACGGTGCGCATGCTGCGCAAGCCGCGCCCGATGCCGCAGTGATCGCGGCCGCAGTTGCTGCGAAAGCCGGGTTCGAGCTGGACCCGGAGGATGTTCCTCCCCCTGCCTGGGCTCCCGTGCCATTCCTTCGCCCCGCCGACTTCATGCTCCACATGCAGCAGAGGCACGGATGGACGAAAGAGTCGCTCGAGCCACTCTTTGCGGGCTACCAGGCCAATGCGCAGGTGATCCGGCTGATGGATCCCGCAGCACCAAGCTTCAAGCGTTCATGGCAAGCCTACCGCAAACGCTTCATCGAGCCGCGGCGGATCGCTTTCGGCAAGGCCTTCTGGGACGAAAACGAGGGCGCGCTCGAGCGGGGAACGCGACGCTTTGGCGTGCCA
>VGHO01000169.1 GCA_016868175.1 Betaproteobacteria bacterium
TGCACCTTCCACTGTGGCCAACCCAGCTGCGGCAACCACCCCAGATGCTGCGGCGGGGCAACCCGCATCGGACCGATCGGCCGAGGTCTTGGCCACGGATGCGCCATGGCCAGCCCGTGCGCAACCGGTGCCACGCTACGAGGCGAGGCTCCCCGAGGATTTTGACGCTCAGGTCAAGGCGCTGGGCGAGCGGGAAGCGGATCTGAAGCGCCAGTTCAAGGCGGGTGAGCTTGCCTTTGAGGACTTTGAGCTTGCGCGTGCCGATGTGGCCGCATCGCGCGAGGCGCTCACGATTGCGCGCACCAAGGCCGAGATCAGCCAGGAGATGACCGCACAGACCGCCGAGCAACTCTGGATTCACGCGGTCACAAGCTTCATGGACGACACCGCGCGGCGCGAGCCCGCTGCGGGTGGGATCGACTACCGTAAGGACGCGCAAAAAGCGGGCGATCTGGACCAGTTTGTGCGCAGTCTCGCCGCGCGGACCGAGCACGCGGAGAAGTCAATGGAGTGGTTCCTCGCCGAGGGCCACCGCCGGGTGCTTGCGCTCCACGGTCTGAGCGCGCCGCCCGCCAAGGCACCGGGTAGCGCACACCTTGAGGCACTGGAGCGTCGCAAGCCGCCGCTTGAAGCCGCACCCAAGACGCTCGCCACGGTGCCGGGGGGCGAGGGGCCGGGCGATGTGGAAGGCGAGTTTACGGACGTGCTGGCGCTCGAGGGCTACGACTACGAGCAGGCGATTGCGCGCATGAGCCCAGCCCAGCGTGAGCGCTTTTTGCGTGCAGCCTGAGTTGCCCTTGAGCCTTCGCAGCCTGGTGCTCGATTTGCGCGCGGGCGAGGTGCTCGCGCTACGGGTGGGCGAGGACCTGGTTGCGCACATCGAGCTAGTGCAAAAGAGCGGCCAGCGGGCGCGGCTGCGCCTGAGTGCACTGGAGCACGTGCAGTGGACGCGGCAGAGCGCCCCGGTCGGTTTGCCGGGTCAGGAGGTGAGCAATTGCCTTCGGTAGGCCTCGCGCAGGCTGGCAAGCGCTTTGGCGGCCGCAGCCTTCCTGGTCTTGGACGCTTTGGCATCGGTGAGTTCGGCAACGCGTGCCTTCATCTGCGCACCAAGAGCGCCACGCTCCGGGTCTTCGGATCCGGTCCGCAGCGCCGTCATGAGGGCCCCCGTAAAGTCTTCCATCCAAGGCCTACGGCGCCCAAACTGCGCGGACGTTAGCGCCTTTTTGTTTAGCGGCCACAACCCCCAAAGCGATTCGCGCTTGCACACCGACCCAAGCATGGCACCCTTTGGAGGTGGGTTGACGGATAGATCTTGAGCGCAGGACGTGCTCGTGACGGGCCCCTTGGGGTTCCTTGAGGAGCGAGCAGATGGCGCGCACGATCATCGGCGTCAACGACGCCAAGGCGATCAAGAAGTGGAGTGGGATGCTGGCCTACGACACCTCGCACAAGAGCTACTTCAACCAGCGCTTCATGGCGCGGGGGGCCGAGGCCGAGGTGCCGATCCAGATCCTCACCGATCTGGAGTCCGATGCGGGCGAGCAGATCAGCTACGACTTGCTTGCCGAGCTCAAGATGGCGCCGGTCGAAGGCGAAGACATCCTCGAGGGCAAGGAAGAGGGCCAGAAGTTCTACACCGACACGATCTACATCGATCAGGCCCGCTGCGGGGTGAACACCGGCGGGCGCATGACGCGCAAGCGCACGCTGCACGATCTGCGCGAAAAGGCCAAGCGCCAGCAATCGAGCTGGTGGGCGCGGCTGATGGACGAGTTGCTCTTCATCTACCTCGCAGGCGCACGCGGCATCAACCCCAACTTTCTGCTGCCCCTGGGCTACGGCGGCCGCGCCAGCAACGCGCTCGTGAGCCCCGATCCGCAGCACACGCTCTACGGGGGCGATGCCACAGCCTTCAACAACCTCGATGCCACCGACAAGTTTGACCTGCGGCTGATCGATCGCGCCAAGACCAAGGCCGACAGCCAAGGGGGCGGTGCCACCAACATCCCGGTGCTGCAGCCCTGCAAGGTGGAAGGCACCGAGACCAACGTGTGCGTGATGCACACCTTCCAGGAAGATGACCTGCGCGCCAATGTGGCCACCGGCCAGTGGCTCGACATCCAAAAGGCCGCCGCCGCAGCCGAGGGCAAGAACAACCCGCTCTTCAAGGGCTCGCTCGGGATGTACCGCGGCGTGATCCTGCACAGCCACCGCAACGTGATCCGCTTTGCCAACGCCGGCGCTGCGGCCAACGTGGAGGCCGCCCGTGCGCTCTTCATGGGCTCGCAGGCTGCGGTGATTGCCTTTGGGTCGCCGGGCACCAACATGCGCTTTGACTGGCACGAGGAAACGCGCGACAACGGCGACAAGGTCGTGATCACCACGAGTGCGATCTTCGGGATCAAGAAAGTCACCTTCACCCACGACGGGGTCGGTGCACAGGACTTCGGGCTCTTTTCGCTCGACACCGCGGCGGCAAGCCGCTAGCCACCCCTTCAAAGGAAGACACGCGCCATGAGCTTTGCGAACACGAACGACGATCTGCGCGGCACGCGGCCCACGGTCTTTCCGGCCGGTGCCGAGGTGGTGGCGGTGCGCTACGCGGTCGACCTCACGGCGGCCGATCTGGATGCGGGCGATGTGGGCGCGGTGGGGATCTTGCCCGCGGGCTGCGTGCCGGTGAGCCTTGTGATCGATGCCGACGATCTGGACAGCCACGCCACGCCCACGCTGGTGAGCGCCGTCGGCCTGCTGAACGCTGCGGGCACCGACCTTGCCACGGTCTTTGCTGCGGGCCTTACGGTGGGGCAAAGCGCAGGCGTCACGACGCTGAGCTCGCTTGCGCTCCAGAGGCTGAGCGCCACCCAGGCCGATCGGCTGCTCGGGCTCAAGGTGACCACGGGTGCGGCGACCAAAGCCGCGGGCCAGGTGGGCTTCACGCTGCTCTACAAGGCGGTGTGAGCGCCTCGGGCGCACCAAGCTCACCCCGCACACCACCACGCCGAGACACCCACGACGAGACCCCCATGCGCGTGCTCACCACGGTTGCACCCCGCCGCGACGGCACCGTCCGTGTGATGGACGCTGCGGGTGCGCTCCACACCTTCGCCCCCGATGCTGCCGGAGGCCTCGTGTGCGAGATCGCCGATGCGGCGCTGATTCAGCGGCTTGTGAAGACCGGCAGCTTTCGGCTTTTGGATGTGGAGAACGACCCACGCCGCAAGGCTCCAACACTGCGGGGAGAGCGCCATGGCGCGCTGGGCGGACTTTCACCCTGATGTGCTTGCGCATGTGGCGGGATGCCCCGAGCCGCTCCTGAACCAGGAGCTTGCGCGGGCGGCCACGGCGTTTTTCGTGCGCACGAAACTGTGGACCGCGTGGCTTGAGCCGATGGCAACGGCGGGCAACCTGGTGAGCTATGCGCTCGAGCCCCCCGAGGATGCCGAGATCGTTGCGCTGCGCAAGGCCACGCTCAACGGTGAGGTGCTGCCGCTGGCCTCGTATCGGCTGGTGGCCAAGAACCCCGAGCGGCTGCGCAGCGGTGCGCGGGCGCTCCTCGGCGCCGAGGCTGCGACGGTGACGCTCCTTGCGGTGCAGCCGCCCAAGTCCACGCTCGAGGTCGAGGCGGTGCTCACGGTGGCCGCCAACGCCCAGGGCCTGCCGGATCCGCTCGCCGCACGCTTTCGCGAGGCGATCGTGGCCGGGGCCCGTGCACGGCTGCACCGGATCCCGGGGCCCTTGTTGCAGCCCGAAGCGGCCAGGCTGGCCCAGGCCGAGTTTGAGCACGCGCTCGATGCCGAACAGGCCCGCGGGTGGCTTGGGCGCATCGGGCAGGTGCCGCGCGCCCGCGTGGCGTGGTGCTGAGGCGCCGCGGTCGCTGAGGACGACGGCCGGAGACGCGCATGCCGATTGCTGCCCAATCGATCATCCGCCGGGTGGTGGAGACGCTCCAGGACACGACCTCGATCCGCTGGCCCGTGGCCGAGCTCGTGCGCTACCTCAACGACGGCCAGCGCGAGATCATCGTGCACCGGCCCGATGCCATGGTGACCAACGCGGCGGTGGCTCTCGTGGCGGGCACCAAGCAGACGCTGCCCGCCAACGGCGCCAAGCTCATCGATGTGGTGCGCAACAGCGCAGGCACCAAGCGCGCCATCCGCATCTGCGCGCGCGAGATCCTCGATGCGCAATCGCCCGGCTGGCACAACCTGAGCGGCGTGGCCGAGATCGTGCACTTCATGTTCGATCCGCGCGACCCCAAGGTGTTCTACGTCTATCCGCCTGCGGCAAGCACCGGCGCCTCGGTCGATCTCGTCTACTCGGCGCTGCCCACCGACCTCACCGAGCCTGCGGCCGGCACCGACTTTGCGGCCGTGACGGGCGCCATCAGCGTCCCGGACATCTACAGCAACGCGCTCCAGGACTATGTGCTCTACCGCGCCTACACCAAGGACAGCCAGTACGCGGGCAACGAGGCGCGCGCACAGGCGCGCTACGCCGCCTTTGCCAACGCGCTCGGAATCGAGATCAAGGCCACGGTGGCGATCGCACCGGTCTCAAGCGGCAACCCCAATCAACCCGGCGCAGCGGCGGGTGCCTGATGGCCGAGCGCATCAAGCTTGTGCAGGGCGATGCGTTGCCGAACGTGCGCCTTGCGCTCACCGATGCGGTGAGTGCGGCGGCCATTGACCTGAGCGACCCCGACACCGTCGTGCGGGTGCACTTTCGTGCGCAGGGAGCCGACCACGTCCTTGCCACGATCGCCTGCGAAAAGCTCGCCGGGGGCGCTGCGGGCGAGGTGCGCTTTAACTTTGCCTCGGGCGTCTTGAACGTCGAGCCGGGGGCTTACGAGGCCGAGATCGAGATCGACTTTGGGGGGCTGACCCACACGGTCTACGAGCCGCTCAGGTTTTCCGTGCGTGCGCAGTTTGCGTGAGCAACGCCACCTGCGCCACCCACCGCCCCCCCAACCGCTGAAGGAGACCTGCCATGTCTGCGATGTCCGACTACCTCGAAAACAAGCTCGTGGACCACCTCTTTCGGGGTCAGGCCTTTGCCAACCCGGTGCTCTACGTGGGGCTGCTCACGGCGGCGCCCTCGGATGCGGGAGGCGGCAGCGAGGTCTCCGGCAACAACTACGCGCGGGTGAAGGCTGCCGCCGGTGCAAGCCAGGCGCTTGCCGATTGGGCCGGAACGCAGTCGGCCGGCAGCACCACCGCCTCGAGCGGCACGGGGGGCGCAACGAGCAACAACGCCCCCGTCAACTTTCCCACCCCGAGCGGTAACTGGGGGACGGTGACGCACTTTGGGATCTACGATGCGGCCACCGCAGGCAATTTGCTCTTTCATGGTGCGCTCACGATTGCCAAGACCATCAACCAGTCCGACACGGTGACTTTCCCCGCGGCCACGCTCTCGATCACGTTCGCCTGATCGCGGGCTCGACTTTGCCCGGGTAGCGCGCGATGCTGCTCAATGCCGCGTCGCTCAACGCCGCAGCGCTAGCCAGCGCGGCCTCGAGCGCGCACACGCTCACCGCGTCGACGGGCTGCAGCGCGGCCGCGCAGGCAAGCCTTGCGCATGCGCGTACCTTTGGGGGTCAAGGGGTCGCAGCGGCCCTGAGCGCGGGTGCGCTTGCCAGGACCGCACCGCTCGGGGTGAGTGCCCTGGGCGTTGCGCTTGCCGCCGTGGGGGTTGCGAAAGTTGCCTCACTGGGCGCGGGGGGACAGGCCAGCGCCAGCGCCGATGCGGGACTTGCACGGCTTGGAAGCCTTGGAGCAGCCGCCACAACGGCCGCGGGCG
>VGHO01000170.1 GCA_016868175.1 Betaproteobacteria bacterium
ACCACGACATGGATGCACTCGCCGAGCGGCATCTGCAGCACCGTACCATCACCTACGACGAGGTGACCGGAAAGGGTGCCGCGCGCATCGGCTTTGCGGAGGTGCCGCTTGCGAGCGCTGCGCCCTATGCTGCCGAAGATGCGGATGTCACTTTCCGACTGTGTCGCCTCTTCAGCGCGCGGCTTGCCGCCGAGCCTCGGCTTGCGTCGATCTACCGAAGCATGGAACTGCCGGTGATGCAGGTGCTCCAGCGCGTTGAGCGGCACGGCGTGCTGATCGACCCGGACAGCCTCCACGCGCAAAGCGCCGCGTTGCAGCAGAAGATCGAGGCACTCGAAGCCCAGGCGCACGCCGCAGCTGGACGCGTCTTCAACCTGGGCTCCCCCCGGCAACTTGGCGAGTTGCTCTTTGGCGAACTCAAGCTTCCGGTGCTCAAGAAGACCGCTTCGGGTGCCCCCTCCACCGACGAGGAAGTGCTTGCCAGACTCGCCGAGGACTATCCGCTTCCTCGCCTCGTGCTGCAGTGGCGCGGACTGTCCAAGCTCAAGTCCACCTACACCGACAAGCTGCCTCGGATGATCCATCCGCTAACCGGCCGGGTGCACACCAGCTACAACCAGGCGGTCGCGGTCACCGGCAGGCTTGCGTCCAACGACCCCAACCTCCAGAACATCCCGATCCGTACTGCGGAGGGTCGGCGGATCCGCGAGGCCTTCATTGCGCCCGCCGGCTACCGGATACTCTCCGCCGACTATTCGCAGATCGAGTTGCGCATCATGGCGCACATCTCGGGTGATCCCGGCCTGCTCGGCGCGTTCGCCCGAGGCGAGGATGTGCATCGCGCCACAGCCGCAGAGGTTTTCGGGATCGGCGTCGAGGAGGTAAGTGCGGAGCAACGCCGCTATGCCAAGGTAATCAACTTCGGACTCATCTATGGCATGAGCGCATTCGGTCTTGCATCGAACCTCAACATCGAGCGCCAACAGGCGAGGAGCTACATGGATCGCTACTTCGCCCGCTACCCGGGAGTGCTCGACTACATGGAGCGTACCCGCCGAAGTGCGCGCGAGCAGGGCTATGTCGAGACGGTCTTCGGGCGACGGCTCTGGCTGGCAGAAATCAATTCACCCAACGGTCCGAGGCGCCAGGCTGCGGAGCGCGCGGCGATCAATGCGCCGATGCAGGGCACCGCAGCCGATCTGATCAAGATGGCCATGATCGTGGTGGACCGGCGCCTCCGCGAGGCTGCGATGGCGTCCCGGCTGATCATGCAGGTGCACGACGAACTGGTCTTCGAGGCTGCCGATGCCGAAGTGGAAACCCTGCGGGATCTGGTAGGTGAGGCGATGCAGAAGGTGGCCGAGCTTGCCGTGCCGCTCGAGGTGGGAATCGGAATCGGCGCGAATTGGGACGAGGCGCACTGACCCAGCCGCGCTCAACGCGCTGCCCCAACCCCCAACCCCCAACCCCCAAACGTGTGTACACGCCTCGGGCCTTCACCCCTTGGGCGACCCCACCAGCAACCCGCAAGACGGAGCTTCGATCATGCAGTCAGACAAGTCGTGGACTTCCTCCTCCGAGAGCGCAACGCGCGGTGCAGCACACCGCTTGGCTGATGCCGGGTCGCGCAGCACCGCCCATGCCTCCGCACAGGTCGAGGTGGGCTCCTCCGGGCGTCGCACTGCAATCGGCAACGCCTCCAGCCACGTGCCCGCGGCCGCTCAGCCGGCGCCGCGCAGGCAGTTCGTCCGTTCGATACTGGGTGGCGGCGTGCTTGCAAGCGGCTACGCTGCGGCGGTCATGCCGAGCGGTGATCTCTGGGCGCAAGTGCAGCGCACGGATACGCAGGGTCTGGATGCCGGCGCAGTGGTGATTCCCTCGGCCGGCTTCAACATGCCAGCCTACCGCGCGATGCCCGCGCAGTCCCGGCCGCGCGGGGTGATCCTGGTGGTGCACGAAGTGTGGGGTGTGCACGAGTACATCCAGGACGTGTGCCGACGCTTTGCCAAGGAGGGCTACCTTGCTCTCGCGCCGGATCTCTTCGGTCGGCAGGGTGATGTGACGGTCTTGAAGACGCCGGGCGAGATCTTCGCGAAGGTGGTCAACTTTGTGAGCGACCGGCAGGTCGTCGGCGACCTCGACGCCTCGGTCGCGTGGCTCGGAGGGCAAGGGGTCAACACCGCTCGGCTTGGCATCACCGGCTTTTGCTGGGGGGGGCGCATCGTGTGGCTCTACGGCGCCGAGCGCGCAGATCTCAGGGCCGGCGTGGCCTGGTACGGTCGCCTCACAACCGGCACCAATGCGCAAACTCCCTTCCATCCCCTCGATGTGGCCGACAAGCTCAAGGCGCCGGTCCTGGGTCTTTACGGGGGGAAGGATGACGGGATTCCGCTCTCGCAGGTCGACGAGATGAAGACCCGTCTGTCGTTTGGCGACAAGGCTTCGACAGCTTCCGAGATCGTGGTCTATCCCGAGGCCCCGCATGCATTCCACGCCGACTACCGCCCGACGTTCCGGGCCGATGCTGCGCGTGACGGATGGACGCGCTGTCTTGCCTGGTTCGACCGGCACCTGGGTTGAAGGCACGCCTTGGTCCTTGCGCAGATCGTTGCCGCAACGCTTGTCGGGGGTTCGCTCAGCACGCTCGCTGCGGCGCTCTTCTCGCTCACTGCGCTTGCCGGGATCACCAAACGGCTGGTCAGCCTGTCGGCCGGCCTGCTGCTCGGTGCGGCCACCGTTGACCTGCTGCCGGAGGCAATCGCAAGTGGCGAAGACCCCGAGCGTCTGGGTTGGACGCTCGGGCTGGGTTTCCTCGGTTTTTTTCTGCTCGAGAAGTTCGCCATTCTCCGACACGGACACCACCATGAGGGCGACGGTCACGACCACAACCAGGGGCACGACCGGCAGGAGGCAGGTCCGGAGGGCCTGCTCATCCTGATCGGCGACTCACTCCACAACTTCGTTGACGGAGTGCTGATCGCTTCGGCGTTTCTGGTTGACCCGGCAATGGGATGGCTCACTGCACTTGCGGTGGCAGCGCACGAGATCCCTCAGGAGATCGGCGACTACATTGTGCTGATCAACGCGGGCTACAGCCGGCGACGGGCGATCGTCTACAACCTGATCTCGGGACTTGCCGCAGTGCTCGGTGGCATTGCGGGGTGGGCTTTGCTTTCAGCCCAGTCCGCCTGGCTCCCCTACTTCATCACCTTGTCGGCAGCGGCCTTCATCTACGTGGCGCTGGCCGACCTGGTGCCCGACATGCACAGGCATCGTCAGGCTGCGGAGAGTCTCGTTCAGATTGCCCTGATCGCACTGGGCGTGGTTGTGATCGTTGCGGCGCACAGCGTTGTGCATCGGCACTGAAGATCCGAGGTTTCAGCAGGATTCCGCTCCACCGGGGAGCCGGCCTCAGCCGAGGGTTCGCTCCACAGGGCGCGAGGGATCGGCGCACCATTCGCTCCACGATCCGGGATGGAGCGATGAGCCTTCAAGGCCTGCAACGCGCAAGGCAAGCAGGTTGTGGCACGCCGATACGCCCGATCCGCAGGAATGCACCACGGTTTCGGCGCAGCGGGCCTCACCGAGCAACTGCAGCCACTCCTCGCGCAATACTTCGGCGGGCTTGAAGCGTCCGTCGGGGCGAAGGTTGCTGGTGTTGGGGCGGTTGAGCGCGCCGGGAATATGCCCCGCCACCGGGTCGAGCGGCTCGACGTCGCCGCGCCAGCGCTCCGTGGCGCGGGCATCCACAAGCAGATGGTCTCCTGAGCCGAGCGAGGAGAGTATCCGCGCAGTCTCCACGATGGATTCCAGCGCAGTTGCGGATGTCAGTGCAGCTGCGTTCGCCGCAGAGACCTCGGCAGCCACCGGTGCGGGCACTTCGCGGCTGAGCGGGAAGCCGGCCCGGGTCCACGCTGCAAGTCCGCCGTCGAGCACCTGGGTGAGGGGATGCCCAAGCCACCGTGCCAGCCACCAGAAACGCGCCGCGTAGACGCCGCTGGAGGCGTCGTAGGCCACCACCGCAGTCTGAAGGCCAATGCCAAGACTGCCGAGCCTGCGGGCAAACGCTTCGCGTGCGGGGAGCGGATGCCGGCCGCTTCCGGGCGTCTTTGGCCCGGCCAGGTCGGCATGCAGTGCCATGAAGTGCGCGCCGGGAAGGTGGCCGGCGTCGTACTGTTCGCGCCCGAGTTCGGGTTTGAAGAGATCCGCACGGCAATCGATCAAGACCACGCGATCGATACAGTGCGCCAAATCGTCAACGCTGATCAAGGGGTTCTGGGTCATGGTGCGGGAACGCTCCCCGTGCAAGGTTAGGATGTGCCGCGGATCACGGTGCGGCGCATCGGGTGGTGGGCTGATCCGATGCTGCAGTGTCAAGGCTCGGCAAGCGACTCGCCGGGTAGCTCACGGCGCAGGAATTCGTGAAAGTGCTGCATCCCGTCTTCCATCGGACTCTGATAGGGTCCTGCCTGGTTCATCCCCCGCTCGAGCAGTGCCTTGCGCCCTGCGTCCATGCGCAACGCGATCTCGTCGTCCTCCCTGGCCGTTTCGAGGTATGCAGCACGTTCGGCTTCCACGAAGTCGCGCTCGAAGTGCACGATTTCCTCCGGGTAGTAGAACTCCACCACGTTGGTGGTGTGTTGTGGGCTGCGCGGAATCAGGGTGCTGATCACGAGCACATGCGGGTACCACTCGAGCATGACGTTGGGGTAGTAGGTGAGCCAGATCGCACCGAAGGGTGGTGGAACGCCTTCGCGAAACTGCAGCACCTGTTCATGCCAGCGTGCGTAGGTTGGCGTGCCTGGCTTGCTCAGCTTCTGATGCACACCCACGGTTTGCACCGAAAAATGTGCACCGAATTCCCACTGCAGATCGTCACACGACACGAAGTGTCCTAGCCCTGGGTGAAAGGGCGCCACGTGGTAGTCCTCGAGGTACACCTCGATGAAGGTCTTCCAGTTGTAGGCGCATTCGTGGGTCTCGACATGATCGAGGCAATACCCGTTGAAGTCGAAATGCTCCGCCGCATGCATCCCCGCGAGGTCGGCGGCCACGTTGCGTTGACCTTCGAAGAGCAATCCCCTCCACGTCTGCAGCGGGGTTCGGGGAAGGTCGAGGCAAGGTTGGCTTGCAAAATGCGGCGCGCCGAGCAACCGGCCCTGCAGATCGTAGGTCCAGCGATGCAACGGACAAACCACATGGTCCGCCTTGCCCCGCCCCTGCAACATGGTTGACTGCCGGTGCCGGCACACGTTGGACAGACACTCCACACCGTGGTCGTTGTGGATCAGCACCCGGCCATGCTGCTCCGCTGCGAGCGTGAAGTAGTCGCCCCTTTCGGGAACCATCAGTTGGTGGCCGAGGTATCCGGGGCCAGGGCGGAACAAATGCTCACGCTCCTGGGCAAGAAGCGCATCGTCGAAATAGGCCGTGACCGGCAATTGCGTACCGGCCGGCCTCAGTGCCTCAACGCGTCCGCGAGCCGACATACCCGTCCTCCATGGTGCACGCTGCATGAACGATGAACGAGGTTTGAGGATACCCCAAGGAAGTAGAATAGGCATTGGGGTGAACGCTCTGCGCAGTACTCACCCGCCCAACCGTTGCAGCGCCGCCCCCGGGCAGTTCCCGTAAAGCTCCCGAGCAGTACCCGGACGGTCCCCGTGCAGTACCCGGAGGGTCCCCGTGCAGTACCCGGAGGGTCCGGGTGTGGATCCCGTGTCTTCCCGGAGCGACCCCCAGCCAAT
>VGHO01000171.1 GCA_016868175.1 Betaproteobacteria bacterium
GATCGCCACAGCATGGGCTCCAGTGGACGATGTGCGCTTGGCTGTGACGCCGCAACTCAAGGTCGAAGCTGGAAGCGCCGCGCCTGCGGTGCTGATCCTGGTGGATCTGGGTGGCGGGAGACAGCGCATGGGGGGATCGATTCTCACGCAGTGCTTCGCGACGCCGGGCGGCCAGACGCCCGACCTCGACGATCCGCAGAGCCTGGGTGCGCTCGCACGCGCCTGCGGGGAACTGCTCGGGCAGCGCCTGGTGCTCGCGTGTCACGACCGTAGCGACGGAGGGCTCTGGGCAGCGGTGTGCGAGATGAGCTTTGCGGGACGTTGCGGGGTGAGTCTCAACATCGACCTTCTCACGATCGATCCGCAACTCGCCGATTGGGGCGACTTCAAGATCCGGCCCGAGCAGGTGGCGGTCCAGCGTCACGAAAGGGCCCTGCATGCACTTTTCTCCGAGGAACTCGGACTGGTGATTCAGGTGCGCGCGGAAGACCGTGACCGTGTGCTGGCAACCTTGCGGCGGCACGGCCTTTCGCAGCACAGTCATGTGATCGGTCGGCTCAACCGCACTGACCGCGTCCAGGTGTACCGCGACGCCAGGGTGATCTTTGACGAGGAACGTGCGGTGCTGCAGGCAATCTGGTCGGAGGTGTCGTGGCGGATGGCGGCGTTGCGCGACGATCCCGGTTGCGCGCGCGAAGAGTACGAGCAACCCACCCGCCCACTGGCGCACCTTGCGGTCGAAGGGGTGTCGATGGCGACTGCGGGCGCTCCCTCGGCAAGGCTGCGCAACGCGCAAGGTGAAGACCCCGCGCCCAGTGCCGCGATGGCGTCGACCCGCGCAGGCGTGCGCACAAAGCCCCGCGTCGTGGTTTTGCGCGAGCAGGGGGTGAACAGCCAGCGGGAAATGGCTGCAGCGTTCCTGCGTGCCGGATTCGATGCCCTCGACGTGACGATGAGCGATCTGATCGAGGGACGGTTCAGCCTCCTCGACGCCCGCCAGCGGATCGTGGGTCTTGCAGCCTGTGGCGGGTTCTCGTTTGGCGATGTGCTCGGTGCAGGCTCCGGGTGGGCGAGAACGATCCTTCTCAACCCTCGATTGCGCGAGCAGTTCGAAGGCTTCTTTGCGCGTGAAGACTGCTTCGTCCTGGGGGTATGCAACGGTTGTCAGATGATGGCGCAACTCAAGCCGATCGTGCCCGGTGCGGCACACTGGCCCCGCTTTCTGCCCAACCGCTCGCGGCAGTATGAGGGACGGCTGAGTCTGGTGCGGATCGAAGCGGCAGCATCGCCGTGGCTCAGCGGGCTTGAGGGACTCGTCTTGCCGGTGGTGGTGTCGCACGGGGAGGGCAGGGCAAGCTTCGCAAGCCCAGCCGATTCTGCGGCAGCCCCGGTGGTGATGCGGTATGCCCTTGCCGATGCGAGCGTGGCACGCCACTACCCAGAAAATCCCAACGGCTCCACCGATGGCGTTGCCGCGCTCACGGCGGGTAATGGGCGGATACTCATCATGATGCCCCACCCTGAACGATCGTTTCTCGCGCGTCAGCTTTCCTGGTCGCCACCGGCCTGGACCGACACCACCCCGTGGCTCCGGCTCTTTGCCAACATGGAGCACTTTGCCCGTGGGTGAAGGGCGGGTCCTGATCGTTGGCGCTGGACCGAGCGGACTCTTCCAGGCCTTCCAGCTGGGTCTCCTCGGCATCCGCGCAAGTCTTGTGGATACGCTTGCGCAGATCGGCGGGCAGTGCAGCGCGCTCTATGCCGACAAGCCGATCTACGACATCCCGGGCATCGTCCGGATCCATGGAGCCGAACTCGGCGACCGGCTGTGGGCGCAATGCAGCGTATTCGATCCGGAGTTGCGGCTTGCCACTGCGGTGGAATCGATCGACGGGGATGTGGATCAGGGGTTCGAAGTTGGCCTTTCCGACGGGAGCCGATGCGCCTTCGGCGCGGTTGTGGTGGCCGGTGGCGTGGGAGCCTTTGCGCCGCGCAGGCTGCGGATCGAGGAGGCTGCACATTGGGAGGGCCACCAGATCCGCTACGAACTGCCGGCGTCATGGCTGGGCGAACTCGCTGGCCGGCACCTCGTGGTGAGCGGCGCTGGAGAAAGGGGCCTTGCAGCGCTGGCGCAGTTGCTCGAGTTGCCTGAGGCTTGCGCACCCGCTGCGATCCGGCTGATACACCGTTCACCGGAAGTGCAGGCAAGCGCAGTCCAGTGGGAGGCGATGAGGCGCGCGATCGAAGCGGGCCGGCTCTCGTTGCATCACGGCACGATCGTTGGGCTTCATGCCGCCGATGCCAACGCACAGAGGCTGGAAGCCTTGAGCGTGAAGCTCAGGGCGCCGGAGAGTCTGGACGAGGTGATCCGTGTAGCGGCAGACCGTCTGGTTGTCTGCCACGGGCTGAGCCCGAGACTCTCTCCGCTTCTCTACGCCGGGATGGGTCTGCGCCACGGTCAGATTCCGGTGGATGCATCGCGGATGGAAAGTTCACGCAAGGGGATCTTCGTGGTGGGCGATCTCGGCTACTACCCGGGTAAGCAGAAACTCCTGGTATGCGGTTTCCATGAAGCGGTGCTGGCGGCGTATGCCGCGTGCGACTACCTGTTCCCGGGAAAGAAGATTCCCATGCAATACACCACAACCTCGCCGCGCTTGCGCGCAAAGCTCGACGCATTTCACGCAGGATGAATCCCGCCGGTTGTTTCGGGTCAACCCCACCACTGGCCGAGGAGGCTGCGATGGAGTTGCGGCGGCCGCATCGGCCTCAGGCCGAGGGGACGAACTCGGGATTGCCCTGTTGCCTGCGCTCGAACCGGAGGAACTCGTAGTAGCCGCAGCGTCGACCATGTGGATAGTCGCGGCACACCTCCGGGCGCGCGGTGTAGATCGTGCAGCGCCTCTTCGTGGTGTCGAAGAAGCGGCACACCGAGGCGTAGATGGTGTCGGTCTTGTGGCGCAATACCATTTCCTCGGTGTCGCCGTCCCGGTAAGTCCGGGTGAATCGGCGGCGTGCCTCCTCCGGGTTCACTTTCGCATGACGCGCGATCCGCTCGAGATCCTCATCATCGATGATGATGCGTGGATAAGTGCAACAGTACCCCGGGCACCTGGTGCAGTCGTAGAGCGGGGGTTTTGCTGCAGATGCAGCCACAGGTTTGGCCACCGCGGTGCGGGAAGACTTCGCGGCGGCCTTCGCTGCAGCCGTGGTCGAGGAAGGCGCCGAAGGATCAGACATGGCCCAACGGATTGTGCCCCACACCCTTGCGCGCAGCCCGGATCATGAAGCGTGCAGGGTTTAGGGCTGCGCAGAGATCCCGCGCGACGATCGGGGGCAGTCCCTCGAGTTCGTCGAGGATCAACTTCGCCCCAAGCCTCGACCAGAGCACGCCACGTGATCCCAGTGCGCTCAGCAGGAATGCGCTCTTGCTTCGCGGCCAGGGGAGCCCTGCGTTGCGCTGGAGGTCGCGGTAGCGCGCCTGCACCTGCAACAGGTCTGGCAAGGCGCCGATCATGGGCAAATGATCGCAGACGCTGAAGCGGTCACCCCGAACCACGCGGAAGGGTAGCCCCCGGAGTTCGGCGAGGGCAGCAGCATCAAGCCCGAGCGTTTCGCGCAAGCCTTCGAGCAGCCTTGCGTGAACCTGCTCCGCGGGTGCGTTTTCATGCAGCGCGCCAATCTGCAGGCAGGGCGCAAGCATGGGCGCAGCGGGAGGCTCAATCCTCACGATCTGGACCCTGCCCGAAAGCAGCGCACCGAAGCTCCACACAGGGTGGCTCGAACGAAGCGTCCCAAGGTCGAGTACCACGCTCGCGCCGGGGGTGCAGTGGAGTCCGCTCAGAAGCGGTGGACACATCAGTGCAATGGCGGGTGCACAGGCGCCCACGATCACCTCGCCTTCGGCAAGGAGCGCACCATGCGCATCAACAACGCGCCATACGCCGCCTTCGTGTTGAATCGCGGCGGGCAGCGCCTCGCGCTGCAATGCCCTGGCAAGCGGTGGAAGCGGCAAAGCGGCGGCGCGCACCAGATGCAGGGCGGGCGGTACGCGGCCTGGGTGCAGGGCGAACAGTTCCTCCCAGGGGTCAGTCGCCAGGCCAGAGCGGTCACGCAACCGGGCAAGAATCGTCGCCCAGCGGCCAGACTCCGCAGCGGTGAGGCATGCGATGCGTCCGGTGTGCAGAGGCGCATCGTGCACCGAACGCCGGCCGAGCAAGAGTGCAGCCCGGGTGAGCCGGGCGAGCGGATTGTCGTCGGCCGACAGGTGCGGGTGCTCGAGATAGGCGGGCAGGGCGCAAGCCTCGACCTTCGCAGCCGGGCGTGGGTCGAGCAGCACGACCGACCAGCCCCGCCGCAGCGCCTCGGCAGCAAGGGTTCGCCCGGCGAGGCCCGCACCAAGAATCACCATGTGTCGAGGGGAGGACCTTCCGCCGTTGGTGCTGTTTGCAGGATCGGCCTGGGGCAGCGTTGCCGAGTGCCAGGCAGCGCGAGCGGTATCTCCGCCCGCGACTGCGCGTTGTCTTGCGCTACCCCGAGGATGGTAGACCGCCTCGAGTCGATGGCGTTTTCGTCCCGCCCCCGGCATTCGGGTGACCATGAAGTCGAGTGACGCGAGCAGTGCGAGCACCCCGGGTGCTGTGGAGTAGCTGAGGAGCAGTGCATCCACGGGGAGTAAACGACGCAAGGCGCGAAAAAGTTTCTCGTCCCACATGCGCGGGTTGAGGTGCGGGGCAAAACCATCGAGCAGGACGACTTGCGGAGTTGCACCGCATTGGCAGAGTACTTGCGCTGCATCGCCAACGTGCAGATCCAGGAAGAAGCCGGGCAGGAGTTCGAAACGGTGCTGCCCGGGAAGCCGATAGCAACGGTCCCTGGCGAGCTCTTCGATCCAGGCCGGCGGGCCGCGACGCGCCGCACAAAGACAGGCAAGAGCCGAAGTATCCGGCGCGGTTGGCGTATGCGGGGGGCTCTCGGGCGCAGCGTCGATGCGGTGAGGCACCCAGGGCTCCATCGGGGAGGGCGTCTGGATCAGGTGTTGCCAGGCACGGGTCAGTTCGGAGGCCTCAAGCGGATGCGCCTCGATGCTGTGGAAGACCACGGTCTCGACCGTTTCCCTGCAGTGCGAAGGTTTGCGCAGCCGCGCGGCCCAGCACGCCAGGTAAAGCGTGAGGTTCGTGCCAAGTCCGAAGCCGAGTTCGAGAACTTCCATACAACTTCGGGCGGGCCCGCGCTGGATTGGCTCGGGGCTCACCGCGAGCTCGTGGTCGGCATCGCGTGCCTGCGTTGCGCAGGGAGACTCAGGGCCTTCGGGGTGGCTCGAAGCACCGACATCACCTAGCGTCGCGTGCAGGGCGAAACGCTGCTCGAGCTCTTTCCAGCCGGGTTCCACGAACACTGTCCATGCCTCCTCCAAGGCGCAACCGGCACTGCGGTAGACGTCGTGGTAGCGACGACTCCGAATCGCGCCACGTGACGCATCGATATCAAGGGCATCCACGGGGCTGAAGGGGGTCAGGCGGGAAATGGTTGCGTCTCCTGGGAGTGCGTCTCTTGGGAACGCGTCGCTGCAAGAGCGGTTGGGTCGTTGGCAGAGCGGTTGGATGGCTGGGAGAGCGGTTAGGTCGCTGGAAAGACGGTGGGGTCGTTGGCAGGCGTTGGGGAAGTGGTGGTGGTGTTGGGGGCGTTGGAGAGAGGGTTGCGTTGTTGGGCGACCGGGCGGAGCGATTCCGCCCAAC
>VGHO01000172.1 GCA_016868175.1 Betaproteobacteria bacterium
GGCCTCGCAAAGCTTCACCCGTGCCATCGATACCGCGCGCCTGCGCTCGGCCGCTGAACGGGTGCCCGCGCGGGCCGCATCCACCCGGTCGCAGGCGAGGTAGGTGATCGAGCGGCTTTGTTCGGCAAGGATCATCATGTCGACCATACGGTGCTGCAAGGCCTGGAAGGCGCCAATCGGCACGCCGAACTGACGGCGGGTCTTGAGGTATTCGAGGGTGAGACGGTTGGCCTCATCCATCACACCAAGCGTTTCGGCGCAGTGCAGCGCCTGAGCCCAGTCGATCGCCTCTTCGATCGCCGGATAGGCCTTGCCTGCTTCGCCGAGCAAGGCCTCCGCACCCAGCACCACATCGACGGCCAGGTCGGCTGCGCGCTGATCGTCGTAGGTGCGGTAAGTCGTTGCGCGCAGACCCGGGGTTGAGGACCGAAGCAGAAAGACGCTGAGGCCCTCCTTGTCGCGGGACTCGCCCCCGTTTCGGGCGCTGAGCACGATCCACTGCGCGCACGGCGCGTGCAGCACCACCGACTTTCGTCCGAGCAGATGCCATTGCCCGTTGGCACGCCGGGTTGCGCGGGTTTCCACATGCGCGGTATTCCAGCGCGCTTCGGCCTCGGCATGCGCAAAGGCGAGTCGGATGTGGCCGCTGGTGACCCCGCGCAGGATCTCGGCCGCCAAGGCGGGCGAGGCGCGCAGGGCATCGGGGGAGGAAAGTATCCGCCCCGCCGCTCCCAGCGTGGTGGTGAGCGGCTCGAGCAGGAGGCCTCGGCCAAGTTCCTGCATCACCGGGATCATGTCGAGCGCGCCGGCCTGAAAGCCTCCGTGCTCTTCGGGAAAGGGCAGGGCGCTCAGCCCCAGCGCGCTCATCCGGGTGTGCATCTCGGCACTCCAGCCATCGGCAGAGGCAACCACGGCCTTGCGCGCTTCGAAGTCGTAGTGGGTGTCGATCAGGCGCCGCACGCTGTCAGCGAGCATCTGCTGCTCTTCAGAGAACTGGAAGTCCATGGCTCAGGGCTCCGGAAACGCGGGGGCGAGGCTCAGAGGCCGAGCGCCATCTTGGCAAAAATGTTGCGCTGGATCTCGTTGGATCCGGCGTAGATCGTGGTCTTGCGGAAATTGAAGTAGCGCGGGGCCACGGTGGCGAGCAGCGCATCGAAGCCGTCGTGATCGATCGGCCGAAAAGGCGCCGCGCGCGGCCCGGCGATCTGCATCCGCACTTCGGTGAGCGACTGCTGGATCTCGGTGCCCTTGATCTTGAGAAGCGAGACTTCCGCACCGGGTGGATTGCCCGTGCGGCGCATCGCATCGAGAAAGCGCATGTGTGTGATTTCGAGCGCGGTCAACTCGACGTCGATCCGGGTGAGCCGGTCGCGAAAGCGAGGGTCGCTGAAGAGCGTACCACCCTGATGCTCTTTCGCTTCGCGCTCGATGCGGCGCAGTTCACGCCGTGAGGCACCAATCGAGCCTGTGCCAAGCCGCTCATGCCCGAGCAGGTATTTGGCAACCGTCCAGCCCCTGTTTTCCTGGTACACGAGGTTCTCGATCGGAACTTCAACCTCGTCGAAGAACACCTCGTTGACCTCGCGACTTTCGTCGAGCAACACGAGCGGCCGCACCGTGATGCCAGGCGTCTTCATGTCGATCAGCAGGAAGCTGATGCCTTCCTGAGGCTTGCTGTTGTCGAAGTCGGTGCGCACCAGCGCGAAGATCCAATCCCCGTAGTGACCCAAGGTGGTCCAGATTTTCTGCCCGCTTACCTTGTAGTGGTTGCCATGCCTTTCGGCGCGGGTCTTGAGCGAGGCGAGGTCCGACCCCGAGCCTGGCTCGGAGTAGCCCTGGCACCAGAAATCCTCGCCGCTGTAGATGCGCGGCAGGAAGCGCTGCTTTTGCGCCTCCGTACCAAACCGGAGAAGGACGGAGGCGCACATCACCGGGCCGAAGGGGGCCACGATGGGGCAGCCGGCAAGTGCGTACTCCTCGTCGAAGATCGAGCGCTCCACGGCGTTCCAGCCGGTGCCGCCCCATTCCCGAGGCCATGACGGGGCAACCCAGCCCTTGGCGGCAAGGATGCGGTGCCAGCGCACAAGCTCCTCCTTGCTGAGTTCCTGGTAGCGCGCAGCCTTGTCCTTGAGGTCCTCGGGAAGGTTCGCCGCAAGCCAGTCGCGCACCTCGGCGCGAAAGGCATTCTCTTCGGCCGTGTAGCTCAGATCCACGGTGTTGACTCCTTCGGGCGCAAGCAATGGATGTGACTCGAAGTGTAGCCTCCCGTGGGGCGACAGGGTGGCCCACCTCCCGCGCTCGCGCCGGTCGATACAATCCCGCCAGCGTGGAGCATGGCGGGTTGCGGTTACACAGATGGGGGGTGCATGGGGACCTTGCAGCACAAGACGGATGCAGGATTCACGCTCTTCGGAGCGCTCGATCCACCGCCTTTGCGCATGCGCCAGTGGCAGGAGGTCCTGAGCAACACGGATCAGACGCTCCCTGAACTTGCCGTGCAACAAATCTTCCTCGGAGTTCTCGAGGCGGAGGACGCCCTCGGCTCCGGGCAGTCCTGCTCATTGCAGCGACTCGCGCAGGTTCTGGAGGTGGAACTGCCTCGGGATGCTGCGCAATGCGCCGCAGACCCTGGAGCGTCCCCGCAAGGGGCTTTGCGCACGGGTTCTGAAACGGCCCGGTTGTTGCGCGACGCTGTCCTCGAGCCAGTCGAGGCCGACGTTTCCTCGTGCCTCGTGGTCCTCCCAAGGCCTGGCACAACCTCGCCCTGGTCGAGCAAGGCGCGCGACATTGCCCGGATCGCCGGGGTGAGGGGCCTGCGCGCGCTCGAGCGCGGGGTGCTTTATCGGGCAATGCAGTCCACGCGCCTCGTCGGGACCGCCGCAAACCCGCTCGATGTTTCAGGACGCTTTGCGGCGCTGGTGCACGACCGCATGCTCGAGTGCTGCCTCGAAGGTATACCCAACCCGCTGCACTGGTTTGCGCCTAGGCAGGCTTCAGCCCCGCACGGGATCGCGTTGCTTGCCCTGGGCGACGAGGCGCTGGAGGAGGCCAATCAGCGGCTGGGTCTTGCCCTCAGTGCCGACGAGATTGCCTACCTGGGCCGGATTTTCCTCAACGCGGGACGCAATCCGACTGAAGCTGAAGTGATGATGTTTGCCCAGGCCAATTCCGAGCACTGCCGGCACAAGACCTTCAACGCCCGCTGGAGTCTCAATGGCGAAGTCCAGTCGAGCACGCTCTTCGAACTGATCCGCCAGACCCACGCCGCGCATCCGCAGGGCGTTGAGGTGGCCTACACGGATAATGCCGCCGTACTCTGCGGGGATGTCGTGTGCTGGGTCGAGCCGGCCACGCCCGCGATGCAAGGCGATCACGAGGTGCCCGCCTACCATGTTCGGGCAACGCCGATGCACACCGTGTTCAAGGTGGAGACCCACAACCATCCCACGGGCATTGCTCCGCATCCCGGCGCATCCACCGGAGCGGGTGGCGAAATCCGCGACGAGGGCGCAACCGGGCGCGGCGCGATTCCGCGCTTTGCGATGACCGGCTTCAGCGTGTCGCAGCTTCGCATCCCGGACTGCCTCCAGCCTTGGGAAGAACCCGCCGCCCACAGCGACCGCCTCGCCAGTGCCTTGCAGATCATGCTCGAAGGGCCTGTGGGGGCGGCGTCCTTCAACAACGAGTTCGGTCGACCCAACCTGGTCGGATACTTCCGAAGCTTCGAGCAGCCCGACGCGGCGGGGCGTCGCGGCTATCGCAAACCTCTGATGATCGCAGGAGGCGTCGGAACGATTCACGCGGATCAGGTGCACAAGGCTTCGCTTCGCGAGGGCGACCTGCTGGTACATCTCGGTGGTCCGGGCTTTCGCATCGGCCTGGGCGGGGGCGCTGCGTCGAGCCTTGGGCTCGGTCGCAACACGGCAGCGCTCGACTTCGATTCGGTGCAGAGAGCCAACCCTGAAATGCAAAGGCGTGCGCAGCAAGTGATCGAGTGCTGCGCAGCGCTTGGCAACGCCAATCCGATCCTGTCGATCCACGATGTGGGTGCGGGGGGCCTTTCAAACGCCTTCCCCGAACTGGTGCATAGCGCCGGCCTTGGCGCGGTGGTGCGCCTCGCCTCGATTCCGGTGGAAGACAGCGGGATGTCGCCGGCTGAAATCTGGTGCAATGAATCCCAGGAGCGCTATGCGCTGGTGGTGCGGGGCGCCGACCTTGCGCGCCTCGAGGCGATCTGCGCGCGTGAGCGCTGCCCTTGTGCCGTGATTGGCGAGCTTGCCTCGGGAGGCAGGCTGCGGGTTGCAGGCGAAGGGGCCGAAGCGGTTGTGGACATGCCGCTCGATCAACTGCTGGCAACCACGCCCAGATCGCAGCGCAACGCTGTGCGTCGGCCGCGCACAGTGCCTTCCTTCGACAGCACCGCAGTCGGGCTCGATGAGGCCTGCAGGCGGGTACTGCGGCACCCCACGGTGGCGAGCAAGAGCTACCTCGTCACGATCGCCGATCGCACCGTGGGCGGGCTCAGTCACCGCGACCCGATGGTGGGCCCCTGGCAGGTTCCGGTGGCCGACCATGGCATCGGTTTACGCGACTACGCGGGGTTTTCCGGCGACGCGCTGGCGGTCGGCGAGCGGGCGCCGCTGGCACTGCTCGACCCGGCTGCATCAGTGCGGATGGCCATCGGCGAGGCTGTCTGCAATTTGCTGGGAAGCGGGCTGCGCGAGGTGTCGCAGGTGAAGCTTTCGGCCAACTGGATGGCCGCAGGCGGACGCGCCGACGATGACGCAGACCTCTACGACGGGGTACGCGCCGCAAGCGCGCTCGCGGTTGAACTCGGGATGGCGATTCCGGTGGGCAAGGACTCGCTTTCGATGCGTGCAATCCTCGAGCAGGGGCCAGACGGGGAGCCAGACTGCGAAGTGCGTGCCCCATTGACCCTGATCGCCACAGCATGGGCTCCAGTGGACGATGTGCGCTTGGCTGTGACGCCGCAACTCAAGGTCGAGGCTGGAAGCGCCGCGCCTGCGGTGCTGATCCTGGTGGATCTGGGTGGCGGGAGACAGCGCATGGGGGGATCGATTCTCACGCAGTGCTTCGCGACGCCGGGCGGCCAGACGCCCGATCTCGACGATCCGCAGAGCCTGGGTGCGCTCGCACGCGCCTGCGGGGAACTGCTCGGGCAGCGTCTGGTGCTCGCGTGTCACGACCGTAGCGACGGAGGGCTCTGGGCAGCGGTGTGCGAGATGAGCTTTGCGGGACGTTGCGGGGTGAGCCTCAACATCGACCTTCTCACGATCGATCCGCAACTGGCCGATTGGGGCGACTTCAAGATCCGGCCCGAGCAGGTGGCGGTCCAGCGTCATGAAAGGGCACTGCATGCACTTTTCTCCGAGGAACTCGGACTGGTGATTCAGGTGCGCGCGGAAGACCGTGACCGTGTGCTTGCAACCTTGCGGCGGCACGGCCTTTCGCAGCACAGTCATGTGATCGGTCGGCTCAACCGCACTGACCGCGTCCAGGTGTACCGCGACGCCAGGGTGATCTTTGACGAGGAACGTGCAGTGCTGCAGGCGATCTGGTCGGAGGTGTCATGGCGGATGGCGGCGTCGCGCGACGATCCCGATTGCGCGCGCGAAGAGTACGAGCAACCCACCCGCCCACTGGCGCACCTTGCGGTCGAAGGGGTGTCGATGGCGAC
>VGHO01000173.1 GCA_016868175.1 Betaproteobacteria bacterium
GCCGTGCCAAACTCGAACTTTGCATCCCTCGCGATCGCCCCCAGACCCCCGGAGGACTGGGTAAGCATGGCGCACTCACCGCTGATGAACTTGGCTGCGGCATCGTTGGAGCGCCCGCCGTAGTCGAAGCGCTTGTCCTTTTGCAGATCAACGAGCGTTTGCACCATCCGCTGGTTGGAGGCGTTGTTTACCGTGAGTTCGGTGTCGAGACCGCCTCGACCGTTGGCTTTGGTTGCGATCGGCAGATTATGGCGCGAGCTGAACTGCTCGAGCATGATCCAGGCGAGCCAGGTTGTGGTGAAGCCACAGGCCGAAGCGTTGGACGAACGGATCTTGCTGCTTGCTTCAATGAGTTGCGGCCAGGTTCGCGGCGGCTGGTCGGGATTGAGGCCGGCCTTGCGGAAGACGTCCTTGTTGTAGAACAGGACCGTCGTTGAGACGTTGAAGGGCATCGACAGCAGGTCGCCGTTGGGCAATCCGTAGTATCCACGTGCAGGTGCAATGAAGTCGGCCGGGTTGAAGGCAACGCCTGCGCGCTTGAAGACTTCCGACACAGGCACGACTGCACCGCGCGCCTGAACCATGTCGCCCGAGCCCGCGTCGAACATCTGCATGATGTGGGGTGGATTACCGGCCCTGAAGGCCGCCACCGAGGCTGCCCGCTGCTCGGGGTACTGACCCTTGTAGGCCACAACCACCTTGTACTCGTTCTGCGACTTGTTGAAATCGTCGGCAAACCGGGTGATCAGTTCGCCGAGATTTGCGGTGAGACCGATCCACATCTGGATCTCGGTCTGCGCAACCGCAACCGTGTTTGACGCTGCAGCCACAAAGGCCGCAAAAACGCCCATCAGCCTACGCCTGGAAAACATGACTCGAACCTCCTTGTTGATCGAAACGATGTGCTTTGAATGAACCAGGACTGCACCTGCCCGGGGAAACACGGCAAGGTAGCGCAGGTTCATGACGGACCCATGAACCGCACCGGATCACACTGCGAAGACTGCGAGGAACTTACGCGGTAAGTATACTGGGTGGTGCCAAGCGAAACGCAATGCACCTGGCGCCCGATGAGGAACTTACGCGCTAAGTATACTGGGTGGTGCCAAGCGAAACGCAATGCACCTGGCGCCCGATGGAAGGATCTGACATGTGCCGCTGGATTGCCTACGCCGGCCCGGAGATCTATCTGGAAGATCTGCTCTTTCTCCAGGAGAACTCGATCGTCTCCCAGAGCCTGAAGGCTCGCGAATCGGTGCTCACCACGAACGGCGACGGCTTTGGGGTTGCCTGGTACGGATCCCGACCAACAGCCGGACTCTTCAAGGATGTCTTGCCCGCGTGGAACGACAGCAACCTGCGCTCCCTGGCCGCGCAGGTGCGCTCGCACCTCTTTTTTGCGCATGTTCGCGCGAGCACCGGCACCGCAGTTTCACGCACCAATTGCCATCCGTTCACCTGGGAAAACTGGAGCTTCATGCACAACGGCAAGATCGGCAACTGGGAGGCGTGTCGAAAGCCGATCGAGCACCGGATAAGCACCGAGTACTACGCGGCCCGCCAGGGCACAACCGACAGCGAGGCCATGTTTCTGCTCGCGCTCAGCCTGGGTCTGCGTTCTGACCCGCGCTCGGCGCTGCTGCACATGCTTTCGGCGGTGGGCGATGCGATGGCAGCTTGCAAGGCAAGCGAACCTTTGAGGGTGTCGCTCGCACTAACCGACGGCAAGGACATCTGGGCGGTTCGCTACTCGAGCGACCGGCAGTCCCCGACTCTCTACTACGGTTGGCCCCGCACCGGAGCCACCGAGCTCAACACCGGACTTGCCCGTTGCATCGTGTCCGAGCCCCTCGACGCCGAAGCAACGCACTGGCTGCAAGTTGAGGATGGCGTGGGCATTCACTGGTCGCCAACCGCGTTGACCGAGTTCAGGGTTGAACCTTGAGGGCGCTTCGGGTTGCCATCGCAGTGCTCACGACGATGTGCGCATGGGCTGCGCCTCTGGAGCCGGTTCGCGCGCAGCACGCCCAGTGCGGATTCATCGCGGATCCTGATCAACAGGCGCATTGTCGTGCCATCACCGGCAGTGGTTCGGGGCAATGCGGCTTCATCCGCGATTCGGACCTGCAGGCTTTGTGCCGGGCGCAGACCGGGCGCTGACGAGGCGGTTCCGTAGCGTTGTATGGCCAGCGACCAGGTGCCGCAGAAGCCGGGAAGAGCCTCAATCGAGCCTGATGCCCCGCGCCTGGATGATCTCTGCGAACACACGGGTCTCGTCACGCACCCGCGCTGCCAGCGTTGCGCCGCCGCTTCCCTGCGGATCCCAGCCAGCGGTGAGTAGGCGCTGGCGCGTGTCGGAATCCTTGAGCAATACCGGCACGTCACGCGCGATACGCTCCTGGGCGGCTTTGCTCAGACTGGCAGGCCCGACCAGGGCAGTCCAGACCTCAAGCGGATCCATGCGCACACCAGCGTCGAGCAGAGACGGCACCTCCGGCGCCAGAGGACTGCGAGGTCCCGCGAGCCCTATGGCCTGCAACCTTCCGGCTTTGACCTGGGGGAGGGCCACGCCCGGCGGCATCAGCGCCATCTGCACCTGACCGCTCACGAGTGCAACCACCACCGCAGGATTTCCGTTGTAGGGAACATGGACAGCACCCAGGTTGCCAATGGCCGCCTTGATCACCTCGATGCCGAGATGACCCACCGACCCGATGCCCACAGAGCCGTAGTTCCACTTGTCGCCGGCGCTTCGGGCCGCTGCAAGCCACGCTGCTCCACCCGGTTGGTCAGGCGGAGCTACCAACACGAGGGGCGCAGTGGCGAGCAGACTCAATGGAAGCAGATCCTTCACCGGATCGTAGCCAAGCTTGGGATTGAGGAGTTTTGCGGTGGAGAGGTTCCCGTTGATCACCACGCCCAGCGTGTGATCGTCGGTGGCCCGGGCCACGAAGTCGGCAGCAAGATTTCCTCCGGCGCCGGTCTTTGCCTCCACCACTACCGGCTGACCCCAGGTCCGGCTGAGCCCCTCCGCGAGCACACGCGCAGCGCTGTCGGGGGTGGAGCCGCCGGGAAAACCCACCACGATGCGAACGACGCGGCTCGGCCAGGCGCCTTGTGCCCTCGCAAGCGGGAATGCAGCCAACGCCGCGAACAGGCAGAGGGCCCGACGAGCCAGTTTGGGGCCTGACAATGGGGGGTGATGCATGCGCAAGGCTCCTTCAATGAACTGGATCGTGGCGATCCGACCTCCCGGCGCAAGGCAGGCATACACCGGGCGCACAGTATCGCAGAAGGCGCTCTGGCGCAGCTGCGTTGGCATCGAATGGAAATTTTCCGGGAAACCTGATGGGTGAGGGCTCGCGGGTCTCCTCTGCTGAGACTGCAGGCTCCTACACTCGGAGGTGGCAAGACCGGGCGCAAGGGTGTGAGTCGAGCCCCTGCGGAGAGCGGAACCCAAGGCCACTGACCCTCAACTGACCCCTGCGCCCACGAGTCCGCACCGGTCCCCGGCCCTTGCCGCCAACCATCGCCCGCCACAACCCGCCTCCGCCGAAGAAGCACCGCTGTGTACATTGATCCCTCCCTGGCCCGTGGTATCCGCCGCTCCTATCTGCTGGCGCTCGATGAGGCGTGGGTTCAGTGGCATCACGCTCAGGAAGTATGGCGGAGACGGGAACCGGTGATTCGCATGCCGCACGCGAAGTCGTTCAACAAGCGCTGTCGCCGGGAGGAAAGCCTTGCAAGGCGCTTTCTCCCCGTCGACGGGGTCACTCTGAGTTCTGGTCGGCGAAGGATCTGGGCCACGTTGTCGCTCAGGCGAGAGTGTTGCAACAAGCCGGGCAACCCGTGGGGCATGTCGGAAGCTGGCTTTGGCAGGGTGGTTGCCCAAGTGCTCAGCTATCCGGCGGGTTTTCAGGATGTGCGCGTGAAGATCCGCTTCAGCGGCCACGCGATCGATCGGGTGATTCAGCGCGCCGGGGTTGTGAACCTTCCGCTGCAGGGGGCCGACATCGAAGCGATTCACGCGTCATTTGCCGGCGCGCTGATCTGGTCGTGTGCGGCGCTGAACGTGCTTGCCAGCGAGCCTCGGCAGCCAACGGCCGGTGACCTCTGCATTGCACTGCCGGTCGACCACGGTCTCTTCCTCGCTGTGCGCGATGACCTTCTCGACGAGCTCGTGATTCTCAGCTTCATCCCCTCGGATCGGCTCTGGGACGAGGAACGGTACGCCCTCGCAAGGCTTCGGCGCGTTGGTGATGAGGGTGCCGCAGTGCTCGCCGGCGGAGTGCTCTGTCCTGAGCTTTTCAGAGGCGACGCGCCGCAGGAATGGAGGATCCAGATCGTGCAGGCGTGGCGGGAGTTGCGGTGGCTTCTGCGCGAAAAGCCTGGCAGGCCCGGGGCACTGGGCGGTTGATGGAGACCTGCCGTGTTGAGGCAGCGGGAGCCTTAGTCATTGAATCTTTTGCAACGATGTGCGAGTTTTATACTCTAGACTGTTCCGTCGGGTTCCCGGGGGAAGAGCGTCTGCCATGTTGCGTGTAGTCCATTCCAACCGATTCGAGCAACTTCTCGACGTGCTGCTCGAGGCAATTGCAATGCCGCCCGAGCCGCCCCTGAGCAGCGAACAGATCATCGTTCCGAGTCTGGCGTTGAGTCGCCGCATTGAACTCGAGGCTGCAACGCGCTTTGGCATTTGTGCCAACGTCGAGTTCTCATTTCTCGCGAAGTGGTTGTGGAAGCAGATCGCGCAGCGGGTTGAGGTGCGCGACGCCTCGCCATTTGCTGCTTCGGTACTCGGCTGGCGCATCTTTGGCCTCTTCGGTGAGCGGGGCTTCGTGGATGCGCATCCGCGCCTCGCGCACTACCTTGAAGGTGCCGATCCGGTGATGCGGCACGAACTCGCAAAGCGCACTGCCGTGTTGCTCGAGCAGTACCTCGCCTACCGCCCTGACTGGCTTGCCGCATGGCTGGCTCCAGAGTCTGCCGGATTCGCGCAATCGGGCTCTCTCCCACAGGAGGGCGGACTCACGCAGCCGGGCGCATCCGCGCAAGCAGGCCCATACGACCTCCGGGGCGTTTCCCCGCCTCATCAGACCGGCGGGAGGCATCTCGAAGATCTGGGCTGGCAGCGCGATCTTTGGCGGCGGATTGCGCACGACCTCGGGATTGGCGCGCAGCATCCGTCGATGGCTTTCTTCGCTTCGCTGCATGCAACGGAGGCCGGCGGGCCGACCCGGGCGGGACTTCCCGGCGCGGTGCATGTCTTTTGCGTGCCTGGAATGCCCGCAATCTATCTCGAGATGCTGCGGCAACTCGCCCGCTGGATCGACATCCGGCTCTACGTGCTCAACCCCTGCCAGGAGTATTGGGCAGAGGTTGTACACCCGCGGCAACTCGCCACACTGGCCGCAAAGGCAAGAGCCGAACACCACGAGGTTGGTAACCGCTTACTTGCATCCTGGGGCAGACAGACGCGGGACTACATCAGCTCCCTCTGCGACAGCTCCGAGGGCCAGATCGAGGAGACCTTGTTCGAGGCAAGCGCCACCGGGACGGTGCTCGGGCTGTTGCAAAACGCGATCCTGAATCTGGTCGACCTCGAGCCTGGAAGTCTGGGGCGCAGCGCGTCGGATCGCAGCATTGAAGTGCATGTGTGTCATTCGA
>VGHO01000174.1 GCA_016868175.1 Betaproteobacteria bacterium
CACGGGTACTCGCTGGCGAGGGCAAGGCGGATGGGAGCGGGGATCGTGCCGGGGCGGTGGCCGAGATTGGCGGCGGATCAGGAGAAGGGATGGCTGGGCATTCCAAGTGGGCAAACATTCAGCACCGCAAAGGGCGGCAGGATGCCAAGCGCGGCAAGGTCTTCACCCGGCTCATCAAGGAGATCACGGTGGCTGCCCGGATCGGCGGCGCAGACCCCGATACCAACCCGCGTCTGCGCCTTGCAAGTGAGAAGGCTTCCGAGGCAAACATTCCGAAGGACACTGTCCAGCGTGCAGTCGCCCGTGGGGTGGGCGGTATCGAGGGCGAACATTACGAGGAAATCCGCTATGAAGGCTATGGTGTCGGCGGTGCCGCACTGATCGTGGACTGCCTCACCGACAACCGCGTCCGCACCGTGGCCGAGGTGCGGCATGCCCTTTCCAAGCACGGTGGCAACCTCGGCACCGACGGCTCGGTTGCCTACCAGTTCCGGCACTGTGGGCAATTGATCTTTGCCCCTGGCACCTCGGAGGATCAGGTCCTGGAGGTGGCACTCGAGGCGGGTGCCGACGATGTGATTCTCGGTGAAGATGCCTCGATCGAGGTGGTCTGCGAACCGGGCCGCTTCGAGGCCCTGCGCGAGGCACTTCAGGCGGCCGCACTTCGGACCGATGTGGCTGCGATCGTGATGAAGGCCGAAAACGAGGTAACGCTGGGCAGCGACGATGCCCAGCGCATGCAAAAACTTCTGGACGCCCTGGATCAACTCGACGACGTGCAGGAGGTCTACACCAATGCGGTGCTGGACCTCTGAGACGCAACTGCGGGAGCAACTGCGCGGGATGAACCTTCAGGAATGAAGCTGCTCGTGGTTGGCGGCGGGGGCCGCGAACATGCGCTCGCCTGGAAACTTGCCCGATCGCCCAGGGTGGAACAGGTCTATGTTGCCCCCGGGAATGCCGGAACCGCCTGCGAACCCAAGGTTTCGAATGTTGCCCTGTCCGATCACGCGCAGCTTGCCGTGTTCGCACGTGATCATGCGGTGCGCTTCACCGTGGTAGGACCCGAGGCCCCTCTTGCAGCAGGCCTCGTGGATCACTTCCAGGCCCAGGGGCTCGCGATCTTCGGGCCGACCCGCAGTGCGGCCCGACTCGAGTCCTCGAAGGACTTCGCCAAGCACTTCATGACGCGTGCAGGGATCCCCACCGCGCAGTTCCGGAGCTTCACCGATTGCGGGCAGGCGCATGCGTACCTGCGAGTGCGTGGCGCACCGATCGTGGTCAAGGCCGACGGACTTGCCGCCGGGAAGGGCGTTGTGGTGGCCCACCGCATCGACGAAGCGCATGAGGCGGTGGAGTCGATGCTCATCAGCAGGAGCATGGGTGACGCGGGGGGGCGGGTTGTGATCGAGGACTGGCTCGGGGGCGAAGAGGCGAGCTTCATCGCAATGCTCGGTGGTGGCCATGTTGTTGCGCTTGCCTCGGCGCAGGACCACAAACGCCTGCTCGACCACGACCAGGGACCGAATACCGGCGGCATGGGGGCTTGCTCCCCTGCGCCGGCGGTGAGCGCGGCTGTCCACGACTTTGTCATGCGGGAGGTGATGGGTCGAGCGGTGCAGCAGCTGGCACTGGAGCAAACCCCCTACACCGGATTTCTCTACGCCGGGCTGATGATCGACCCCAAGGCCGGGGTGCGGGTGCTCGAGTTCAACTGCCGGCTGGGCGATCCCGAGGCGCAGGTGATCCTCGCGCGCCTACAAAGCGATCTGGTCGACCTGATCGAGGCTGCGCTCGCTTCGCAACTGGATCGCACGGTACCTCGATGGGACCCGCGCCACGCGGTTGGCGTTGTGATGGCCTCAAAGGGCTACCCAGCCAAACCAGTCACCGGCGCCTTGATCGAGGGCCTCGGGAGACGTGGCCCCGACCTTAGGCCCAATTCGGCTGACGCTTCTGCTATTGGTTCGGCTGACGCTTCTGCTATTGCCTCGGCTGACGCTTCTGCTATTGCTTCGGCTGGCGCTGCGGCTGACGCTTCTGCCGTCGCCCTGGAGCCGATTCTCGAGGGGCCGCTCGTGTTCCATGCGGCAACGCAGCGCGACCAAGGACAGTTGCGATGCTCCGGCGGGCGGGTGCTATGCGTGGTGGGACTCGGTGCCGATGCGGAGCAGGCACGGCTCGAAGCCTACCGCCGGGTAAGCGGCATTCACTTCGAAGGCGCGCAGTTTCGACGCGATATCGGCACGCGCCCGGGGTTTTCTGCATCGGGGATGTGAACATCGCGGGCATGAACAACGCGGGGATGAAGATCGGGTACAGGAAGATCGGGGCATGAGGATTGGGAGCATGAACATCGGGGGGATGGGGGCGTGAGCACGCTGATCGAAGAGGCCCGGGACTACTTCTTGGGCCTTCAGGCCAGGATCGTTGCGCAACTCGAGGCCGTTGACGGCAGGGTATTCGCGACCGATCGCTGGGATCGGCCTGAAGGCGGTGGCGGGATTTCGCGGCTGGTGGAAGACGGCGGCCTCTTTGAACGCGGCGGCTGCAATTTCTCGCATGTAACGGGGCAGCAACTGCCGCCCTCGGCAAGCGCCCACCGGCCTGAACTCGCCGGGCGCCGTTGGGAAGCGATGGGGGTCTCGCTGGTACTTCATCCGCGCAACCCCTACGTCCCGACGGTGCATATGAACGTGAGGATGTTCATGACCTTTGCAGCGCCAGGAAGCATGGAGCTTGATGCCGGCTGGTGTGGAGGCGGCATGGACCTCACGCCCTACTACGGTTTCGAGCACGATGCCCGGCACTTCCACCAGACCTGCAAGCGGGCGCTTGATCCCTTCGGCGAGCAATGGCATCCACGCTTCAAGCGCTGGTGCGATGAGTACTTCTACCTCAAGCACCGCGAGGAGGCGCGCGGCGTGGGCGGGATCTTCTACGACGATCTCAACCAGCCGGACCTGGAGGGTGCCTTCGCACTCACCCGCGCTGTTGGGGATGCGTTCAGCGAGGCCTACCTGCCGATTGTGGACCGTCGCCGGTCGATCGACTACAGCGAGAGGGAACGTGACTTCCAGGCCTACCGCCGGGGGAGGTATGTGGAGTTCAACCTTGTCTACGACCGCGGAACGCTGTTCGGCCTGCAGTCACGGGGACGCACCGAATCGATCCTCATGTCGCTGCCTCCCCTCGTGAAGTGGCGCTACGACTGGCACCCTGAACCTGGAAGTCCGGAAGCTGCGCTCTACAGCCTGATCCAACCGAGGGCCTGGGTCTGAAGCGCACCCTCAGCGCTGCGTCAACCTGCGCCTGGGTAGGCGGAAGCTTCGATCCGCCGCACCTCGGACATCTGGCTCTGGCGCGTTCTGCCCGCCTTGCGCTCGGGCTCGACCGGGTTCGGATGATGCCCACCGGAATGTCATGGCAAAAAGCACATACGCGTGGCGAAGCCTCGGCTTCCCCGGCGCAGCGCCTCGCGATGCTGGAGCGCTTGATCCCGGATCCGGAGCGCGGCTGGCTCGACGTCGATCCGCGCGAAGTGCGGCGCTACGCTGCGGATGCCCAACCCACCTACACGATCGACACGCTGCGCGAACTTGCCGAGGAGTATCCGGATACGCGTCGGGTACTGATCCTCGGCGCAGACCAGTTGCGCAACCTGGCCACCTGGAAGGACTACGAAGGGCTCCTCGATCATGCCCACCTCGCGGTGACAACCCGGCCCGGTTTTGGACTGCAGCAACTTCCCCCAGCCATCGAGGGCCTGTTGCGCGACTACGGCAGCGACCATCTCGGAGCAGGCACAAGCGGCAGCATCGTCATCTTTGCAATGCCGCCGGTACCGGTGTCGTCCACCGATCTGCGCCAAGACCTGGCGCGCAATACGGCACCGGTCGAGTTCCTCGGCGCGGCGCTGCTCAACTACATCCGCGACGAAGGCCTCTACAGGGGCCCTCCGCTCGCACAGGGAGCATGATGGATATTCGAAGATTGCAGCGTGTGATCGTTGATGCCCTCGAAGATGTGAAAGCTCAGGACATCCGGGTCTTCAACACCACCCAACTCACGAGCCTCTTTGATCGTGTGATCATCGCCAGCGCCACCTCCAACCGCCAGAGCCGGGCACTCGCATCGCGGGTTGCAGAAACGGTCAAGGACGCCGGTGGCGAAATCCTCGCGGTGGAGGGAGAGGCTACCGGGGAGTGGGTACTGGTGGATGCCGCCGATGCAGTGGTGCACATCATGCAGCCTGCAATCCGTGACTATTACCGCCTCGAGGAAATCTGGGGCGACAAGCCGGTGCGCATGAAACTGGGAGCAAGCCGAAGCACCGACAAGTCCCTGGCCTGATCCCTTCAAGGCATCCCGCGTTGCGCAGCATCGTGGTCAGCGTCGGGCACAAGGCTCCCCCCTGGGTTCAAGCTGCAACCGAAGACTATGCACGTCGGCTGCCCAGGGACTGGGAGATCCAGTGGCGTGCGCTCAGGGGCGAGGCGCGCCTTGCCTCATTGAGCATCGAGGCGTGCATGGAGCGCGAGGCACGGCGCATCGACGCAGCGCTCAGTGCGCAGCCCTGCCATCGCGTCGCGCTCGACGCGCGAGGCTGCGAGATCGACTCGCTCGATTTCGCAAGGCAGTGCGGGAAGTGGCACGATGCGGGAGTTGTGCCGGCTTTTGTGATTGGCGGTGCCGACGGGCTTCATCCGCGAATCTGCAAAGAGGCCGATCGCGTGATGCGCTTGTCGCAGTTCACCCTGCCGCACGACATGGTGCGGGTAATCCTTGCGGAGCAACTCTTTCGCGCATGGACGATCCTGCATCAGCATCCCTACCACCGGGGCTGAGCAGCAGGCCGTCGCGATGGACCTCTACCTTGCCTCGAGCAGTCCGCGACGCGCCGAGCTGCTGCGCTTGCTGCCCGTGCGCTTCACGCTCCTTGCTCCCGGTGAAGGGGAAGACGCAGAGGCCCTCGAGGCTGTGCGTCCCGCAAAATCGCCGGCGCACTATGTGAAAAGGGTTGTGCAGGCCAAGGCGCACGCAGCACTCGAGCGCATGCACCGGCGTGCGCTCCTGCCGCAGCCCATCCTGGTGGCCGACACCACTGTGGCGCTCGGCGGCCGGATCTTCGGCAAGCCCAGGGATACCGAAGACGCGGTGAGCATGCTGCGCACACTGGCGGGACGCCGTCACCGGGTGCTGACCGCAGTGGCCTGCATCCGGCCTGGCGGCGCAGTGCGGCTGCGGACCCAGGTTTCCACTGTATGGTTCGCGCGGATGGCCGAGGCAGAGGTGCGCAGCTATGTGGCGCGGGGCGAGTCGATGGACAAAGCGGGCGGCTACGGCATCCAGGGAAGCGCAGCGGTCTTTGTGCGCCGGATCGAGGGCAGCCAGAGCGGCATCATGGGGCTGCCACTCTACGAAACCGCGCTCGTGCTCGGACTTCGCCGCACGGTACACCCCCTATGAGCGAGGAGATCCTGATCAACGCGAGCGCCTACGAAACCCGTGTGGCGATCGTGCGGCAAGGGCAACTGCAGGAGTTGATGATCGAGCGGGCTGCAAACCGCGGACTGGTCGGCCATGTGTTTCTTGGAAAGGTTGTCCGGGTACTTCCCGGGATGCAGTCGGCCTTCGTGGATATCGGTCTCGAACGCA
>VGHO01000175.1 GCA_016868175.1 Betaproteobacteria bacterium
GACGATGTGATCGCCACCTACAAGCGCGTGCCCAATGTGCCGCGTTCGCCGGCAAGCTTTGCCCAGTTCATCACCGGCATGACCTTCGAGAAGGTGGACAGCCACACCCTGCGCGTGAAAACCAAGGCCCCGGCGCCCCTCGTTCCAACGTTCCTCTCCACGATCGCGCTGGTCCCCAAGACCTGTGCCGAGTCGATGTCGACCGAGGACTTCAACGCCCTCAAGTGTCAGGGCGGAACCGGCCCGTTTCGCTACACCGAGTTTCGGCCCGGCGATCGTGTGACGCTCGCGCGTAACCCCAACTACTGGGGCCCGCGGCCGGCCTGGGAAACGGTGACCTTCCGCTTCCAGACCTCAGGTCCGACGCGGGTGGCCTCGCTTCTGGCCGGTGATGTGGACGTGATCGACAACGTGCCGCCCACGGACATTGCCCGCCTGAAGGGTGACGCCAAGATCGAGTTGGCCGAAACCCTCTCGAACCGCGTGATCTATTTCCATATGGATCAGTTCCGCGAGGTCTCGCCCTTCATTACGGCCAAGGACGGTTCGCAGATCAAGAACCCCTTGCGTGACCTGCGGGTGCGTCAGGCCCTGTCGAAGGCCATCAACCGCCCGGCAATCGTCGACCGGATCATGGACGGCGCGGCGGTTCCGGCCGAGCAGGTGCTGGCGAAGAGCTTTTTCGGTACCTCGCAAAAACTTCAGCCTATCCGCTTCGATCTGGAAGGCGCCCGCAAGCTCTTGGCCGAGGCCGGCTATCCGAATGGCTTCAAGATGAAGATGCACGGGCCGGCCGGGCGCTACACCAACGACAGCAAGATCCTGGAGGCGGTGGCGCAGATGTTCACGCGGCTGGGCCTGGAGATCGAGATCGAGACCATTCCTCCGGCCAACTTCTTCTCGCGCGCCTCGACGGGTGCGGGCGGACTGCCCGAGTTCTCCATGATTTTGGTGGGCTGGGGCGCAAGCACGGGTGAAACCTCGGGCTCGCTGCGTTCGCTTCTGGGCTCTCCCATCAAGGAGAAGGGCTCGGGCGCGGCCAACCGTGGGCGCTATTCCAACCCGGCACTCGATGCCAAGCTCGATGAGGCGCTCGCCACGGTCGACGACCGCAAGCGTGCCGCCTTGCTGGGCGAAGCCTCGGAAATCGCCTTCAATAACCTGGGCATCATCCCCTCGCACTACCAGACCAATGTCTGGGCCTCGCGTCGCGGGGTGAAGGTCGAGGCACGTGCTGACGAGTACACGATCGCCACGGGCATCAGCCGCTGATCGATGCTGTCGTTTCTCATCCGCAGGGTCGGGCAGGCCCTGCTGGTCATCGTGGCCATGGTCCTCATCGTGTTTTTCGGGGTCCATGTGATTGGCGATCCGATCTGGATGCTGATCTCGCCCGAAATGGACCAGCAGGCCATTGCCCAGACGGCGGCGGCACTGGGTCTGGACAAGCCCATCTGGGAGCAGTTACTGTATTTCCTGAGGGGACTGGCGGTGGGCGATCTGGGCCGCTCCTTCGTGCATGGGGAGCCAGCCATCCAGCTCATCCTGAGCCGGATGCCGGCCACGCTCGAACTGGCGGTGGTCGCACTGCTCATGGCCGTCCTGATTGGCTTGCCGCTGGGGCTTTATGCCGGTCTGAATCCCGACAGCCCGGTTTCGCGCACCATCATGGCGAGTTCGATCCTGGGGTTTTCCCTGCCCACCTTCTGGGTGGGCCTCATGCTCATCATGTTTTTTTCGGTGATGCTGGGCTGGCTGCCGGCGACCGGACGGGGCGCCCCACAGTCGGTGCTTGGGTTCGAAACCAGCCTGCTCACAGCCCAGGGCTGGGCCTTCATTGCGCTGCCCGCCCTGAACCTTGCGCTTTTGAAGATCAGCCTCATCATTCGCCTGGCCCGAGCGGGCACACGCGAAGTGATCCTCACGGACTATGTGAAATTTGCGCGTGCCAAGGGCCTGTCACGGCAGCGCATCGTGCAGGTGCATGTGCTCAAGAACATCATGATTCCGATCGTGACCGTGCTGGGACTTGAATTCGGCTCCCTCATGGCCTTCTCGGTGGTCACCGAAACGATCTTTTCCTGGCCCGGGATGGGCAAACTCCTGCTTGAGGCCATCCAGCGTCTGGATCGGCCGGTGATCGTGGCCTCCATTATGGTGGTCGTGATCCTCTTTGTGCTCATCAATCTTGTGGTCGACATCCTCTATTCGGTGCTCGATCCACGGGTGCGTCTGACCGAGGCCCAGGCGTGAGCACCGCATCGGCTGCTACCCAGACTTCGCCCCCTTCGCCAGGCCCCTCTCCGGTGGAAACACCGGTGCGCCGGTTTGTGCGAGCCTTTGCCGAAGACCGGGTCGCGGTGCTGGGGTTTGCGCTTTTTTCGCTCATCGTGCTGCTGGCGGTTTTTGCCCCCTTCATCACGCCACAAAATCCCTACGACCTGGCCAAGGTCGACCTCATGGATTCGCGGCTGCCGCCGGGCGAGCAAACCGGCGATGGCTACACCGTGTGGCTGGGAACCGACGGGGTCGGGCGTGACCTGTACTCGGGGATTCTGTATGGCTTGCGCATCTCGCTCACCGTGGGCGCGCTCTCGGGCCTCATCGCTGCTTCGCTGGGCATGTCGGTGGGGCTTTTTGCCGCCTATGCCGGGGGCCGGATCGAGACGGTGATCATGCGCATCGTCGATTTGCAGCTGTCGCTGCCTGCCATTCTCATCGCGCTCATTCTGGTGGCGGCGCTGGGCAAGGGGGTTGACAAGATCATCATTGCACTCGTGGTGGTGCAGTGGGCTTATTACGCCCGCACGGTGCGCGCCAGTGCGCTGGTCGAGCGCCGCAAGGAGTATGTCGAGGCCGCACAGTCGCTCGGGCTTTCGAGCGCGGCGATCGTCTTTCGCCACATCATGCCGAACTGCCTTGCCCCGGTCATCGTCATCTTCACGGTGCAAACGGCCCATGCGATTTCGCTCGAGGCCACCCTGTCATTTCTGGGTGTGGGTCTGCCACAGACCGAGCCCTCGCTTGGGGTGCTGATTGCCAACGGCTTTCAATACATGCTCAGTGGCCGCTACTGGATCAGCTCTTTCCCGGGGCTTGCGCTCCTGCTCACCATCGTATCGATCAACCTCATGGGCGATCGGATCCGCGACGTGCTCAACCCGAGGTTAGAGAAGTGAGTGCCTCGTCCGAGCCTCTGCTCAAGGTCACCGACCTTGCCACCCACTTCATCACCCGGGCGGGCACGGTCAAGGCGGTCGACGGGGTGTCCTTTGAGGTGGCCCGCGGCGAAGTGCTCGGTCTGGTTGGGGAGTCGGGGTCAGGCAAGTCGGTCACGGGCTATTCCATCCTGGGTCTGGTCGACCCGCCCGGCCAGATCGTCTCGGGTTCGATCAGGCTTTCGGGGCGCGAGCTGGCGGGGCTTGATGACGAGGCCATGCGCAGCATCCGGGGCCGCGAGATCGCGATGATCTTCCAGGACCCGATGATGACGCTCAACCCGGTCTTGCGTATCGACACGCAGATGATCGAGGCCATCCTTGCGCATGAACGCGTCTCGGAACGCGCGGCCCGCGACCGGGCGGTCGAAGCCCTGCAAAAGGTCGGGATTCCCTCGCCGCGCGAGCGGCTCGAAGCTTATCCCCATCAGTTCTCGGGCGGCATGCGACAGCGGGTGGCCATCGCCATTGCGCTACTGAACCGGCCCTCGCTCATCGTGGCCGACGAGCCCACCACCGCGCTCGATGTCACCATCCAGAGCCAGATCCTGGCCGAGATGCAGGCGCTTTGCCGCGATACCGGCACGGCGCTCATCTGGATCACCCACGACCTGACGGTCATTGCCGGGCTCGCGCAGCAGGTCGCGGTGATGTATGCCGGCCGGATCGTTGAACGGGCCGGCGTTGATGCGGTGCTCGACGCCCCCCGGCATCCCTATACCGAGGGTCTTCTGGGTTCGCTGCCGTCGGCTGCCACTCCAGGCGAGCCGCTGCGGCAGATTCCGGGCTCGACGCCTTCGCTCGGGCGGTTGCCACCGGGTTGCGCTTTTTCGCCGCGCTGCGCTTATGCCACCGCGCAGTGTCGCACCGAGGCGCCCGAGGTATCGGGTCAAACGCTTGGAGGGGGCGTGGAGCGCCAGTTTCGCTGCCATCATCCGCTGCAGGAGCCGTCGCGATGAGTCGATCTGACGCCGCGAACGCGATCCCCGAGCGGGATGCCGGTTCACCCGCCCTACGGGCTTTGACCGCAGCGCCCATCGTGCAGCTGGAGGCTGTCTCCAAGCGCTTTGTCAAACCCCTCGATGCTGCCGCCCGCATCGCCAACTGGCTCGGTGCCGGGCAGCGCGAGCAGGTGGTGCATGCGGTTGACGAGGTCAGTCTCGAGGTGGGCGAGGGCGAAGTGGTGGGCCTGGTGGGTGAGTCCGGCTGTGGCAAGTCCACACTGGGTCGTGTGGTTGCCGGAATCCACCCGCCCAGTGCGGGCCGCTTTCGCTACCGTGGCAAAACCTTCGAGGAGATGAATGCCGCTGAGCGACGCCAGGCCACGCTCGAAGTGCAGATGATCTTTCAGGACCCGATGTCTTCGCTCAATCCGCGCCTGAGGGTGCGCGATATCGTGGGCGAGGCGCCGGTCTACCACGGGCTCGCGAGCAAGGCCGAGATGGGCGGGCACGTGGCCGAAGTGCTCGAGCGGGTCGGGCTGGATCCGGTGTTCATGCAGCGATATCCGCATCAGTTCTCGGGAGGCCAGCGCGCGCGGATCGGCATTGCCCGGGCGCTTGCGGTCAACCCGCGATTTCTGGTGTGCGATGAGAGCGTGGCCGCCCTGGACGTCTCAATCCAGGCGCAGGTGCTGAATCTGTTCACGAAGCTGCGCGAGCAGCTCAAGCTCACCTATCTGTTTATCAGCCACGACCTGTCGGTCGTGCGCCACCTTTCGGACCGCGTGGTCATCATGTATCTGGGGCGGATGGTCGAATCCGCGCCGGCGCGGGTGCTTTTTTCGCAACCTAATCACCCTTATTCGCGGGCGCTGCTGGCCAATGTGTCCAGCCTGGCCAGCCGGCACATGCGGTTTGCACCCCTCTCGGGCGAGATTCCCTCGCCGCTCAATCCTCCTTCGGGTTGCCACTTCCATCCGCGCTGCCTCCACGCCGGCCCGCGCTGCCGCGTCGAGCGGCCGGTACTCACCGAGCTGGGTTCAGGCCATCTGAGTGCCTGTCACCTCAATTCGCCGGGCGGGGTGGGCGGTTAAGGCAGATTTGGCCCGACCAAGCCCCTGCTCGGCACGACTCAGAACGACTCAGTCCGACTCAGCACGACTCAACCACGGCCGGGACAGGCGGGCTTCCAGACGACTCTAGCCAGACGCGGCCGCCTGCCGGCCCGGATAGCGCACGGCCACCTCCTTGATGCCCTCGCGCTCGGCGAGTTCCACCGTGAGCCCGGTGTGTTGCGCACGCAGTTGCATATTGCGAAGGCCGCCGACTCGGCCACCACAAACCACGCTGCACCGCGGCGCAGCGCCGGAATCAGAACGAGTGCGCGCTCCTCACCGAGCCAGGTGTAGACGGCCAGCAGGTCGCCATGCCGGCGGGTGCGGTGTG
>VGHO01000176.1 GCA_016868175.1 Betaproteobacteria bacterium
GGGCTGCCCGCAGCGCAGCGACTCACGGGGGCCTTCCTGCGCATGGTATGGGCCGAAGACAGGAACATCGCAAGCGAAAGCAGCTTGCGTGAGGCGATCGAAGCGCAGAAACTCCCCGCTGACCGGATACTCGCTGAGGCGGAGTCGCCGAAAGTACGCGCGCAGTACCTGGCCAACACCCAGGAGGCGATCGAGGCGCAGGTCTTTGGAGCCCCTTGGTATGTATTCGAAGGGATCCCGTACTGGGGGCAGGACAGACTCGACTTCCTCGAGCGCGCCTTTGCCGGTCATGCGCCAAATTCTGGCGCAGGCTGAGCCAATCGGCGCGCCGGGGCAGCGGTTGCCGTCCCGGCGGCACGTGCTGCGCCATTCATCAACCTAATCGGAGAAAGGTATGCAGATCGCAGGTCAGGTGGCACTCATCAGCGGCGGGGCCTCAGGGCTCGGCGGAGCGAGCGCAAGCATGTGGGTTGAACAGGGCGGCAAGGTTTTGATCGCCGATGTCAACGCGCAGGCGGGAGCCGAGCATGCCGCCCATCTCGGTGCTGCGGCACGCTTTATCCGCTGCGACGTCACTTCCGAGCGCGATGCGCAAGCCGCAGTCGCTGCGGCCCTCGACATGGGAACGCTCGTGTGCCTGGTCAACTGCGCGGGGGTGGGCAAGGCGATGAAGACGGTGGGCAAGGACGGCGCGCATCCGCTCGAACTCTTCGCCCAGGTGGTCAACATCAACCTCGTGGGCAGTTTCAACATGCTGCGACTGGCGGCTGCGGCGATGATCCACAATGCACCCAACGCCGACGGGGAGCGTGGCGTGATCATCAACACCGCTTCGGTTGCCGCCTTCGACGGGCAGATCGGTCAGGCGGCCTATTCGGCCTCCAAAGGCGGCATCGTTGGCATGACCTTGCCGATTGCGCGCGACCTCGCCCGCGACGGTATCCGGGTACTCACCATCGCTCCCGGACTCTTTGAGACCCCGCTCCTTGCCTCCTTGCCCGAAGAGGCGAAGCTCTCGCTCGGGCGGCAGGTCCCCTTCCCTCCCCGACTCGGTCGGCCCAGCGAGTTTGCCGCGATGGCGCGGCAGATCGTGGAGAACTGCATGCTCAATGGCGAAACGATTCGGCTCGACGGCGCGATCCGCATGGCGCCGCGTTGAACCGAGGTTTGACCCTCCGGTGGCAGGGCAGCGCAACCCCGGTCAGGCCAGTCTCACCCCAAGGCCTTCCAGCCAGCGCCCGAGGGCAAGAAGCCGGGCGTCGGAGTCAGCAGCACCCACCAGCTGCAAGCCGAGGGGCAGCTTTCCGGCCCACGCGTAGGGCATGCTCAAAGCCGGCAGTCCGGCAAGGCTGAAGGGGGCCGTCTGTCCGAGCACTGCATCGCGCACTGGCATGGTCCCTTGCACGCCAAGCACGCCGATCTGGCCGCGCCGTGGCGGAGCAACCGCGCTGGTCGGCAGGATCAATGCGTCGACCCCGGCGAGGCAGCGCCTGAGGCCCTCGATCACCTCTTTACGCGTTTGCATGGCGTCGAGATACTGTATCGCGCTCAATTGCTCGCCAAGTCGCATCGGGGCAAGCACCGCTTCGGAGAATCCTGAGCCCCCGCGTGAAAGGACCTCCCGATGCACCCACGCGGCTTCGGCGCGAACGATCGGGCTGTAGCAACCCCAGGCGCGGTCGAGCAAGGGCTTCATCGGGCACACCACGAGGTCGATGGGGTGGGCGCGCAACCGGGAAAGCAGCGCCTCGAATGCCCCAGCCACCTCCGCTGAAAGCCGCGGGGCGAGCCAATCTTCCGGAACTCCCAGCCTCGGGCGTCGACCGACCGCGCCGTGTGCGGCGCTGCGCCGCGACATCACCTCGTAGAGCAGCGTGCTGTCGGCGAGGTCTCGGGCGATAGCGCCGGCGTGATCGCAGGTCCAACTCAGGTGCAGCGCCCCCTCGAGCGGGATCGCGCCGAAGCTCGGCTTGAACCCGACCAGTCCACAGAAGGCGGCAGGAATCCTTATCGACCCTCCGGTATCCGAGCCCAACCCCGCAAGGCCGATTCCCAAGGCTGTAGCCACTGCTGCGCCGCTCGATGAACCTCCGGCCTGATGCTCCGGGTCGAAGGGATTGAGTACATCGCCGGTCCAGGGGTTCTCGCCGCTTGCACCCAAGGCGATCTCGTGCATGTTCGTCTTGGCAAGGATCAGGGCCCCTGCTTCACGCAGGCGCTGCACCGCAATCGCCTCGCCCGACCCCAGATCGGGCAGCGCAGCCCGCGTACCCGCGTGCATTGGCATGCCCTCCACCTTGAAGAGGTCCTTGATCGTGACCAGGACGCCATGCAGCCGGCCTGGAACTTGCGTTTCGCGACGTCTGCAAGCCGCGCGCTCTTCATCGAGCCGTGTCGCGATCCGATGCGCCTCGTTCCAGTCCACCCACGCGAGCGCATTCAGTCGAGCGCCTTCCTCCGCCGCGCCACGGGCCGCTTCGAGCAGTGCAAGGGTGGTGGTTCTTCCCTCGCGCAGGGCCCGCAGGGTCTGGATCAAGGTTGTCATCGTGCCGTCGTCCTTCGGATGCGATGCACTCCCCGCGAGCGGTGAGTTTCCTTGGGTACTATACGGGCAATCGGCGGATCGGAAAGCGCGGAGCGCTGGTCTGGACCGGCAGAGAATGCACCCGGAGAGGCTCATGCAGGAGAAGCGATTTCCTGGCGGCAGAATCCGCCGCGCCACTTACGACGCGCGCGACAGGCGGCTCGAACTCGAGTTCGCAGGCGCAACCCCCAGGATCTACCGCGCGGTCCCGGCACCCGTCTGGGAGAAGCTCTGCGCTTCGCCCAATCCGGCATCGTTCTGGGAAGACCGGATTGCCGAAGAGTATCCGGAGACTAAGGGGTCTGCAGCGTCCCGGCCAGACGCTCGAGCCCGCCTCGATGCACTCTTTTCGGCGCAAAAGCCCACCCCGGAGTCAGAGCGCGAGCCCTGACGCTTGGGGCGCTCCCTCGTGCTCCCTGGCAATCGCTGGCGCTCCCTCGTGCTCCCTGGTGCTTCCTGGTGCGCCGTGGCAAGTGCCAACACGCTAGCCCAGGTTGCTCCGAAAGCGCCCGGCGACGCGCGCTACGAAGGTTGTTCCCAGCCCAACGTCCACAAAAACCCCAGCATCCGCATCCATCTCTACTGTCGCGTAATTGACCATCTCGGCGATGTTGGAGCGAGCCTGCGCCTTGCCAGAGACCTTGCCCGACTCGGCTATCGCCTGCGCCTCTACTGCGACCGGCCCGACCTCGCCCATGCGCTCAACGACGAGCAAGGCGAAGCGCCAGACGGGCCCGAGCCGTTCCCGGCACAGCACGCCAGTGCATCACCTGACCTTCCCGCTGGAGCTTGCATGCATCCGGTTGTGGAAATCTGCGCCTGGCCATGCGAGACCGACGTCCAGGAGGCTGTCGATGCCCCTGCGCACCTCATCATCAGCGCCTTTGGCTGCGAGCTGCCTGCACAGGTGCGTGCAAGCCTTGCGCCACCGAGCCCTGCGCGTAGCGAGGGCGAAGCCAGCGGCGAGTCCGGTGACACATCACCACCACTCTGGATCCACCTCGACTACCTGAGTGCAGAAGCCTGGGTGGGTGGTTTCCATGGTCGACCCTCGATCAAGCCCGACGGCGCGCGGCAGATCTTCGTCTTTCCCGGCTTCGACGCACAGAGCGCCGGTCTACCCGGAACCCCCCCTGAGCACGGCCCGGGCGCCGATCACGAGGCAAGCCAAAGCCTTGACCCGGCACCCTCCGGAGCCCGGAAAATGAGCGAAGCCCGCCCCCTCTCCATTTTTGCCTACGCCTATGCACACGCTCATCTCGGGTCCTGGAGCGCATCGATCGCACGCGCCTTTCGAGGGCAAGGGCACACCGGGGCAGCGGCGCACCCCACCGCGATCCTCACGATCCCGGCCGCGCACGAACACCAGTGGCCGTCGCTCAAGGCTTGGCTTGCCACCGAATCGCTTGGGCTGAACCTTCTCGCGCAATGCCCGCAGATGCTGTGGGACGAACGGCTCGCGGCCAGCGACCTGCTCCTGGTGCGCGGCGAAGACTCGTGGGTTTTTGCAATGCGTAGCGGTGTGCCCTGGCTCTGGCAGCCTTATCCGCAGGAGCCCCTGACCCTGCAACGAAAGCTCGCCGCCCTGCTCGGTCGAATGGAAGACTGCCTTGGCGAACTCCCGGGTTGGAACGCGTGGAAGATCGCACTTCTCGCCTGGGGACAGGCGCAGATGCCCCCCGACGATGCGCTCGAAGTGCTCATGCAGCAGTGGCCTCGAAGCGCCTGGCATCGGCTCGCCAGGCAATGGGCCCTGAAGTGCAATGCGGCGCAGAGCCTTGCGGATGGACTTGCACTGTGGATCCCGGGGCAGCGTGCAGCGCCGGCCGGTGCCCGCATGTCGCATCACGCCCAGCCTCTATAATCCGGGGCTTTTTCGGGGGTGCGGTGGTGCCTCCTAAACACTTTTTGCAGGTGCATGCATGAAGATTGCGCAGGAAATCCGCACGGGTAACGTGATCATGATCAGCAAGGAGCCGATGGTGGTGCTCCGGTCTGAATACAACAAGTCGGGCCGCAATGCGGCCGTTGTGAAGATGAAACTCAAGAACCTGCTCAACAACTCCGGCACCGAGACCGTCTTCAAGGCCGATGAAAAGATGGACGTGCTGGTCCTCGACCGCAAGGAAGTGACGTACTCCTATTTCGCCGATCCGATGTATGTGTTCATGGACGAGGAGTTCAACCAGTATGAAGTGGAATCCGAAAGCATGGGCGATGCCCTCCACTATCTCGACGACGGGATGCCCTGTGAGGTAGTGTTCTACAACGGCAGGGCCATCTCGGTGGAGTTGCCCACCGGACTGGTGCGCGAGGTTGCCTACACCGAGCCTGCAGTGCGTGGCGACACCTCGGGCAAGGTACTCAAGCCCGCTCGCATCAAGCCCACCGGCTTCGAGGTGCAGGTCCCGGCTTTCGTGGAAATCGGTGACAGGATCGAAATCGACACCCGGACCGGCGAATACCGCAACCGCGTGAAATAAACGGCGAATGTGCGCATCGCGCAGTGGGCCGATTCAACCATTCCCCGGGGCCGGCTCGCTTCGTTTGCGTCCTTCGGCGCACCTGATCAGCCCGGTGCATCGGGCTCCTCGCGCGTGAGCAGGTCGTTGTCGGCAGCAAACTGGCGCAGGAACGCGTAAGCCATCGGCTCGATCTGGTGCAAGCGCCCGTGCACTTTCACCGCGCGTAGCGAAGGGCCGTGCGGGTCGCCAGGCGGACGGACGAGGACAGGCACCACAAACGGCGAGTAGAGCAGACCAGAAGGCTGCAAAGCGCCCGACCCGCTGGGTGGGGGTTGGCGGCCGGCCGAAGTTTGGATCGGCCCCTCCGCTGCAACCTGGAGCGAGGGCGCCGCATAGCTTTCGTGAAAGGGCGCCATGATTCCGGCAAGCCGCTCGGCCCAATCGGATGGCCTGAAGTTCATGCCCTCGCGGGTGCGGCCGATGATCAGGAACGATGCTCTGCTTTTGGCCTCAGCCATCTCGGAATTATAGGTGTGCCACGCCGGCCTTCCTT
>VGHO01000177.1 GCA_016868175.1 Betaproteobacteria bacterium
CAACAGACCTGGAACAGACTTAGGGCGCAAAAAAGCTGCAGTATACTGCAATCTCCGCGGTTTTCAAACCTGCGCGATCAAGCACCCCTGCGCGATTGAGGATTCGCGGTTGTTCGATATCCTGGCTCGCCAGGGGAAGCCTGGCTGGCGTCTTGGATCAGGGTTGGTATGAATGTTGAGTGAAATAAAGTAGTCAGAAAACGAAAAGGAGACTCGAATGTCCAATCTGACGATTGCCGGGGTAGACGCTCCAGGAGAGCGGTTCAATTTCGCACAACATCTGCTCGAGTCGAACCTCGGAAGGCAGGCCAAGGCTGCGTTTGTGGATGACCTCGGTGCCCTGAGTTTTGCCGAGCTCGACAGCCGGGTGCGGCGCATGGCCGCAGGGCTGCGCGCGCTCGGGCTGCGCCGGGAGGAGCGGGTGCTCCTGCTGATGCACGACAGCAACGATTGGCCGGTGAGTTTTCTGGGCGCGATGTTCGCCGGAGTGGTTCCGGTTGCGGTAAACACGCTGCTCACCGCCGACGACTATGCCTACATGCTCGAGCATTCCCGCGCGCAGCTGGTGCTTTGTTCGGGGGCGCTCTTGCCGGTGCTCACGGCCGCGCTCAACAAGGCCGATCACGAAGTTGGCAAGGTGATCGTGTCGCGACCGGTCGCACCGCTCCACCCTGCGGAAGTCGAACTGGAGTCCTTCCTGAAGTCGCACGATGCCGCGCGGCGCGCAGCCCCCACCGGCGGTGACGATCCGGCTTTCTGGCTCTACTCGTCGGGCTCGACGGGTCGCCCCAAGGGCACGGTGCATTCGCATGCCAACCCTTACTGGACCGCGGAGCTCTACGGCAAACGGGTGCTCGGACTGCGCGAGGCCGACGTCTGCTTTTCGGCAGCAAAACTCTTCTTTGCCTACGGCTTGGGCAATGCGCTCAGCTTTCCGCTGAGCGTGGGAGCGACCACCTTGCTGATGGCCGAACGACCCACGCCCGACGCGGTGTTGCGGCGCTGGCTGGGCGAGGTGGGCGGGCTCCGGCCAACGGTGTTCTTCGGCGCGCCGACGGGATTTGCCGGAATCCTGGCGCACACCACACTGCCTGCACGCGAGGCGCTGGCGTTGCGGCTGGTGTCCTCGGCAGGTGAGGCGCTTCCCGCTGAACTCGGACACCGCTTCAAGCAGCACTTCGGGGTGGACATCGTGGACGGCATCGGATCAACCGAGATGTTGCACATCTTTCTCTCGAACACCCCAGACAGGGTTCGCTACGGCACCACCGGCTGGCCGGTCCCCGGCTATGAACTGGAACTTCGCGGCGATGACGGCGGCCAGGTACCCGAGGGGGAACCGGGCGATCTCTACATCCATGGACCCTCGGCTGCACTCATGTATTGGGGCAATCGCGCAAGGACGCGCGAGACCTTCCAGGGCGGGTGGACGCGCAGCGGCGACAAGTATGTGCGTAACAGCGACGGCAGCTACACCTATGGTGGCCGGGTCGACGACATGCTCAAGGTGAGCGGCATCTACGTGAGTCCGTTCGAGGTTGAAGCCACGCTCATTCAGCACCCGGCTGTTCTGGAGGCTGCGGTGATCGGCAAGGAGGATGCCGACGGACTCACCAAGGCGAAGGCCTTCATCGTGCTGAAGGCAGGCTCGAGCGTGGAGGAGGCCGAACTGAAGACCTTCGTGAAGGACCGGCTTGCGCCCTACAAGTACCCGCGCTTCATCGAATTTGTGGCCCAACTCCCCAAGACCGCCACAGGGAAGATTCAGCGCTTCAGGCTTCGCGAGGCGGAAGCGGATTCAACTGGTGGTTGAGGGGCTCGAGCCGGTGGCCACCGGAGCCCTTTTCCGGCCCGGGACCCTTCCCGTGAAGGCGAAATCCACCTCGGGTTCGAGTCCGGACACGATCCGCGCGATGCTCTTGCCTGAGCCGCAGGCATGCGTCCAGCCGAGGGTGCCATGGCCGGTGTTGAGGTAGAGGTTGGGCAGGGCAGTGCCCCCGATGATCGGCACGTTGCTCGGCGTTGCCGGGCGGAGCCCGGTCCAGAACTGCGCCTGGCTTGAATCGCCAGCGCCGGGAAAGAGCGTCTCAACCCTGCGCACGATGGCCTCGCAGCGGATCCGGTTGAGGTCGCGGTCGTAGCCGTTGAGTTCGGCGGTACCCGCGATACGCAGCCGTGAGCCGAGGCGGGAGAACACCAGCTTGAACTCGTCGTCGGTGAGCGAAACCTGGTGTGCCTTGCTCGCATCGCGCACCGGCATGGTGACCGAGTAGCCCTTGGCGGGATAGATCGGCAGCGAGATGCCGATCGCCTGTAGCAGCATGGGGCTGAGCGAACCCAGAGCAACCACATAGGCGTCGCCACGGATCTGCTGGAAGCGTCCTTCGTTGTCGGTGGCCTCAACATGGTCGATGCGCCCGCCCTGAACCCGCAACGCGGTGATCGTGTGGCTCATGCGCAACTGCACGCCGTCGCGCGCGCACAGTTCCACCACTTCGCGCGCGAAACGGTTGGCGTCGCCCGACTCATCCTCTGCTGTGTAGGTGGCACCGGCCAGGCGGTCGCGCACCTGCGCGAGGGCCGGTTCGATCGCCACTGCCTCGTCGGCCGAAATGACGCGACGGTCGCAGCCAAGCTGACGCATTTGCGCAGCCGGTGCCTCTGCGGCCTCGAACTCGCGCGGATCGGTGTAGAAGTGCAGGATCCCCTGCGTGCGCTGGTCGTATTGAAGGCTCGTGTCGCGCCGCAATTGCTGCAAAACGTCGCGACTGTAGGTGCCAAGCCGAACGATCTGCGCAATGTTGCGCCGGGTGCGTTCAGGCGTGCATTCGCGCAGGAACTGCAGGCCCCAGAACCACTGGCGCATGTCGGCGCGCAGTCGAAAGAGCAGGGGCGCATCTTCCTTGCCCAGCCACTTGAGCACCTTGAGCGGTGCGCTCGGATTGGCCCAGGGCTCGGCATGACTGACCGAAATCTGCCCGCCGTTGGCAAAGCTGGTCTCGGCTGCCGCGCTGGCCTGGCGATCAACCACCGTCACCTCGTGACCGAGGCGCCGCAGGAAGTACGCCGATGTAACGCCAAGCAGGCCTGCTCCCAACACAATCACTTTCATGCTGCCACCTCGTACGATGTCTGTGGGGCCTGAGGGCACCGCTTCATGAAACGGTGCAATCCTGCATGTTAGTTATTGTGCCTGTAAATTGATCGCCTGTGCGATCGCGCGGAACTGTGCAGTACCCCGGGAGTACGCGCGTCCGACCGCCTCGAGCGGCTGAGGCTCTGCCATCAGCAGGCTGTGGGCCCGCAGGCCCTCCTGCACACCGGGATCGCCAAGCGTCCTCGTGATGGCCTGGTGCAGTCGCTCCACAACTGCCTCGGGTGTGTCGCGCTTCACGAAGTATCCGGTCCAGATGTTGAAGGCAAAATCCTTCAACTGTTTCGATTCGCTGATGGCCGGATAGCCCTTCACCCCCTCCAGCCGGTCGGTATTGAGCATGGCCAGAACCTTGAGTCGTCCCTGCCGGGCGTAATCGTCGTAGCGTTTGCCGTAGGGTGCGAGAAACATGTCTACATTCCCGGCAAGCACATCCTGCTCGGCAGGCTGCGCACCCCGGTAGGGCACATGGGTCATCGGTGCGCCAATCGAGCGCGACAGGTGCTCGCCGAGCAGGTGGTAGAACGACCCGATCCCCACGCTTGCAAAGCTCAGGGGCTTACCCGCCGCGGCCGCCTTGCGGGCATGTTCCACAAACTCGTCGGCCGACGCCACTGGCAGTCCCGCGCGCACCAGAAAGGCGATCTGCGCGGTTGCGATCATCTGCACCATGCGGAAATCCTCGCTCCGGAAGCGGATCGACGAAATGGCCAGCGGCGCAAGGATCAACTCGTTGGGCGAGCCCTGGAAGACCTGGTAACCGTCGGCGGCGGCGCTGAGCACCTTGTTGGCGCCGATCGATCCGCTTCCCCCGCCGATGTTCTCGACGATCACCGGCTGACCCAGTTGCTTGCCCAGGGCGACGTTCACATTGCGCGCGATGATGTCGGACAATCCACCTGCCGGATAGGGCACAACGATCGATACCGGACGGCTGGGGTACCCACTGCTTGCCAGGGCAACCCCGGGGAGGGTGATTGCGCCGCCAAGTGCAGCAAGGCGTTGAAGACTGAGACGTTTGACTGGGTTCATGGCTCTCCTCCGTGCTTGGACCCGATGGATGTGAGCCCTCATCCTAAAGACCGCATCATCATGTGTCCAATGCATTATTCACAACGAAAGTATACGTTTTTTGAATATTCGCCACCTCCGTCACCTGCTCGCGATCGCCGAAACCGGGTCCTTCAGCCGCGCTGCGGAGCGGGCATTTATCACCCAGTCGGCGCTCAGTCGCAGCATTCGCGCGCTCGAAGACGAGCTTGGCGCCCCGCTGATCGACAGGGTTGGAAAACGCAACGAACTCACCGCGCTCGGTCACGAGGTGGTAAGGCGCGCCCGGGCGATTGTTCTTGCTTCGGAGGAGATTGTTCGCAGCGCGACGCTTCTCGCCGAGGGCGGTGGCGGCGAGATCCGTGTCGGCCTCGGTTCGGGGCCCGGTGCGATGCTGATGACGCCGCTGCTTTGCCAGGTTGCCTCCCTCCATCCCCGGGTGCGGGTTGCGATTGCGCGAGGCTCGACCACGCTGCAGCTCGTGCAGCTGCGTGCCCGCGAACTCGAGGCGCTCGTGATCGATGCGCGACGGGTTGCGCCCTCGCCGGATCTGCTCATCGAGACGCTCGGCGAGATGCGAACCGGCTTTGTTGCCCGGTCGGACCATCCGCTTGCCGCGCGGCGCAGGCTGAGTTTCCATGAACTTCTCGAGTACCCGGTGGCGAGTACGCCACTGTCGAGCGAAGTGGCGCGCCTTCTCGTGGATCAATACGGCGAGTCCGCAGACCCTGGGTGCATGGTGGACCTGCAGTGCGAGGACGTTGGCAGTCTGATCGATACCGTGATGAAGTCCAGTGCGATCTTTCTCGGCATCGTGGCGGCCGCGCGCAATGCGATCAGGAAAGGACAGCTCGTTGAGCTTGCCCTCACGCCGAGGATGCTTGCGACGGCGCGCTACGCCTACGTTACCCTGAAGGGCCGCACCGAGGCCCCGGTGATGAAGCTCTTTCGCCGCTTTGTTGACGAGAACCTGCGTGACGCCTGACACCTCGCCCTCCTGCCGGACACCTCGCCCTGCCGGACACCCCGCCCCGCCTGACTGCCCCGCCTGACACCCCACCCCTCCGGACGGGATCCGCGCGCTTTGGCGCTATGCTCGGAGTTGTCCAGAACCGATAACTGTGAACGCAAAGGCCCTGCCCCCATGCTTCGAACCGCTCTGAGGCGTGACTGCCTTCGCACTCTTGCCAGGCCGCTGCTACTTGCGCTGCTGGCGGGTACCGACGGTGGAGTCGTCGCGCAGGCCGGATCGGGATCGGGCGCTGCGCAGGCAACGCCGTCGACGCTGTCCACGAAGTCGCTGCGGATCATCGTGCCCTATGCAGCCGGTGGTCCGATCGACCTGAGCGTGCG
>VGHO01000178.1 GCA_016868175.1 Betaproteobacteria bacterium
CATTCAGGGTTCGAGCCCGAGTTGCCGCGCGGCGAGTTCGTACATCACTTCCTCGGCGCCGCCGCCAATCATCATCACTTTCACTTCGCGGTAGATTCGTTCACTTGCGCTTGCCCGCAGGTAGCCCTGGCCGCCCAGGATCTGTACGGACTGATCGGCAACTTCGCGCAACGCCTGCGTTGCGGCGTTCTTCAGCAGAGCGATTTCGCCAGCGGGCACCTCGCCCTGGTCAATGCGGTCGCAAAGGCTCCGGGCCCAGTGAAGTGGCCCGAGGATGCTTTGCACCATGCGGGCGAACTTGTGCCGAATCACCTGGTGGGCAATGAGCGGCGCACCGAAAGTGTTGCGGGTCCATGCCCAGGCGAGCGCTTCCTCGGCGCAAACGCTCGCCAGTGCAAGCGCCTGGACCGCCATCAGCAGGCGCTCCGCGTTGAAGTTCTGCAGGATCAGGCCCAAGCCACGGCCCTCATCCCCCACGAGCGCGTCGTGAGGGACGAAGACCCCGTCGAGATGGATCGCCGCTGTGTCCGAGCAGAGCCAGCCGGTCTTCTCGAGCGGGTACCGCTCAAGGCCCTCGGCCGGTGCCTCCACCACAAAGAGGGAGAGGCCCTGCGAACCCGGATCGCCGCCACGTGCCGCGATGAGGAGTACGTCGGCGCGCATGCCCGAGGTGATGTACATCTTGCTGCCGCGCAGCCGCCAGCCGCCAGGGCATCGCTCGGCCCGGGTTTGCAGGCGTGCAACATCCGAGCCGCCCGAGGCCTCGGTCACAGCCAGTGCCCCGATGAGTTTCCCCTGGAGCAGCGCAGGCAGAAGGCTTCGCTTCACCCGCTCGGAGGCCGCTGCCGCGAGCGGCCACACCATGATGCTGTGGCTCATGAGCGCAGCGATCACCCCGCCCGAGCCTGCTCCGCAGAGCGCCCAGGTGGCAAGCGCCCGCGTCCAGGTGTCCGCCGGCACCCCGCCATAGGCCTCGGGGAATCCCAGACCGAGCACTCCGATGGCTGCGGCCTCGGCGTGGACTTCGCGAGGAATCCCGCCCTGGCGTTCCCATCGTTCGAGGTGTGGAACAAGCGCGTGTTGCGCGAAGCGTTGCGTGGCTTCGTAGACGGCGCGCTGGGTTGCGCTCTGCGACGGCCAAAGCGCAGGCTGCAGGGCTGCAATCGGCTGCCTCGGAAAGTGCATCAGAGCCTCAGCCGGGGTGGGATTGCGGCCCGGTATCGGCCAATGGTGACACCGCCGTTGCGGATGCAGGCTGCGCTTGCGGCCCGATGGTTGCCAAAACCTGACCCGCGCTCACCTGCTGGCCAGGCTGCACGCTCAACTCCTCGAGCACCCCTGCGCGCGGTGCCTCGATGCGGTGCTGAATCTTCATCGCCTCGATTCGCATCAGCAGGCTTCCCGCTTCCACCCGATCACCGACCCTGGCCTCCACCGAGGCCACCAGGCCGTGCATGCTGCTGCGCAGGATCCCCTCGCGGTTGCGGCCGGAATCGGTTGAAGTCGAGGGGGCGTCCACGACGGCAAGGTCGGAGCAGATGCCGAGGTCGAGGTACAGCCCCTCGGGGCTCCAGTGCGCGAGAAAATGGCGGCGTTGCGGGCCGATCGCGAGAGCCTCGCCGGGTGAGCGATCCGACGGGTTGCAGGGCGGGCCGAGGTCCACAGGCACCCCGACACTCAGCCAGACGCCTAGCGGGTCGGCAGCATCACCCAGCGTCCAGAAGGCAAGGTCCTGGTGGTCGGAGGAGCCGTCGCAGCGCAGGCGCAACTCGCTGGTGTGCTGATGGCGCTGCGCACGGACGCGCATCCGCTGGACGAGGCGGGCGGATTCCTCGGTGCGGCTCGGGCCGCGTGCAGTGCTCTGGAATCCCATCAGCGCGCCATGGACCCTGGCCGAGCGCGTTGCGATGAGCGCAGCCGCCGCAGCCGACCACGCGAGCGGGGGGGCGGTGGGGTCGCCTGCCGGCGAATCTACAGCCGGAAGGAGGGACCCTGAGGCCAGTGCGCGCTCAAGCCAGCCAGTGTCGCTCGACACCACCTCGCCAAACCCTGGGTGCGCCAGGGCTGCGAGCAGCAGCGCGCGGTTGTCCTGGGGCCCGAGAATCCGCAGTTGCTCGAGCGCCAGTCTCAGGCGGTTGATCGCCTCACTCCGGTGCGTGCCCCAGGCAATGATCTTGGCCATCAGGGGGTCGTAGTGCTGCGAAATGGAGCTGCCGCAATGCAGTCCGTGGTCGATACGAACGCCCTCGATACCGGGCCAGCGCAGCGCATGCACCGGTCCTGACTGCGGCCGGCACGCGCGCCAAGGGTCCTCAGCGCAGAGGCGGGCCTCGATCGCGTGGCCACGCATCTGCACCTCGTGCTGCCCGATCGCAAGTGGCTCACCCTGAGCGATGCGCAACTGCAGGGCAACCAGATCGAGGCCGGTGATCGCCTCGGTCACGGGGTGCTCGACCTGCAGGCGGGTATTCATCTCGAGCAGCGTGTAGCGCCCGTCAGGCTCGAGAAGGAATTCCACGGTTCCTGCGCCGTGGTAATGCACTGCGCGGGCGAGCCGGATTGCGTCGTGGCTCATCGCACTTCGCAGTGCGCTGGACAGTCCCGGTGCCGGCGCCTCTTCGAGGATCTTCTGATGGCGTCGCTGTGTTGTGCAGTCGCGCTCATGCAGGGTGAGGACCTTGCCGTAGTGATCGGCCATGACCTGAATCTCGATATGGCGCGCCCTTGCAAGCAGCGCCTCGAGCAGGAGCTGGGTACTGCCGAAGGCTGCCAGTGACTCTGCCCGGGCGCTCGCCAGGGCCTCCGGCAGGTCCGCGAGGTGGTGGACGATGCGCATGCCCCGGCCACCACCGCCCGCGGCTGCCTTCACCATGAGCGGAAAGCCAAGCTTGGGCGCCTCGGCGAGGAATCGCGCATCGGTCTGATCGTTTCCATCGTAGCCCGCGCGCACCGGGATCCCGAGCGTGAGCGCAAGCCGGCGTGCCGCCGACTTGTTTCCGAGTGCGCGCATCGATGCGCCGCTCGGCCCCACAAAGATGAGCCCCCCGGCTTCGCAGGCGTCGGCAAAGTCGGCTTGCTCACTGAGAAAGCCGTAGCCGGGGTGAATCGCGTTGGCACCGATGCGCTGGGCAAGCTCGAGGATGGCACCGGCGCGGAGATAGGAATCCGCAGCAGCCGCTCCGCCGATCGGGTGTGCCTCGCCCGCAAGCTGGGTGTGGAGTGCGTTGCGGTCGACGTCACTGTAGATCGCAGCGGTGGGGAGTCCCTCGGCGTGGGCGCTACGCAGGATCCGGCAGGCGATCTCGCCCCGGTTGGCGATCAGCAGCTTGGTGATGCGCCGGCCACCGCTCATCGTGACCGACCCGCAAGCCCCATCGTGCGGGCAATGATTCCGAGCATGACCTCGTCGGCCCCCCCTCCGATCGAGCCGAGCCTCGAATCGCGCCAGTAGCGGTTTACCCGGGTTTCCTCGATGTAGCCCATTCCACCCCAGAACTGCACGCACCAGTCGGCCACTTCGCGCGCCACCCGGCCACTCTTGAGCTTGGCCATCGAGGCAAGCTGGAGCACGTCCTCACCCGCGACATACAGTTCCGTGGCACGGTAGAGGAGGGCGCGTACACACTCCACCTCGGTCTGCAACTCGGCAAGCTTGAACTGAATGAACTGGTTTTCGAGCAGCGGTTTGCCAAAGGCGATGCGCTCGCGCAGATAGTCCACGGTCTCCAGAAGGACGTTGCCCGCAGCAGCTGCACTGGCCGCGGCCCACAGACGCTCTTCCTGAAACTGTTCCATCTGGTACACGAAACCCATGCCCTCCTCGCCAATCCGGTAGCGCTGCGGAACCCGCACGTCGTCGAAATGGATCTGCGCGGTGTCCGAGGCGTGCATCCCGACCTTCCTCAGCTTGCGCGCCACCGTGACGCCGGGGCTCTTCATGGGCAGGCAGATGAGGGTCTTGTTGCGATGCGCCGGTCCGTCCGAGGTGTTGGCGAGAAGGCACATCCAGTCGGCCTGAGTGCCGTTGGTGGTCCACATCTTGGTCCCGTCGATGCGGTAATCGTTGCCGTCCTTGCGTGCGGTGGTGCGGATCGAGGCCACGTCGGATCCAGCCCCGGGCTCGGAGACACCGAGGCACGCCACCATCTCACCGCGGATCGAGGGCTCGAGGAACCTCCTGCACACTTCCTCGCTTCCGTGCCGGGCCAGTGCGGGTGTTGCCATGTCGGTCTGAACACCGATCGCCATCGGTACCCCGCCGCAATGGATATGGCGGAGTGCCTCGGCGAAGGCGACCGCGTAGGAGTAGTCAAGGCCAAGACCGCCGTAGACCACGGGCTTGGTGATTCCGAGAAAGCCCAGCGCACCCATCCTGGCAAACACCTCGTGTGCCGGGAAGATTTCTGCCTTCTCCCAGGCCTCCACATGCGGGTTGATTTCGCTGTCGATGAACCTGCGCAGGGAATCCTGCAGGGCGCGGTGTTCGGCAGTGAAGAGCATCGGCTTAGGTCCGATTCGAGGTGGTGGGCGGGTTCGCGGGCGGTGCGTTTCGGGCGGCGAGGTTTCAGGCGGCGAGGTTTCAGGCGGCGAGGTTTCAGGGGGCGCGTTTCGGGCGGCGAGGTTTCAGGCGGCGCATCGTTTGCTCAGGGCCGCGCCACGCCGAACTGGATCGGGAAGAGCTTGCGGGCGCGCGCCTCGCGGCAGGTGGCCAGGACGAGCGCAAGGACCTTGCGGGTGTCGCGCGGGTCGATGATGCCGTCATCGAGCATGCGTGCACTGGTGTGGATTGCCCCGGACTGCCGCTCGAAAGTGTCGATGATGTTGCGCTCCATCGCCTCGAGCGCGGAGGCGTCTGGAGTCTCTCCTTTGCGGGCTGCTCCGGCCTCGGCCACGATCCGCATGGTCCGAGCGGCCTGCTCGGCACCCATCACGGCCGTGCTTGCATTGGGCCATGAAAAGGCAAAGCGCGGATCGAACCCTCGACCGCACATACCGTAGTTGCCCGCTCCGAACGATGCACCGCAATGCAGCGTGATCGATGCAACGGTTGCATTGGCCACCGCCTGGATCATCTTCGAGCCGTGCTTGATCATGCCTGCCTGCTCGCTGGCTTTGCCCACGATGTAGCCGGTTGTGTTTTGCAGGTACACAAGCGGAATGTCGGCCTGGCAGCAGGCCTGGATGAAGTGCGTGACCTTGTGGCTTCCCGCAGGATCGATGGGCCCGTTGTTGCTGATGAACCCCGCCGCATAGCCCTCGATCGCCGCGTGCGCACACACCGTATGAGGTCCATAGTCAGGCTGGAACTCGAGAAAGTCGGAGCTGTCTGCGATCCGCGCGAGTACTTCACGCATATCAACAGGTTCGCGGAAGTCTGCAGGCATCACGCCGAGCAACTCCTCCGGGCTATGACGCGGCGCACTCCACCCCGCACGTTGATCGGTCCTTGCGATGCCGTCGCTTCGGCCCTGCCATCCAAGATGTCGCAACAGGTTGCGTGCCAGCAGGATTGCTTCAGCGTCGTCCTCG
>VGHO01000179.1 GCA_016868175.1 Betaproteobacteria bacterium
CCAGCGAGGCCCTGCGTGACGCCGACTGGAGGGCGATATGGCGACGGATCCTCCAGCCTTCGGGGCCGAGGCCTTCGTCGACTCCCCTCGGCGACAGGACCGTCTGACGACGACATGACTGCCGATCAGTGGATCGCCCTGATCGCGGCGCTGGTTGGAGGCGCGCTGCGGGTGGGTGTGCCCTACCTTTTTGTGAGCCTCGGTGAGTGTCTCACGGAAAAGTCGGGCCGCATCAACCTCGGGCTGGAAGGCGTTCTGGTGCTTTCGGCGGTTGCAGCCTTTGGCGGCGCATATGTCAGTGGGTCGGCGTTGGTGGGCGTCTTGTGTGCGTCGCTGGCGGGTGCGGCACTTTCCGCGCTGCACGCTCTGCTTTGCTCGCTTCCCCGGGTCAACGACGTTGCGACCGGCATCGCACTCATGCTTTTTGGCATGGGGCTTGCGTTCTATCTTGGCAAACCGTTGATCCAGCCGCAGGCACCGCAGATCGTGGCGTTGCCACTCGGCGACTGGAGCGAATCACCCGCCATTCGCGCAGCCCTCGAGGTGAACGCGCTGCTGCCCTTAGGGCTTGCGCTGTCTGTGGCGATCTGGTGGGCGCTGGGTTCGACCCGATTCGGCCTCGTGGTCCGCATGGCTGGCGACTCCGCCGATGCTGCGCGTGCGCTCGGCTATTCGGTGCGGCGAATCCGCCTTTGGTCCACCATGGGCGGGGGTGCTATCGCAGGGCTGGGAGGAGCCTCTCTCACGCTCTTCTACCCCGGCAGTTGGAGCGAAGGCGTGTCGAGCGGACAGGGGCTCATCGCAGTGGCGCTGGTGATTTTCGCCCGCTGGAGCCCTTTGCGCTGCATCACGGCCGCAGCATTGTTCGGCGGGGCGGGCGCCGTTGGGCCGGCGCTGCAGTCCGTAGGGTTTGGCTGGGGCTACCATCTCTTCAACACCGTGCCCTATCTGCTCACGTTGCTGATCCTGATTGCCACCTGCCGGCCGGGGGCATTGGCTGCAGGCAGCCCCGGCGAACTCTCATCCAATTCCAGATAAGCAGGTGTTGATGAACCCTGCCGTATGCAAGGAGTGCTGCAGCATGGATGCAAAGGGCGGTGTTTACCCGGACCAGAGCAGACGGATCGTCTGGCGTGACGGCATGTTCTGCCACTTCGACGGCGCAGCGTGCCCGCTGCGTTCCGGGTGGCCCGAGGAGATCTTCGGTGACGAGGCGCTACCTGAGCCGTTGGGTGAGGCCCGCAGGGGCGCAACACCTCCAAAGCGGGTGGCCTGACCGTGGCCAGGCGTTTCGTTGAGGCCAAACCCTACGCCTGGCCGTACAACGGCGAACTGCATCCGGAAAACACCGCTCTGGTCGTGATCGACATGCAGACCGACTTCTGCGGAGCCGGCGGCTATGTGGACGCGATGGGTTACAACCTCTCGCTGACGAGGGCGCCGATCGAGCCGATCCGCAAAGTCATGGCCACCATGCGCGCGCTCGGTTTCCACATCATGCACACCCGTGAAGGTCACCGGCCGGATCTCTCGGACCTGCCCGCCAACAAGCGCTGGCGTTCCCGCCAGATTGGTGCGGGCATTGGCGACCCCGGTCCATGCGGCAGGATTCTGGTGCGCGGTGAGCCAGGGTGGGAGATTGTTCCGGAGTTGATTCCGCTGCCAGGTGAGGTGGTCATCGACAAGCCTGGGAAAGGGTCGTTCTATGCAACCGATCTCGAACTGATTCTCCGCACACGCCGCATCGACAACCTGGTGCTGTGCGGCATCACCACCGACGTGTGCGTGCATACAACCCTGCGGGAGGCCAATGACCGCGGCTTCGAATGCCTTGTGCTCTCCGACAGTACGGCCGCCACCGAGCACGGAAACCATCTGGCCGCGTTGAAGATGATCACGATGCAGCACGGTGTATTCGGTGCCCATACCGATTCCGGATCGCTCCTCCACGCGCTGCGATAGGGCTTCGATCTCGATGCGCGTCGACCCCGACTTCGCTCCCCGCCCTGCCATGCTGGTGCAGACCCTTGCGCTCGGGAAGCGCTTTGGCGGGCTTACCGCGCTCGAGGATGTGTCGATCGAGGTCAGGCCCGGGACGGTGCACGCACTGCTCGGCGAAAACGGTGCTGGAAAGACCACGTTGGTGAAGTGCCTGGCGGGATCACACACCCCCGACGAGGGCGCGGTCCTGTGCGATGGACGCGAGCAGTTCATCGCGAATCCGGTGATCGCTCGCGAACTTGGCATCGGGATGGTGTACCAGCACTTCACCCTGGCCCCAGGGATGACGGTGGCGGAAAATCTCCTGCTGGCCCGGGGGAAACTTCCCGCATGGATTCGCTGGAATCGACAGCGTGAACAAATCGAGGCCTTCCTTCGTGCGACTCCGTTTCGCATGGAGCTGGATGCGCGCCCTGCGGACATGGCGGCAGGGCAAAAGCAGAAATTGGAGTTGCTCAAGCAGTTGTACCTGCGGCCCCGGCTGCTCATCCTCGACGAGCCGACCTCGGTACTCACCCCCCAGGAGGCTGATGAAGTGCTGAGCCATGTGCGCGCTATTGCGCACAGCGGCCACTGCACTGTGCTGCTCATCACCCACAAGTTTCGTGAGGTGATGGCCTATGCAGACGATGTGACGGTGCTGCGCCGCGGCAAGGCGGTGCACTTCTCTGCCGTTTCCAGTGCCACCCCGCAAGCACTGGCGCGCGCGATGATCGGCTCTGACCAACCGCAGGCCGCCGACGAATCCCCGGGGATGCGGCATCGTGGTGGCGTCGATCTGGCCCCAGCCGAGAGGCGGGACCCTGCCCCAGCCGAAAGGCGGGACCCTGCCCCAGCCCTGGAGATCCGGGATTTGTGCGTGCACGGCGACCGGGGTACGCTCGCTGTTGTGAGCCTCAGTCTCGCAGTACGGGCAGGCGAGATTCTTGGAGTTGCGGGCGTGTCGGGGAATGGGCAGCGCGAGCTCATGGAGGCCATCGTCGGGCAGCGCCGTCGGGCCTCGGGATCGGTTCAGGTTCAGGGCATGCCGTATGTTGCTTCGCGCGCTCAGAACCATATCCTCAAGCTCCGCAGTCTGCCCGAAGAGCCGTTGCGAAACGGTTGCGTGGCTGGGATGAGCGTGTCGGACAATATGGCCCTGCGTGACTTCGATCGAGCACCGCTGAGTCGCAGAGGCTGGCTGCGCTCGGGGGTGTGGCGGAGGCGGGCCCGCGCCTGGATCACCGAGTATGGCATCAAGTCGCAAGGTGAGGGCGCTCCGGTTAGCAGCCTTTCTGGCGGAAATGTGCAGCGGGTGGTTCTGGCCAGGGAACTCGCAGGCGACATCCGGGTGCTGATCGCGATGAATCCAGTGTTCGGGCTCGATTTTGCAGCGGTGCGTGAGATTCATGCGCGCATCGTTGAAGTCCGCAGCCAAGGGGGTGCAGTGCTGTTGATCAGTGAGGATATCGATGAACTGCTGGAACTGGCCGACCGGATCGTTGTGATGAGTGAAGGCCGCCTGGTTCACGAGACCCTGGGCCGAGGTGCGCAACGTCAGGTGCTGGGTGCCTACATGGGCGGGGCCGGTTTCCCGGATCAACGCTGCGGACCGGGGCCAGGCTGATGCGTGCGGAGGCCCAGCCATTCCCTTTCGAATTCGAGCTTGCCAGTACCGTCCTGGCCGTGATCGATATGCAGCGCGACTTCATCGAGCCCGGCGGCTTCGGGGATTCTCTTGGCAATGATGTCAGCCGACTGTCGTTTATCGTGCCGGCATGCGCCCGTGTTCTGAGCGCCTGGCGCAAAGTTGGCGGTCTGGTGCTGCACACGCGTGAGGCCCATCGCGCCGATCTTTCGGACTGTCCACCTGCCAAGCGCAATCGAGGCCAGCCGCGACTGCGGATTGGCGATCCAGGGCCGATGGGCCGCATTCTCGTAAGCGGCGAACCTGGAAGCGAGATCGTTGACGCGCTGGCCCCAGCCGCCGGAGAATGGGTGTTCGACAAACCGGGCAAGGGCATGTTCTACGCAACGAGAGTGCACGAGGAACTGCAAGCGATGCGGGTGAAGCGGCTGATCTTCGCGGGCGTCACAACCGAGGTATGTGTACAAACCTCGATGCGCGAGGCCAACGACAGGGGCTATGAATGTCTGCTGCTGGAGGACTGCACCGAGAGCTATTTCCCCGAATTCAAGTCGGCAACGCTCGAGATGGTCCGTGCGCAGGGCGGAATCGTCGGGTGGACCACCTCCAGCAAGTTGCTGCTTGCTGCGCTCGCCACGGAGGGCCTTTGATCTGGATTTGTGATGCGCAGACTCTATATCGGAAACAAGAACTATTCCTCGTGGTCAATGCGTGCCTGGGTGCTGATGCGGCAAGCGGGCATCGACTTTCACGAGGTGATGCTGCGCTTCGACAGCTTCTCGCCGGACTCGCATTTCAAGACACGCCTCGCTGAAGTCAGTCCAGGCGGTCAGGTGCCAGTGCTGGTGGATGGCAGCGTCGTGGTTTGGGACACCCTGTCGATCGCCGAGTACCTCGCCGAGACCTTTCCCGAGCGCGAACTCTGGCCCCAGCACCCGTCGCACCGGGCGAAAGCGCGCAGCGTCTGCGCAGAGATGCACGCAGGTTTTTCCGCGCTGCGAAGCGCCTGTCCGATGAATATCGAGGCGCGCCTGCCTGAAGTCGGCGCGCTGGCGCTCCGCGACAAGCCAGGAGTGAGGGCTGATTTGGCCCGTATCGTTTCAATGTGGTCCGAATTGCTGAGGGAGCACCGGGGGCCCATGCTGTTCGGCCGCTTCGGCATCGCCGACGCCTACTTTGCACCTGTGGTGATGCGACTCCTCACCTACGGGTTGCCCGTTCCTCCGGATGCAGGTGCCTACATCGAGAGGGTGATCCGGCTTGAAGCGGTGGAGGCCTGGATCCGCGATGCCCTCCTCGAGCACGACTTCCTGGCCTTCGAGGAGCCCTACCGGCTGGGCCGGTAGATCAAGCCCGGCCCCGCTGCTGATCATCCCTCGAGCGAGCACCTGATGACTGGCTTCCTGCGATCCCTGGGCGTGGCCCGCAGGCTCAATGCAGCGGGAACCCTCACCCGCCTGGGCGGTGCCCTGATGGAACCGGAGGTGCTGCGCGCCATGCAGGAGGCGGCCGCCTGCTCGGTAGACATGGCCGAGTTGCAGACCCTGGCCAGCCAGCGGATTGCGGCGTTCACCGGGGCCGAGGCCGGTCTTGTGACCACAGGGGCCTCGGCAGGCCTCACGCTGGCGACCGCAGCCTGCCTTGCCGGGTGGGATGCCGCGCGCATGGCGGCGCTACCCGACACCCGCGGCATGCCCGCCCGCTTCCTGATGCACCGTACCCACCGCAACACCTACGACCGCGCCGTGCGACTCGCTGGCGGCTGCATCGTGGACATCGGCCACAACGACCGTGGCATCGGCGCAGGTGTTCGCAGCCTCGAAGCGTGGGAGATCGAGGCGGCGCTCGACGCACAGTCCGCCGGCTTCGTATTCGTGGCCTCGCCCGAGTCGCTT